>JBMOJO010000401.1:0-2596 GCA_049315745.1 Saprospiraceae bacterium | reverse complement strand
GATTAAAGTGGAAAGGGGGCCAAATTTCACCTATTACATTGCGGACGAGGACGAAGTTCAAAAGGAGGATGTCCGTTTTTCTAATGAGGAGATAGAATTTCTTGAAAAATTGATTTCGAGGGACTCAAAAACAAACGCTCTTGCCCAGGGCTTGATTGACAAAATAAGGTACCTGTCGGAGACCGTCGGGGTAGTGAAGGATATTTCCAAAGCCCACATTTCTAAAATTATCGAAGACCTTTCCACGGCTATTGCCGACAAACGCCAGGTTGTGCTTAAACAATACCAATCTGCCTCCAGTCAAACGATTTCCGACCGTTTGGTAGAACCTGTGGCCTTTACCCCTGACTTTATTTCCGTTGGTGCGTTTGAGGTGTCTTCCAAAATGAACAAGTACTTCAATAGACTTGTTGGGATGGGTTATCTTGGTGGAAAAAATGAGCTATTTTTCGTCCACGCGAAGGCTTTTTGAGGGAGCATAGCCCAGCTACGTGACCGAAAAAAGTCGCAGTGTGGGCGAAAAAGAGCCATTTTTAACCCATGAGAATCCCATCGCAACAAGTCTAAGATCGAACGGATCAGCAGGGTCGAGATTTTGGACAAAAAGATGAAATACACCCCTCAGCACGCCTTTCACGAGCCGGATGTGTTCGGTTTTCAGGGCAGCAAGCTGGATAAAGAGGTCTCCATGTTGCTTTCCATGCGTGCTTACCTGATTTTTAGGGAACAATACCCACGAAGCCGCCCTTTTATCAAGGAAATTCCTGAGTTGAAATCCTTTCATTTCAAAGCGCATGTGCAGGATTACCAGGCCCCAGGACGTTTTGCCCTGGGTTTTCCCAACGAGGTCGAGGTCATTGGGTCTGATGACTTTATCAAATACATGCGCGGAGCCAGGAAAGTATAAATCTTTCACCCTCACAAAAAGGAAAACCCCCTAAAAACAGGGGGCTTTCTTCCGGAGCGTATAAGGTTTTGCCCGGTAATAGATGAAATAATAAAACGAAATGGAGGTAAGCTGGTCGGATTTTGCCCTAACTGGTGGGTTTTTGGCTTTGTAGAATGGTGTAAACCCCTGGAAATTGGACGGATTTTTCCACAATTCGCTCTTCTTTCATGGTTTGGATATAGGTTCTGGCGGTGCGTTCCTGTATGCCGTAGGCGTCCATGAGCCCTTTTTGTAGCTCCTCCTGGGAAAGATGGCTTTTGTGCATAAATATGGCTTCAGCTTTTTGCCGGAGTTCCCTGATCTTATGCGCTTTGGCATCCACTTTTTCCATTTCGCCGAGGTAAACGTGCCTTCCTTCTGTTTTGCTCCAGCCAAAGCGGATGATTGGCACGTCCAGCGGGGAACCTTCGCGCACTTTCAGGGCTTTGACCAGGCTGTCCGCGCTGTTTTCTTCCTTTTCGATCAGCAGGATTCCGGCAGCTTTGCGCTGCATTTCTGATCCCAGGTGCCCTCGGAGTTTGAGTCCGGTGGGTACGGTATGCAAGACGGACAGGATGACGGTTTTGTAAATTACCGATAGCCGAAAAAGTTCTTCGATGAGCCAAACGGAGCTTTCCTCGTCGTTTACCCCGGCCAAAAGGTCGGCGATCCCGTCAATGACCACCAAGTGGATACCGCCATACTCATAATAATACCTGTCCATAGATTCCAGGATGCGCTTCATGCGCTCGCTGCGGGAAATCCCCACCAGGCTGTATGCCTTTAGCCAGGCAGGAGGACGGCGCAGCCCGGCGCGTTTCAGGATTTGCGCCAGGTTTTTGTAGAATTGATATTCGGCTTGTTCGGTGTCGTAGAGCAAAACCCCAAGTCCCAGGGCATTTCCTTGTACGGTCGTGCCCAGGGTGTCCACCTCGGTACCCATTTCGCGGATTGCCCCGGAGAGGATACCTCCCAGGAAGTTGGATTTTCCGCTGCCTTCCGGCCCGGTGATGCAGACGAGGTTCCCGGGACTGCCGATCGGTACGTCGTTGATGGCCAGGATGGTCATGGGCACCTCCGGCGGGTTGTCAAAATCCACTTCACAGGAGCGCATGACCTGGAGGGTTTCTTCATAGAGTTTGTCGAGTAGTTCCCGGAACAACATCAGCAAGTCCTCGCGGCCATGTCCCTGCCGGAAAAAATCGGAAATGTCCTTCTGGTCTTTTTCGCCGGATAGGGGAAGTCGAAGCCCCTTTAGGCCAAATGCAGCGTGTTCTTTTTCCAGCCTTTCCATAGCCGCAATTCCGGTGGCGTCCACATCATAGAGCAAGACCAGGTGTTTGAACTGTCATCACCATCTCCCACAATCCTAATAATCCTAAAATCCTGAAAATCCTGATTCAGACAGTCTCCCCCCTCATCCTCCCCCCCAATTTCAGGTGTAGGGGCGAATAAACATTCGCCCAACGATGCCCGGCAGCACCGCCTGCGGGATGGAAAATGCGGTAATGACCACACCGGCGTTATTCCTAAAATGTCGGGGCAACCCGGCATGGGCAATGCACCGCCCCGGGGCGACGTGCAAAATCAAACCACCGTGGGTTTTGCCTGGCACGGTGGTTTGGGCGAATGTTTATTCGCCCCTACGATTGCCATTTGGGGATAAAT
>JBMOJO010000006.1:0-41950 GCA_049315745.1 Saprospiraceae bacterium | reverse complement strand
CTCCATCCAAAGAATATTTCGCCGCCGCAGGCGGCGAAAACCTTTTTACACAACCTCTCTCAAAAGAATATTCCGGGGTTGTCAAAAGGTTTTTGCTGCCTGTGACTTCAGAATATTATTTTGAATAACTGCGTATTTTTCAAACTTAAATTTGGCGAAATTGGCAAGAAGAAACCATTTCCTGCATCAAAACCATCCGGTACCATAACCTTGCATTGGCCAGGGTATGCCAAGTAATATCAGCGCCAAACCCACCAAAAAAAACCAGAAAGCCCTTCTGAATGCCACGACATCAGAAGCAGCACGCTTAGCCCTGCTGTATCCAACGGTGACAAGCAAGACTGCGAGGATCATCAGCGAAGGATGCTCCACCAAAAAAAATCGGTTAACGGCAACTTTCATAGACTCGGCAGAAAATACTACCCGCTCACTGATGAAGTACAATAATAGCCCCAATACGAACTGGAGATGCAAAGCGACCAGCGCAAAAAGGTTGAGCCTGCGATCCGATTGCCCCATGGACGCCCCGTTTCGCCACTTCAAAAAAGCATTTGCTACAGCGGCCAGCAAGACCAGTAGCACCATCCAGCGCAAACCGGAATGTGCATGTTTTAGTATGGTGTACAGCATAAATTTAGATTTTTGATTAAAATATTGTGGATGTTCATCTACCCATGTGTACAAGCAACACGCCGATATCCGCAGGCGACACCCCGCTGATCCGGCTGGCTTGCCCAATCGTACGCGGCCGGATGGCCGATAGCTTATCCCGGGCTTCCCTGGACAGCGACCCAATCGCGCGATAGTCAAAATCCTCCCGGAGCCGGACTTCCTCCAGTCGGCTCATTTTTTCCACCATTTCCTGTTCCTTACGGATATACCCCGCATATTTCATGTTGATCTCCGCAAGTTGGACAAACTCGGGGTCGAAACCCATCAGGAAGGTATCGAGTGCTGGGGCAACTGCACGGAGCTGTACCAAATTAATATTCGGGCGCAGCAAGATACTGTCCAGTCTGACTTTTTGCCTGATCGGGGCGCTCCCCTGGTTTTCCAGAAACCCATTTATCTGTTCCGGTGCAATGCTGAAACCTTCCAGAAAGTCCGTAATCGCCCGAGCAGAGGATTCCTTTTGCCGCACACGTTCCATGCGCTGCTCCATCCCCATCATACCCAGCTTAGCGGCCTGTGGGCTCAGGCGAAGGTCGGCATTGTCCTGACGCAACAAAATACGGTATTCAGCCCGCGAAGTAAACATTCGGTAGGGCTCTTCCGTACCTTTATTCACGAGGTCATCAATCAACACCCCAATATACGCTTCCGAACGCTCCAGAATGAAGGGGGCCTCCTCCCTTATGGACAAATGGGCATTGATGCCGGCCATCAGTCCCTGGCATGCTGCTTCTTCGTAACCGGTAGTACCATTAATCTGCCCCGCAAAAAACAGGTTTTTGACCAGATGCGTTTCCAGGCTGGGGCCGAGCTGCGTAGGCGGAAAATAGTCATATTCGATCGCATAGCCCGGACGAAACATTTTCACCTCCTCAAACCCACGGATCCGGCGTAGTGCATGATACTGAACATCCTCCGGCAAAGAGGAGGAAAAACCATTGATATACACCTCACAGGTATCCCACCCCTCCGGTTCTACAAATAACTGATGCCGGTCGCGATCGGCAAAGCGGTCAATCTTGTCCTCAATAGACGGGCAATAGCGCGGCCCCAACCCCTGTATCCTGCCATTGAACATCGGGGAACGATCAAATCCGGTGCGCAGCATGGCGTGTACTTCCGGACTGGTATAGGTGATATGGCAAGGCAACTGCCGCGTTAGCCCAGGTGTATCAGCATAGGAAAATTTTCCCGGGACCTCGTCTCCGGGCTGCACTTCCATCAAATCATAGCGAATCGTACGGCCGTCCACACGGGGCGGGGTACCCGTTTTCATCCGTCCCGCCTCAAAGCCCAGTTCGATTAACTGCTCCGTAATACCCCGTGCCGCACCCTCTCCTGCCCTGCCGCCTCCAATTTGTTTCTCCCCAATGTGTATGACGCCATTGAGGAAGGTCCCGTTGGTCAAAACGACCGCCTTCCCCGGGATTTCCAGCCCCATACCCGTACGTACCCCGCAAATTCGGCCACCTTTCACGAGTAGCCCCAAAGCCATTTCCTGCCAGAAATCAATATTGGGATGGGCCTCGAGCATCATCCGCCACTTCCGTGCAAACAACATCCGGTCGCTTTGGGCACGCGGGCTCCACATCGCAGGGCCTTTTGACTGGTTCAACATCCGAAACTGTACCATCGTATGGTCCGTTACTATCCCGGAATACCCTCCCAAAGCATCAATCTCCCGCACGATTTGTCCTTTTGCTACCCCACCCATGGCAGGATTGCAGGACATCTGCGCAATTGTCTGCATGTTCATAGTCACCAATAAGACCTTCGAACCCAGATTGGCCGCAGCAGCAGCCGCTTCACATCCGGCATGCCCCGCCCCTACCACAATTACATCATACTCCGGAAACATAACGCTTAGCTGTATTAGAATTGTAAAGTTGTACAAAGGGACCGTCCGCTGTGCCGGCAAGGCGTCGTAATCGTTATTTCTTTGCCTGTGGCAGGAAATATTATTTTGTGCCGGCCCCGATCATCGCATTTTTCAAACTCCCCCAGAGGTAAGAAGCGCGCTTTTACCTGCAATGCACAAATCGGGGGCAAATTTACGCAAAACCAATTGTACAAATGGTTTTTCAACATCTTCCCCGAAAAAAACGTTCAAATACTCGAAAACGTTTATTCCTGGATATGCGCCAATTACTCGAAACCGAACAAAAAGCTCTCGAAATCAACCTGGATCCCGCTATCTACGGTACCTTCGCCGAAATCGGCGCCGGCCAGGAAGTAGCCCGGTATTTCTTCCAGGTAGGCGCCGCCGCAGGGACAATCGCAAAAACCATGTCGGCTTACGACAAAACCTACTCCGACGAAATCTACGGCCCCGAGCCCAGCGGCAGGTACGTCTGTGAAAACCGTATCTATAAAATGCTGGGCCACGAGTTTGACCTGATGGACAAAAGACTGCGAAACGAAAGACCAACATGTAATTTCTTCGTCTTCGCCGATACGGTAGCCGCTATCAATTTCCAACGCACCATCAAGGGAAACGGCTGGCTGGGCATCCGCTTCCAACTCCAGCCGGGCGGAAAGCCAAATGATCTGGTGATCCACGCACAAATGCTCGATAACGACAACCAACTCCAGCAGCAAGCCATCGGGATACTCGGCGTGAACTTGATCTATGCCTGCTTCCGATACGCAAAAGACCCCGAAACCCTCTTGCAATCCTTGCTCGATGGCCTGCAGGGAAGGATACAGATTGATATGGTACGACTCACCGGCCCGGATTTTGTCCAGGTGGACAATCGCATCCTCAGCCTGTATTTAGTCAAAAACCAGCTCTCAAATGTGGCAATGTTCGGCGCCAATGGCCAAAATATTCACCCGTCCGAATGCCTGTACAAAAAACAACTCCTGATCGTCCGCGGCTCCTTCCGACCCCCAACCGTGCTGAATATCGATATGATCCAATCCGCCCAGCGTCAGCTCCTGCAAGAACCGGAAGCCGACCCCAAACGCTGTGCCATCCTGACCGAGATCACCCTGGAAAACCTCTTGAACAACGGCCCCATCGACGAGCGGGACTTCCTCGACCGCGCCGAACTCCTCAATGCCCTTGGACAGACGGTTATGATTTCCAATTTCAACACCCATCAGCAGATATCGGCATATTTCTCAACATTTCGTACCGACAGCATCGCCCTCGTCCTGGGTGTGCAAACCCTTATGGAATATATTACCCGCACTTTCGAAAATAATCAGCAAGGACACCTCCTGGCGGCATTTGGGGCACTCTTTTCCAAAAATCTGAAAATACTCGTCTATCCCGCACTCCTTCAGGGCAGCGGAGAGCTCATGACCGCAAAAAACATGCCCTTACCCGAAGGGGTTAAATTCCTGATACAACATCTTCAGAAAAATCGACAAATCGTTGATATCGAAAATTTTGATAAAAACGTCCTCCATATTTTTTCTAAAGAAGTCCTTTCCATGATCCGTGCAGGACGAAGCGACTGGACCAGTATGGTGCCCCAAAAGGTCGCGGGCCTGATCAAAGAAAAGTTTTTCTTCGGATATCCGTGCGAACAAATGAATTTTGAATATTAGATGCGTTGCCAGGGCCCGGCGCGAGGGGAAAATCAACTATTTTTCGCCCGCAATGGCCCCTCCGGTATGCCGGTATTAAAATTGACTTTCAATGAACAAAAAAATCTTGGCTATCCTTCTTCTACTGTACTTCCCCGGCAGCCTCTTCCTGCAGGACAGGCCTCCGCACAATGCGAACTCCCCCGATGCCCAAAATAACCCCGTCAAGTACTCGGTCGAAGAAATCATGGGAAAGTTCGATCCTGCCCGGCACCCGGATTTTGTCCCCGTCGAAGCACGATATGCCAACCGGACAGGCATGTACTTGCGCAAGGAAACTTACGAGGCTTTCAAAAAAATGTATGCAGCGGCAGCTAAGGACAGCATCCAACTGCGCATCATTTCCGCAACACGGAATTTTGAAGCCCAAAAAGGTATATGGGAAGCTAAATGGAACGGAGCAAGAACTATAGAAAATGGAAAAAATGCCGCGACTGCCTATCCCGATCCTGTGGACAGGGCGCTGAAAATCCTGGAATACAGCGCTATGCCCGGCTCCTCCCGCCACCACTGGGGAACGGATATTGACCTGAACGACCTCAATCCGGCGTGGTTTCGAAATGGCCAGGGAAAAAAAATACACGACTGGCTTACCCAAAACGGCCCCGCATTTGGGTTTTGCCAGCCCTACTCGCCAAAGGGAAAAGAAAGGCCTCACGGGTACAACGAGGAGCAGTGGCACTGGTCCTTTATGCCTATTGCCCGGCAAATGGGCAGGCTCGCCAGCGAAAAACTCAAAAACGAAATGATCCAGGGCTTCGAAGGCGCACATACTGCACCTGAAATAGATGTGGTGGGCAGATATGTACTTGGCATTAACCGGGATTGCACAAAATAATCATCATCATTTATGGCTTTTACACCTTCCAATATGATCCCACTGGGCACCAAAGCCCCGGATTTCGAGCTCCCGGACACGGTCTCCGGGACAATCATGCGTCTTGAAGATGTTCGGGGAGCGCAGGCGACCCTCGTCATGTTCCTCTGCAACCATTGTCCCTATGTAATCCACGTCAACCCTGAAATTGTGCGGCTCGCAAAGGATTACCAGGCAAAAGGCGTCGGTTTCGTCGGCATCAGTTCAAACGACGCAGAACATTATCCTGACGATGCCCCGGATAAAATGAAAATAACCGCAGCAAACGCCGGGTACACCTTTCCCTATCTCTACGATGAAACCCAGGAAGTAGCCAGAAATTACGACGCGGCCTGTACGCCGGATTTTTACCTCTTCGACCAGCACCTCGCCCTGGTGTACCAGGGAAGGCTCGATGACTCGCGGCCGGGAAACCAGATGCCCCTCACCGGCACAGACTTGCGCAAAGCGATTGATGCCATCCTCGAAGGCAGGCCGGTGAGCGAGACCCAATATCCCAGCGGCGGCTGCAACATCAAGTGGAAGAAGTAGCCCCCGAACCGGCCCGCCCCACCGGCGGTTTATCCCCACGCTGAATACCAATTAGCGGTTTATGACATTTTTAAACCTCGGACGATGGGGCGTGATGTCGCCCAGACGCTCCTTCTTTGCTTTTTCGTAATCGGAATAATTCCCTTCGAAGAAAACGACCTGCGCATCGTCCTCGAAAGCAAGGATGTGTGTGGCAAGCCGGTCAATAAACCAGCGGTCGTGGGAAATCACGAGGATGCAGCCGGCAAAATCTTCGAGGGCATCTTCAAGCGCACGGAGCGTATTGATATCAATATCGTTGGTCGGCTCGTCGAGGAGCAGCACGTTGCCCCCTTCGCGTAGTGTCATGGCCAGGTGAATACGGTTGCGCTCGCCACCGGAGAGCACCCCTACTTTTTTCTGCTGATCAGGGCCGCTGAAATTGAAGCGGCTGAGATAAGCCCGCGCATTGACCGTGGCCTTGCCGACGGTAATCAGATCCTGGCCCCCGGACACGACATCAAAAACGGTTTTTTCGCCATTCTGCAGTTCCGTATGGCTTTGGTCAACATAAGAAAGTTTGACGGTATCCCCGACAATGACCTCCCCGGCGTCGGGCGTTTCCTGCCCCATGATAATCCTGAACAAGGTACTTTTTCCAACACCATTGGGGCCAATGATGCCCACGATCGCATTTTTAGGGATGGAGATATTCAGGTTTTCAAATAATACCCTATCGCCAAAAGCCTTACCTACACCGTTCAAATCCACCACCTTGTCGCCCAGACGGGGGCCATTCGGGATGAAAAGCTCAAGCCGGGCTTCCTTTTCTTTTATTTCCTCTTGTGCCAGCTTATCGTAAGCGTTCAGCCTGGCTTTGCCCTTTGCCTGCCGGGCCTTAGGCGCCATTTTGATCCACTCCAGTTCCCGCTCCAGGGTCTTTCGCCGTTTACTCTCAGATTTTTCTTCCTGTTCGAGGCGTTTCGCCTTTTGCTCTAACCAGGAAGAATAATTGCCATGCCAGGGGATACCCTCTCCGCGGTCGAGTTCAAGAATCCAGCCGGCGACGTTATCGAGAAAGTAGCGGTCGTGCGTTACGGCGATAACCGTACCGGGAAAATTTTTGAGGTATTGCTCCAGCCAGTCAACAGATTCTGCATCGAGATGGTTAGTAGGTTCGTCAAGTAGCAGGATATCGGGATTACTCAACAGAAGGCGGCACAGCGCCACCCTCCGGCGCTCACCACCGGAGAGGACCTGGACGGGTGTTTGTTCTTCCGGGCAACGCAGGGCCTCCATTGCCGTCTCGAGTTTGTGGTCGAGTTCCCAGGCATTGGCATGGTCCAGTTGTTCCATAAGCTCGCCCTGGCGCTCTATGATCCGCATCATCTCTTCGTCGTCCATCGGCTCTGCGAGCTTCATGTTGATTTCCTCATATTCCCGGAGCATATCCACGATGTACTGTACACCCTCTTCGACAATCTGGCGTACCGTCTTGGTATCGTCGAGCATGGGCTCCTGTTCGAGATAACCTATTTTGTAACTACCATCGAAAGTGATGCGTCCCTGATAATTTTGGTCTAACCCTGCAATAATTTTCAGCAGGGTAGATTTTCCGGAGCCGTTAAGGCCCAGGACACCAATTTTGGCGCCGTAAAAAAAGGAGAGCCAGATGTTTTTTAGCACCTGCTTATTGGGGGGGTAAACCTTGCTCACGCCCTCCATGGAAAAGATAATCTTTTCTCCGGCCATAGCTTTATTTTATTTTGGCGGCAAATATGGGAAAAAATCGTCAGACTTATTGCCAAAAGTCTTCTTGAAAGCCTGTCGCTTATAACGGCCTCAGGAACTCAGGTATTTCCCTTCGATCGGCATGCGACGGCCCATTCCGAAAGCCTTACGCGAAACCCGCAGGATCGGTGCAGTCTGATGCCGTTTGAATTCGTTGATATTCACAAGCCGGAGTACGCGGCGCACAAGGGCCTCGTCGTAGCCCTGGGCAATAATCGCTTCCGGCCCCTGCTGCATCTCGATATATTGAAAAAGTACCCGATCCAGTACATCGTAATCAGGCAGGCTGTCGCTATCCTTTTGGCCCGGCCTCAGCTCGGCAGAAGGGGGCTTGAGCAATATATTTTCGGGAATTATCTCTCCTTCCCGATTGATAAAACGACAAAGGGCATATACTTCCGTTTTATATACATCACCGATCACACAAAGCCCCCCGCACATATCCCCGTAGAGCGTTCCGTACCCTACCGCAATTTCGCTCTTGTTGCTGGTGTTGAGCAGGATATTGCCAAATTTATTGGAAAAAGCCATCAGCAGCATCCCCCTGATCCTGGCCTGAAGGTTTTCCTCGGTGAGATCAAAAGACCTGCCGGCAAAATGTGGTGCGAGCAGTTCTTCGTAAGCTGAAAAAACAGATTGGATAGGGACAATATCGTACTGCACGCCGAGGTTCTCCGCAAGCTGACGGGCATCGTTGACCGAATGGTCAGAAGAAAACGGGGAGGGCAGGAGCAAAACCCGGACATTGTCAGGCCCTATGGCCCTCGCTGCCAGTACCAAGGTAAGGGCAGAGTCAATACCCCCGGAAAGCCCCAAAATGGCGCGCTTAAGCCCCGTCTTGGCAAAATAGTCCCGAAGCCCCAAAATCAGGGCGTCGTGTATAAGGCGGTTTTTTTCTTTTGGAAGGGTCGCTTCATAACCCCCCCTCATCACCTCGTCCAAATCATATACCCGCAGGCATTCCTCAAAATAAGGCATCTCGTCAAAAACCATCCCATCTGGCGACATGACAACAGAGCCCCCCTCAAAAATCAGCTCGGTCTGCGCCCCGATATGGTTGACGTAAAATACCGGAATATTATACCGCTCGACATTGGCACGGATTACATGGATACGCTCCCCGCCGTGGTCATAGGCAAACGGCGAAGCCGAAATATTGATCATGAAATCCGGCGCCTGCCCCTGTAAAACATCCATCGGACAAACCGTGTACAGGGGGTTTTCGTTGCCCACGTTCCAGATATCTTCACAAATTGTCAGCGCTATGCGCTTACCCCGGTATTCGATTACCCGGAAATCCGTGGCCGGCTCGAAATAACGATATTCGTCAAAAACATCGTAAGTAGGTAAAAGTGCCTTGTGCTGTATCCGGCTGATCGCACCATCGGCCAGAAAATAGGCGGAATTGAAGAGGTCTTTACCTTCCGCCCGCGGGTTGCGCGTGACAGAGCCTACAATTACCGCAATGCCCCGGGCCGCTTCTGACAATGCCAAAACACTGTTTTCCGCTTCCTGAACAAAATCCGAAAAGCCAAGAAAATCCCGTGGCGGATATCCACAGGTACTTAGCTCGGGAAAACAGACCAAATCAGCGCCCAGCTCCCTGGCGCCTGAAATGTAGTGCAACATTTTTTCGACATTGGCCGCAAAGTTGCCTACGTGGATATTGATTTGTGCAAGGGCAATCCGCATATCTGTAATAATATTATTTACCAACCTTTTTGCGGAGGGACACCTGCGGGCAGAAATTGGCGCTTTCCCTTCCACGCAAAACTTTACCTTCGCAACAACGCCATTTTTTCGAAAATGGATGGATGAATCGTCGTATCTTTGAAAAAATCAAACCACAGCGTGAGCCAATTTGTTGTTTCCGCAAGAAAATACCGCCCCGCCCGATTCGAAGATGTAGTCGGGCAGGCACATATTACGCAGACGTTGAAAAATGCCCTGCGCAACGGCCAGCTTGCACATGCCTTCCTATTCTGCGGGCCCAGGGGCGTAGGCAAAACAACCTGTGCCCGTATCCTCGCCAAAGTAATTAATTGTACACAGGTCAGCGAAGATTTCGAAGCCTGTAATGTATGCCCCTCCTGTAAAGCATTTAACGAAAATGCCTCCTTCAATATCATAGAACTCGACGCCGCTTCCAACAACAGCGTCGAGAATATCCGGAGCCTGATTGATCAGGTGCGCTTTCAGCCTCAACAAGGCAAGTACAAAGTATTCATCATTGACGAGGTGCACATGCTCTCCACGCAGGCATTCAACGCTTTCCTCAAAACCCTCGAAGAACCACCCCCCTACGCAATCTTTATCCTGGCTACAACGGAAAAACACAAGATCATCCCTACCATCCTGTCAAGATGCCAGATTTTTGATTTCAAGCGTATCCAGGTCCCCGAAATCGCCGCTCACCTGGAGCAGATCTGCCAACGCGAATCTATCCAGGCAGATCCCCAGGCCCTCCATATCATCGCCCAAAAAGCCGATGGCGCACTGCGCGATGCCCTCTCTATTTTTGACCGGATGGCAACTTCAGCCGGCAAACGAATTGACTATGAACACGTTATCCAAAACCTCAACGTCCTCGATTATGACTATTTCTTCAAAATTACGGATTTTCTGCTCATAGAAGACCTCTCCTCCGTCCTCCTTACTTTCGACGATATCCTGCGCAAAGGTTTCGAGCCCGATCTCTTTCTCAACGGCTTTGCAGAACACTTGCGCAACCTCCTGGTATGTAAAGATCCCGAAACCCTCAGCCTCCTCGAAGTTGGCCAGGCCCTGCGCCAGCGATATGCCCACCAGGCCGCCCTGACGCCTGTATCGCTCCTGCTGACCGCCCTCAACCTCATCAACGAATGCGACGTCAACTATAAATTGGCCCGAAACAAAAGGCTCCATACAGAGCTTTGCCTCATCAAACTCGTCTATATCCGCCGGATAGTCGAAACAACTCCTTTCCCGCCAACGTCGGAAGAAAAAAAAAACCCTGAACCCAACCCCACCCTAAACCATCCCCCATCTCCTCAGATCCCACCGCTGCACGCCGTAAAAACTCCCGATTCACTCGCCCCCGATCCGCAAAACAAAGAAATTAACGGCTCGCTCGCTGAAAAAGCCCCCGCTGACCCTCCCGCTACCTCCAACCCATCAATAGCATCAGCACAACAGGTATGGCAGACCGCAGCCCACCTCACTGCAACGCCAAGGCTCGACCAAATATATAGCCACAACCTCGACGTTACTGCAAAAAAAACAGAGGATATACTCCCCCTCCACCAGGAAAACCTGACCATCCTCTGGGATGCATACGTGGAAAATATTGCGCAGGAAACCACCCGAAATTTACTCCGCGGCCTGCAGCCAGTCCTGGAAGAAGAACAGATAAACGTGCAGGTCACTTCCGCCCTCGTCGAAAATGCCCTTAAAGAAGAACGCCCGCTCATGGCCACCCTGCGCGACCGCTTTGGCAAACAAGCCCTCACCCTGAGCGTCACCGTAAAACGCAATGAAGGCCAATCCGCCGTAAAAATCCCGAAAATCGCCGGCAACAAAGAAAAACTGATGAATATGTACGAAAGAAACCCCGCAGTGAAAATCCTTGCAGAGCGTTTTAACCTGCGATTTGACGGGGATTAGCGTCGCAACCTGTTACCCGCAACTCATCCCGCAATTCACGCCTATGGAAAAAACGCACAACAGACAGGCCTATAACGACTTTTTTTTGGAGGAATTGGCAAAACTCAACCCCGTTCAACAAAGTGCGGCTGAACACTTCGACGGGCCCATGCTCGTCGTCGCGGGCCCAGGTACAGGAAAAACGCAACTCCTCGCCGCCAGAATAGGCCGTATCCTACTCGAAACCGATACCTTACCGGAAAATATCCTCTGCCTGACCTTCACCGACGCCGGTACCGTCGCCGTGCGCGAGCGCTTGAGGAAATTCATCGGGCCTGCTGCCCACCGCGTCCATATCTTTACTTTCCACGCATTTTGTAATACGGTAATCCGCGACCATACCGAATATTTTGGCAGCAACGACCTGCAACCCCTCAGTGACCTGGAACGTATTGACCTGATCAGAAAAATTATGGACGGGCTGCCCCCGGGCCATCCGCTCTACAGAGGGGGCAGGGATCCCTATTTCTACGAAAAGGGCTTACAGTTGCTGTTCCAACGTATGAATGCTGAAGACTGGACGCCTGATTTTATTAAACATGCCGCGCAGGAATGGCTGGAACAGCTTCCTGACCGACCCGAATTCCGCTATCAAAGAAATACCGACCGCTTCCGGAAAGGAGACTTGAAAATCCATAAGATAGAAGAGATAACCCGCCGAATGGGCCAGCTCGGCGCTGCTGCAGATTTATATCCCGCTTATGAAGAACTGAAAACCGCCTCGAAAAGATATGATTACGACGATATGGTTCTCTGGGTCATCAGGGCTTTTGACCGTCATCCATTCTTACTGCGCAACTATCAGGAACGTTACCTCTATTTTCTCGTGGACGAATATCAGGACACCAATGGCGCACAGAATGAAATCCTCCTTAAGCTTATTCGTTTCTGGCAAAACCCCAACGTATTTATCGTCGGCGATGACGACCAGTCTATTTATGAGTTTCAGGGCGCCCGGCTGAAAAATCTCCTCGATTTCCGCAATCAATACAAAGAAACCCTCGAAGTCCTCACACTCAACGAAAACTACCGCTCCTCACAGCTTATCCTCGATTGGGCCGATGCCCTCATCGGAAAGAACCAAATCCGCTTGCTCAATTTTATCCCCGGCGCACAGAAAGCCCTCACCGCGGCCAACCCCCAACGACAGCTTTTGCATCAGCCCCCCGTCATCCGGGAATACCCTAACCGCCTTCAGGAAACCGTTCATGTCGTCCAGCAAATCGAGTCCCTCCTCGACGCCGGCAGGCCGGCGAACGAAATCGCAGTCATCTGCGCCCAGCACAAACAGGCCGAATTGCTCAACCAATTGCTGATAAAGAAAAACATCCCCTGTACGGCAAAACGGGGGATTGACCTCGTCCAGGAGCCGATTATCGCAAAGATTATCCAAATCCTGGATTATATCCGGCACGAAGCAAGAATGCCGCATTCCGGGGAAGCTCTGCTCTTTAAAATACTCCATTTCCGCTTCTGGGACAATTCCTCCCTGGATATCGCAAAAATCAGCTTCGCCATTAACCAAACCCGCGAAACAAACCCCCTACCCTGGAGAATCGCCGTCCAGGACCCCGCTTTTCTCCAAAATTTGGGGCTCTCCCACCCCAAAAATATCCTGAAAGCTACAGAAATCCTCGAAACCCTAATCCAGGAAGAAGCAAATCTTGCCCTGCCTAACCTCCTGGAACAACTCATCAACCAAACAGGAATCACCGCTTCGGCTATCACCGACAACCAACTGCCCACGCTACAAACCGAATGCTTATTCAATTTCCTCTCCTTTGTCTATGAAGAGTGCCAACGATATAACGGCATGAACCTCGAAGGGCTTTTCCAACTTATCGAACGCATGAAAGACAATGGTATCCCCCTGCCGTTTTTTCAGCAATCACAGCTTGAACAAGGGGTGCAATTGTTGACCGCCCACAGCGCAAAGGGACTGGAATTTGCCGATGTCTTTCTTTTAGATGTCGTAAAAGAACGGTGGGAACCCCTCGGCCGCAACCCCTCCGGCAGCTTTCAACTCCCGGAAACCCTCTCCTGGTTCGCAGAGGAAGATGCCATGGAAGCGCGCAGGCGTCTGTTTTATGTGGCCATGACCCGCGCCGAGCAAGGGCTTTATATCTCCTTTGCCCGACAAAACGAAAAAGGCAAACCACTCTACCCCGCACGCTTTATTGACGAACTGCTGGAAAAATTTCCCGAAAGCCTCCAACGCCTTTCGGTACCTGCCCGGGAAATACAAGCTGCTCAAATTTCCCTGATCCAAAATGCCCCTGCCCCTAAGCTGCCAGATTTAGAAAAATCTCTGGTGGATGCACAGCTAAGTCATTTCAGGCTCAGTATTTCGGCACTGAACAGCTTCCTCAACTGCCCGCTGGAGTTCTATTTCAACTTTATCGTCCACGCACCCCAAATTCCTGGCGATGCTGCCGTCTTCGGCCAGGCAATGCACCTCGCCATGAAACGGCTTTTTTTGAATATGCGCAGTGCCAAGGATAAATCATTCCCCCCTGTCCAGACTTTCCTGGGATATTTCATGGAAGCAATGCTCAAAAAAAAGGGGATCCTGACTGCCGCAGCTTATCAATCTTATCTTGAACAGGGAAAACGAGCGCTTGAATTGCTCTACGCCCACAATATCGGGCAATGGCATAAAGACGTGAGCGTGGAGTACACCGTAAGACAGGTAGAGCTGGATGGTGTGCCTATTACCGGTACGATTGACAAAATCGAATACCATCCAGGGCTGAGTATCGGCGTTGTGGATTATAAAACGGGACGCCACGCAGAGGAACGCACCTCCGGCCCTACCCCCGCTAACCCTTTCGGAGGAACTTATTGGCGCCAACTGGTTTTCTACAAATTGCTTTTTGAAGCACTCGACCGATCTTCCCGTTCTGTTAACTTCGGGGAAATCGTTTACCTGGAACCTGATCTTCGGGCAGATTTTAAAACTCACCGCATTGCGTTCCAACCGGAAGATGTACAGTTGATGCGCACCTTGATCCGGGATGTTTATGCCCGTATCCTCAACCACGATTTCTATAAGGGCTGTGGAACCAATGTTTGCCCCTGGTGTGCCCTGTCAACGCAGGAAATCCTTCCGCCCAGCCTTCGCAACCCGGAAATTGAAGCACTAGATGATTAGCCGCCTATGCGTATAGCTGTCAATACACGTTTTTTACTTCCGGGCAGACTCGAAGGCCTGGGATGGTACACCTACGAAATATGCAGGCGTTGGGCCGCCGCCTATCCTCAGGACGAGTTCTTCTTTATCTTTGACCGCCCTTATGATCCCCGGTTTGTTTTTGGCCCCAATGTCCACCCTGTCGTGGTATTCCCGCCTGCAAGACATCCCGTCCTCTGGTATCTTTGGTTCGAGCACCGCCTCCCTGCAATCCTGGAGGCAATTAACGCAGAGGTATTTTTTTCTCCCGACGGTTACCTTAGTCTTCGGAGCAAGGTCCCCACGGTCATAGTCGTGCATGATCTGGCATTCCGACACTACCCTGCACAAGTACCCGGTATCGTGCGTGCCTTTTATGCGCACTTTACCCCCCAATACCTGCACAAGGCCCGAAAAATCGTCACCGTCTCCGATTTTGTCAAAGGAGATATCGAAAAACAATATGCCATCCCTTCCGAAAAAATAGTGGTGGCCCCTAATGGCGGGCGGGAAGGGTTTGAACCGCTGGCCACCCTGGAAGTCCAGAAACTACGCAACCAATATGCGGCAGGCAAGCCTTACTTTTTTTACCTCGGCGCCCTGCACCCCCGAAAAAATCTTCCCCGCCTGATTGCGGCATATAATCGTTTTCGCCAACTTTACAACGCCGATATCAAGCTGCTCATCGGCGGCCGTATGGCATGGCAAACCGGAGAGATCTTCAGCGCATGGAAATCTTCCCCCTTCCAGAAAGACATCCTTTTCCTGGGATACATCCCGGAAGAAACGCTCCCCGGGGTTTTGGGCGCCGCCTTCGCCCTGACTTACGTATCCCTCTTCGAGGGTTTTGGGCTGCCCGTCCTGGAAGCCATGTTCAGCGAAGTCCCAATCCTCGCCTCCAATAGCGCCTCTATCCCCGAAGTGGCCGGTAACGCCGCCCTGCTCATCAATCCGTTTGATGAAGAAGCCATCGCACACGCGATGTGGCAATTATGGAAAGATCCGGATTTGCGTTCTTCCTTAATCCTGAAGGGCCGGTTGCAGCGGTCGCTCTTTTCCTGGGACGAAACTGCCGACAGGATTTATAAAGTACTGGAAGAAGTCTCCAGGGAAGCCTCAAGTGCATCTTCCCCGCAGAAATCCTGAAGCTGCACCGGCATGATCGTATTAATCCATTCAGGACGCAGAACGGTCTCCACCTTGATGTAGTTGTCGGTGAACCCCGTCATCATCCCGGGTGTTTTGGAGTGTTCAAAAAGCACTTTGCGTACCGAACCGATATACTGGCTATAAAAATGCCTGCGTTTCTTAATACTCAATATCGTAAGCATCTCGTTCCGCCTGCGGCGTTCCTCAACGGGTACCACTGCTTCCATTTCGGCAGCCGGGGTATTGGCGCGTTCAGAATAGGTAAACACATGCAGGTAAGAAACCTCCAGTTCGTTCAGAAAATGATAGGTCTCCAGGAAATCTTCTGTTGTTTCGCCGGGGAACCCAACAATTACATCTACCCCGATACACGCATGGGGCATGAGGGCTTTGATTTTATGTACCTTTTCGGCATAAAGCTCCCGAAGGTAACGCCTCCGCATCAGGCGCAGGATTTTATTGCTCCCGGATTGCAGGGGCATGTGAAAGTGGGGGACAAAGCGCTCAGACTGCGCTACGAATTCGATAATCTCATCGGTACATAAATTCGGCTCTATAGAAGAAATGCGGTACCTGCTGACAGGCCCTACCACATCCAGGCGCCGGATCAGGTCGCTGAACAATGCTTCTTTTCTTGCACGACCCCCTTCGATTACCTCGGTACCATTTCCAAAATCGCCGATATTTACCCCGGTGAGCACAATCTCCCGGACGCCCATCTCCCCGATCTCCCTGGCGTTGCGTTCCACATGCTCCACCGTATCGCTCCTGCTGCCCCCTCTGGCCTGTGGAATGGTACAAAACGTGCATTTATAATCACAACCATCCTGCACCTTTAAAAAAGACCGGGTACGGTCCCCAAAAGAAAAAGCACCGGAAAAAGTATTCGCAGCCTTTACATGGCTTGCAACCACCAGGCCCTTCCCCGGCGACTTGCTTAAATCGTCAATGAATTCCAGAATACGGAATTTCTCTGCAGCGCCCAATACCAGGTCAACACCGGGTATCTCGGCAATTTCATCCGGCTTTAGCTGTGCATAACACCCCACGACCACAATTAAGGCGTCCGGAGACCGGCGCAATGCCTGGCGAACCACCTTGCGGCATTTGCGGTCAGCAAAATCCGTGACGGAGCAGGTATTGATCACATAAATACCTGCAGCTTCCTCGAAACCCACCTCCTGGTAGCCCGCCTGCTCAAACTGCCGGCCTATCGCGGAAGTCTCGGAATAATTGAGCTTGCACCCTAACGTGTGGAAAGCAACAGAACGGGGTGTTGACATAAGTTTTTAATATTTTTATTCGCCCCAAGCCAGTCTGTATTGGCAGTATAAGGCTTGAGCGCCCTACCAACCGTCTCCATCCAGCATATTACCCAACCCTCCAAGAACACTTCCTTCGTCTTCCCGGCTTCCGTAATTACTCGATGCCCGCAGTACCCGGTCGGCCAGGCGGCTGAAGGGCAAAGACTGAATCCAGACGGTACCGGGGCCCTGTAAGCGTGCAAAGAAAAGGCCTTCGCCACCAAAAAAAACGTTTCTTATCCCGCGCACCATTTCTATGTCATAGTCCACATCCCGGGTAAAAGCAACCAGACAACCCGTATCCACCCGGAGGCTCTCTCCCAAAGTCAGTTGCTTCTCAATGATCGTGCCCCCGGCATGAAGGAAAGCCATCCCGTCGCCCTCTACTTTCTGCATGATAAAGCCCTCCCCTCCAAAAAAGCCCCTGCCAAGCTTTTGTGAAAATTCAATACCCACGGAAGCTCCCTTTGCTGCACACAGGAAGGCATCCTTTTGGCAGATAATTTTATGCTCATACGCTGAGAGGTCCAAAGCGATAATCTTACCAGGATATGGCGACGCAAAAGCAACTTTTCGCTTCCCCGTGCCACCATGGGAAAAAGCCGTCATAAACAAGCTCTCCCCGGTTATCAGTCGCTTCCCGGCAGAAAGGACCTTGCCCCACAAACCGCCTTCCTCACGTGCAGACCCGTCACCGAAAATCGTAGTCATCTCGATGCCGTCCTCCATCATCATGAAACTACCGGATTCGGCAATTACCGTCTCATACGGGTCGAGTTCGATTTCGACGAACTGCATTTCCTCCCCAAAAATTTCATAGTCAATTTCGTGTGCTTTCATTGGCTTTTCATTTTCTTGACCAACTCTTTTACTCTACGCTCCGGGTGTTTTAAAAACGCATCTATTTAGCAGGCCATTGCCTCGAGAAATAATGGGGTTGTGTCAAAAGGTTTTTTACGGCGCTTCGCGCCGAATTATGTTTTCGAATTATGTTTTGAGAGATACGTCATTTTCACGATTTCGCTTCGCGAAATCGTGAAAATGACGTATCTCTCAGAAGAATATTCTGCCGCCGTAGGCGGCAAAAGACTTTTTACACGACCCCAAAATCCTTCGCGGCGAATCCGCGGATGACATCTGGAAAATAGTTACTGAAAAACAAGGCTTTCAGCAGTTTGTTCGGCATAACCTATCGCATTTTGAGCCGGATGACTGCACATCTGCATACCTGACGCGAGTCAGGCTGTGCGAAGGTTATATGGTGGGCAGCTCCCCGGAAAGTACTGCTCCGATAAGGACGCACTTAGCCTGTGAAACCGATATTGCGGTGTGCCCCATCGCAAAACGGCTTGTTGGCAGAGGCGCCACAACGGCAAAAAGAAGTTCTTGGCCCTTTTAACAGTACCGTGCCATCCGGCATCCTGACCTCGAGGTTGCCAATAACCAGCAGAGAACCGTTTTCGCGTACTTCACAAATTACCAGGGGTTCCTGAGGTGTCTGTCCCTCCTGAGAGGGTTTGTTTTCATTGTCCGTGTTCATGTCGTCCGATTTATTTTAGTTTTGTGTAAAATGCGTTCCGGGCTTTTGAGTATTCCCCCCGAAGAATATGGAAATTCAGTGATAATCGCGATTAATAATACAGAAAAAGTGGCCTTAGTACCCAACGATTGGATAATCCGGGAGACCGGGGGATGGCTTGCCGTAAACAAGCCGCCCGGGTTGAGCGTAGAGCGCCAGCCCGGCGCGACAGACACCATGGAGGATCTGGTACTGGCCTATCTTTCCTCAAAATCCCGAAAGCCTTTTGTCGGGATCGTTCACCGCCTGGACCGGCCAACCTCCGGCCTTGTACTTTTTGCCAAAAAGAAGGTGGTTCTCCTGGAAATGAATGCCCTTTTCCGCGGGGCAAAAATACGAAAAACTTACCTTGCAGTGAGCGTAGGGACACCCAATCTAAAAAAAGGTGTTCTGGAAAATTGGATGATCAAAGATGTGAAACTTAAGAAGGCGCTCATCGTGGCGAAAGAATACCCGGGCGCTGCTTTAGCGCGTTTGCAGTACCGCATCCTGGCAACACATCATGGCCAGGCACTGTGGGAAATCCGCCTGCTCACCGGAAAATACCACCAAATCCGGGCACAGCTTGCAGCAGCAGGCTGCCCTGTCGCAGGGGATACCCACTACGGCGCGCCCGCCCTGCCGGAAGCACAGACGATTGCCCTGCATGCCTACCGGCTGGTTTTCCGCGATCCGGGCAGCGGTACTACCGTCCAACTGGAAGCTCCACTGCCCAAAACGGGGCTATGGAACAGCTGGGGTATTGCACCCGGCCAATAAACGGCCATGCCCTCTCTCATACAGCATTATCGCAGTGGCGCTATGCCCTGCCTTTCAGCATGAGGTTCCAGTACATAAACGGCAAACCATATTTTTTGAGCAGCCACATCGGATAAAGCTCTTTCGAAGTATCGAAAAACCTGGAAAGCAGCGGATCGCTCATGCGTTTGTTCTCATACCCAAATTCTGCCAGCAACATCTTCCCGTAGCCGGTCACGAGCGGACAGGATGAATACCCGGAATATTCCTCGCTCAACACCCCGTCCTTATGGATCAGGTGGAAAATATTCTCGACTACTACCGGCGCCTGCTTGCGAACAGCCGCTCCTGTTTTTGCCGTAGGTAGGGCGGCAACATCCCCCAGGCCAAAGATATTGGGAAAGGACTTGTGCTGAAGGGAGTGGATATTCACCGCCATCCAACCCTTATCGGGGCCATCCGGTACGGCCAGCGGGGAATTACGGATAAAATCAGGCGCTGTCTCAGGTGGCGCAAGATGAAGGAAATCAAACGGTATTTCCACCTGCGTAAAAGCCCCTGCAGCATCCCGTGCATAATTTTCCCCGCTAACCGCAGTGTTGTGGTAAAACAGCCTCTCCGGCTCGTTCTGATGGGCCGTAACCTGAAATGTAGCTGTCTTCTTCGCACCGTCCACTTTTATAATTTTATGGAAGTACCGCAGGGCGATTTCCTTGCGGTCCACCACTTTCATCAAGGTTGTTTTAAATGGTTCTACCCCAAAGATCACTGATCCAGGGGTCAAAAACAACAAATCAGCGTTCTTCCGGACTCCCTTTTTTCTCCAGTAGTCGTCGGCAAGGTACAGGATCTTCTGCGGCGCCCCACCGCATTTAATCGGCGTGGCCGGCTGCGTGAAAAGTGCCGTTCCGCCCTTAAATTCCTGCAATAACTCCCAGGTATATTCAGGATTCGAGTAATTGCTGCAAACCCCGTTTTTATTGATTGTTTCCCCAAGGCCTTCAATGAGCGAATAATCATTTTTGACCCCTGGACAGACTACCAGATAATCGTAAGAAAGGATGTCCCCATTAGTCAGGGATACCTCATTGCGCTCGGGCATCACGGATTCAACAGCCTCCTGTACCCAATGACAGCCGGGGGGGATCAGTCCGGCCATATCGCGTTCCGTTGCCTTGAAGCTGAATGTTCCTGCACCTACCAGCGTCCAGGCAGGTTGATAATAGTGTTTGCGGGCAGGATCAATAATCGCGATATCGAGGGTTTTCTCCTTCAGTAAAAGCTGCGCAGCTACCGTAATACCTGCCGTGCCTGCCCCAATAATAATAATTTGATGGTGTTTGCCCATGATATTGTGCTTTTTTCAACAGACTTGTTGCGATGGGTAATCATTGTGGGAAAAATGAGCTATTTTTTGACCAAACGAAGCCTTTTTGAGGGAGCGTAGCCCAGCTACGTGACCGAAAAAAGGTGCAGTGTGGGCGAAAAAGAGCCATTTTACCCAATGAGAATCCCATCGCAACAAGTCTAATAGGTGTAAAGTAAGCCGAAAGCTGTGTCGCTTTTACAAAGGTTACTCTTTTCCACCAGGATGTTGGTGATTAATATCACGCCCCGGCCCCCTGCGGCAATATTTTTTCCGCCGAATTTAGTGTAAAACAGGATTATCGCGCTGGGATCGTTTGGACTTGTTACCAGGCACGCCTATCTGCCCCGGCAAGTTTAATTTGTCGCCCACAGATTTTTTTATACTTTTTCTACCCCGGGACGATGATTTTTATGACCTTTATAGAAACTCCCCACAACTACTTTTGGACCAATCAAAATGCTAAACATTATGCGCGTAATCACTATCCTGTTAACTTTTATGTTGCCCCTTATCGTACAGGCACACCCCGGTCACGGCGCTTCCAACGGCCACGATGCCCCACATTTCCTGCTTTCTGCGGGCCACGCCGGGCCAGCCCTGGTCATACTGCTTGCCGCAAGCCTTTACCTGATGCTCAGAACGTCCAAATCCAGGTCTGCCAAACTTTAAGGGCAATACATGCACGAGCTGTCCATCGTATTGAGCATACTGGATATTGTAGAAGAGAAAGTACGCGAACACCAGGCCTGCGCCGTCGAGTCCATCGAACTGGAAATCGGACAGCTCGCCGGTATTGAATGGGAAGCCATGGACTTTGCATGGGATGCAGCGGTTCGCGGTACAGTATTGGAAAATAGCAGCAGGGAAATTCGAAAAGTAGAAGGCAGGGCAAGATGCCAGGAATGTGGGGAAGTATTTCCCTGCCCGGTATTATTTAACCCATGCCCTACTTGCGGCAGCGTTTTCTCGGATTTGCTCCAGGGTAAAGAACTTCGGATCAAATCCATAGTATTGACCTGAACACCACGATGTTACAGACCCATTTGAAATAACTATCAGACTTGTTGCGATGGGATTCTCATAGGTAAAATGGCTATTTTTCGCCCACTCTATGCCTTTTTTCGGTCACTTAGCTGGGCTATCCGACCTTGAAAAGACTTCGCATAGACGAAAAATTGCCCGTTTTTTCCACCCCGCTGACCCATCGCGACAAGTCTGTTCCACAAACCACTAAAAAATTACTGAAATGTGCAGTACTTGCGGATGTAGCCAGGAAGAAGGCAGCGTCACAATTCAATTGATGGGTACCCAAGAACACGTCCATATCGGTACGGACGGAAAAGTGCTGGCCCATCACCATGCACACGGACCGGGCCACCGGCACCACCATTTGCATACTTATGCCCCCCCTCAAAAACCTTCAAAAACCGTCCTGCAGGTAGAACTGGACATTTTGCAAAAAAACCAGCTTCAGGCCGAACGTAACCGGGGCTTTTTTGAGGCGAAAAATATCCTTGCCCTCAACCTCGTCAGCTCGCCCGGAGCGGGCAAGACTTCCCTGCTGGAACGCACCCTCACCGATCTGAAGGGCCAGATCCCCTTTTTCGTAATCGAGGGGGACCAACAAACCTCCAACGACGCTGCGCGCATCGCAGCAACCGAAGCCCCGGTCGTTCAAATCAATACCGGTAAAGGATGCCACCTCGATGCCGCTATGGTCCACCATGCACTCCACCAACTCAAGCCCGTCGAAAACAGTGTCGTAGCCATCGAAAATATCGGCAACCTCGTATGCCCGGCCCTCTTCGACCTCGGTGAACGCCTCAGAATAGTCATTTTCAGTGTGCCGGAAGGAGAGGACAAACCGCTCAAATACCCGGATATGTTCCAGTCTGCACAGCTCTGCATCATTAATAAAGTGGACTTGCTCCCCTATGTGCCTTTTGACCTCGAAAAAGCAAAAAACTATGCCCTGCAGGTCAATCCCCATATCGAATTTATCGAAGTCTCTGCCGGCAACGGACGTGGAATGGATAACTGGTACAAATGGTTGCAACTTCAATTACCTCACTAAGCGGGGGGACCGGGTTTGCTTATCTTGCCAAACACAGGCCTGTTTCTGCCTCCGACAGCGAAATACCGGATCACCCACTAAATCCTATTTTTATGTGTCTTGCCATACCCGGAAAAATTATCGCAATGGGCGCCTTCCACGACGATACCTTCCGTATCGGAAAAGTATCTTTCGGCAGCGTGGTCAAGGAAGTGAACCTTGCTATGGTGCCTGAAGCACAAACAGGGGATTTCGTTATGGTGCATGTCGGTGTAGCCATATCTGTTGTTGACGAAGCCGAAGCCGCCCTTACCTTTAGTTACCTCCGGCAAATCGGCGAACTTGACGAACTCGGCGAATAGCCCTCCTGTGCTCAGGCCCCGTAGGCTGCCGCCGAAATATAATTTTCAACCCCACAGAATGAATCCGGGCAGTAAGTCTTGCTTATCTTTAGCCCGCAACAAGCCCCAAACAAGAAGTCTAAATTTTCAACTGAAAAAATGCTAATTTTATTCGCCTGGAATAACGGCAAGAATCTCCTGCAGCATGCAACCTGAATCGGTTTATCAAACGATTGCTTCCGCTAAAAAACAGGGAAAAAAGCTTTTTACCGTACTCATTGACCCGGATAAATCGCGCATGGAACAGCTGCCGAAATTGCTGGAGGCTGCCGCATCCGAACAGGTGGACTTCTTTTTCGTAGGCGGAAGCCTGCTCTTCCAGGACCGCCTGGAAGAATGCCTCGATTTGATCCAAACAAACTGCCCCATACCCGTAGTACTCTTTCCCGGAAGCCCCCTTCAAATCAGCAAAAATGCCCGCGCCTTACTGCTCCTGGCCTTAATCTCCGGAAGAAACCCGGAACTCCTCATCGGACAGCATGTCATTGCAGCGCCTTACCTCAAAAACGCAGGAATCGAAATTATCCCGACAGGATATGTCCTGGTGGATGGCGGTAAAACTACCTCGGCCGCCTATATTAGTAATACCATGCCTATTCCTGTCGATAAACCGGAAATTGCCGCATGTACCGCTATGGCAGGGGAAATGCTGGGCCTGCGGCTCCTCTATCTCGATGCCGGCAGTGGCGCGCACCGCCCTGTCCCCCCGCAAACAACCCGCGCCGTCGCCCAATCCGTTGATATCCCCCTGATCGTGGGCGGTGGGTTGCGTACCCCCGAACAAATTAACGCCCAATTCTCGGCAGGGGCAGATATGGTCGTGGTCGGCAATGCTTTTGAGGAAAACCCCGATTTGCTGAAAGTATTGGCGAAACGTACTCAATTACCCTAAAATGCAATTGCCTATGAAATCATTACAACAGGGTGTGGTCATTAAATCTACAGGAAGCTGGTATTGGGTGCGTATGCAGGATGGCCGGATCTGGGAGTGCCGTATCGCCGGAAAATTCCGACAAGAGGATAAAAAGATTACCAATCCCATCGCCGTAGGCGACCATGTCCGTATCCTGCCGGAAGAAACCGGGGAAAGCGCACTCATCAAAGAAATCCTCCCCAGGCAAAATTATGTGCTCAGGCAATCGCCCAGGCGAAAACACGAATTGCACATGCTGGCCAGCAATATTGACCAGGCTATGCTGATTACCACCATCGTCAACCCACAACTCAAACCCGGCTTCATTGACCGCTTCCTCATGATGACCGAACCTTTCAATATACCGGCAATTATCGTTTTTAATAAAGCAGATCTCTATGCCGACGAGAACTTCGACACCTATGCCGCTCTTGAGGAAATCTATTCTCAAATCGGCTATCAGGTCTTTTTGGCATCTGCTACCCGGGAAATCGGAATCGAACCCCTCCGCGAACTCCTGAAAGGACGCGTCACCCTCGTCGCCGGACAATCAGGCGTAGGCAAATCCAGCCTCGTCAATTGCCTCGAACCCGCACTCGAACTGCGTACCCAGGATTTGTCCGATTATTCGGGCAAGGGGCGTCATACCACTACTTTTGCCGAAATGTACCCCCTCAAATCCGGCGGCTTTATCATTGATACGCCAGGAATTAAAACGCTCGGCTTTTCTCATCTCGAACCGTACGATGTCGCGCATAACTTCAGGGAGTTCTTTACCCGCTCCGCACAGTGCAAATTCGGCGGGCAGTGCCTGCACCGCAACGAACCGGGATGCGCCGTAAAAGCAGCATTAAAATCTGAAGAAGTCAGCGAATTGCGCTACTTTAATTATCTCAATATCCTGCAGGAAATCGAAGACCAGAACTACTGGGAACGACACCGGGAGGTATAATACCATATTCCGTAAAATGGGAAAATATCTAAATAAACGCAGCTACATCTCGAGAAGGGAAAGGATTCACCGCCATTATCGGGGCTGGAAAATGGTCCTGCTCCTCCTACTCCTGGCCACCGTTATCTGGATAGCGATCAATATCAAAGAGGTGATGGCATATCTGCACACTTTTACCTACTGAACAGCTACCAACGAGCCTGCAGACAAAGTGCATCGCCCCGGAACAGATGCCTTATGTCTGCCTTCCGCCGCCCCCACAGGAGAACATTCCCCGATTGCGCTGCCTCATCAAGCCTTTCTTACGGTACAGACATGGCTCTATTCGGGCTCAAAGCCCAATACAATATTGAAATCACCGAGATTGCGCAAGGTACGTTCGCCAGGCTTGTCGAAACCAATCCCATAGTCAAAGCCCAGTACGCCAAACATCGGCAGGAATACCCGCATCCCGAAACCTGCCGAGCGCTTAAGATCAAAAGGATTAAAGTCGCGCAAACGCCTCCAGGCATTGCCCCCTTGTGCAAAGGCATGCACATAAATTGTGGAACTTGGGTTTAGCGACAATGGATACCGCAACTCTACCGTGAACTTGTCGAAAAGCGGTGTAGCTGATGTCCCGCCACTTGGATCAATGTTCGCCTCTAATTGATTGATCTCATAACCCCGCATGGAAATGATATCCACACCCGCAAAACCAAACTGCTGGTTGTTGATGCCATCCCCACCTACCTGGAAGCGCTCGAAGGGCGAAGTGCCGATATTCCTGTTGTAATAGCCCAACAAACCAATCCTTGCCGAAGCCTTCAATGTAAGCTTGCCGACGATCGAATTATAGAAATCGGCATCAAACCGCCATTTGTGATACTCCAACAGCCTGAAGCGCTCCTGGGTGTTCAAATCGGTGTAATCCTTACCCGGGCTCGCAAGAGAATATGGTGGCGTCGCCTGTACGGTCAACGTCACCACAGAACCCGAACGTGGAAAAATGGGGTCGCTCACCGTCGTACGGCTTATGGTTTGGCGGATACTGTAATTGAAATATTCTCCGGAAGATACAATCTCCCCGTTATCTGCCCGGAAAAGCCCCTGCGTCCACTGGTTTAGCCTCAGTGTTTGCAAATTGAGCGCCGTACTGGAAACAAAGTTGTCGTCGGGCCACCTTAAACGCGTACCCAGGCTGACAGAACCCTGAATGATGTTGAAACTCTGGAAATTCCCGAATGCCCGGCTGCCAAAGGCAAAGCGGTTGTAAAAACCCGCTACCGAAAATGAATTAGGCTTACGCCCTCCCAGCCACGGCTCCGTGAAGGAAACGTTGTACGACTGAAAAAACTCCCCGTTCGACTGCGCCCGGATCGAAACCCGCTGCCCGTCGCCCATCGGAAGTGGCCGCCAAGCACTTCGGTTCAGGATGTTGCGCACGGAAAAGTTATTGAAGGAAACCCCAAGGGTCCCGATGACCCGACGGTTTCCGCCCCAACCGGCCGAAAGCTCCAACTGGTCGGAAGGCTTCTCCTCCACAGTGTACTCGATGTCCACCGTCCCCCGGTCGGGGTTTACCGGCGTATTGATGCCGAGGTTTTCCTGGTTGAAATATCCGAGATTGATGATCTGACGCTGCGAGCGTATAATATCCGAACGACTGAATTTTTCGCCGGGTAACGTGCGCAGCTCCCTGCGGATGACATGCTCGTGCGTCCGGTCGTTCCCTTCAATTACTACCTTGTCAATTGTCGCCTGCGGGCCTTCGAAAATACGGAGTTCCATATCTATGGAGTCCCCTTCGATAGCCACCTCGACCGGATCAACATTGAAAAAAAGATAGCCGTTGTCCATATACAAAGTACTCACATCGCGGCCTTCTTTGCTGAATTTCAAACGGTCTTCCAGGAGTTCCTGGTTATACACGTCCCCAGGCTCGATACCCAAGACCTGATTAAGGACGGTTGTATCGTAAATCGAGTTACCTTTCCAGATTAATTTGCGGAAATAATAACGGTTGCCTTCCTCTACCCGGAGCGCCATCTGCAACTGGCCTTTATCGTCGCGCCAAAAACTGTCCGAAAGGATCCGTGCATCGCGGTAGCCAATCGTATTATAATATTTGATCAACTCCTGTTTATCTTTCTCATAATCGTCCCGGATAAACTTGGAGGAAGCAAGAAGCTTGCTCTTCGATTTGGTCTTTTTTAGCTTTGAAAGTAGTTTTTTATCCTTTACCGCGCTGTTGTTGACGACCTCTATGCGACTGATTTTTATCCGTGGGCCCTGGTCAATGTCAAAAACCAACAGCACGGCATTGGTGCGGGTTGTGTCCGGTTCTTCCCTTACGCCCACGCGCGCATCGAGATAACCTTTTTTGACAAAATACTTCTGTAGGATGCCCGCAGCACCAGCCTTGAGGTTTTCGGTCACGATACCCCCTTTCGAAAGATAGTCCTTAATCGCATCATTCAGATCGGTGTGGCGACTCTTGCGCACCCCTTCGTAGGAATAATTTGAAAGCCTGGGCCGCTCCTGAACGTTTATCTCGAGAAAGACCACGTCGCCAATCGTTTTCTCCTGTATAATCCGGACATCCGTGAATAGCCGGAGGTTCCATAACGATTTTAGGGCTTTCGGAATTTCCGGGCCGGGAATACGGAGCGTGGCGCCCACTTTCAGGCCCGATATACTGATAATGGCGTTAAAGTCACTGTATTTGGCTCCCGTGACGTTTATCCCGCCAATCTCAAATTCTTTTGGACTGCTATAGTCCACTATCGAAAGGGAATCGGATTTTTGTGCAAATACAAGGCTATAAAAGAGGCTTAGTGCCAAAGATATACCGATCCGGCGTAGCTTATTTTCAAACATAACAAGGTTATTGATAGCAACAGTGGCCAAAAACGTTGGCGAGACCAACCGCGAAAGTACGTTAAAAGAGTAATCAAAAAAAAATAAGGTTGTATGAACAGCGGGGGCAAAGGAACGGTGCAACGAGTGGCCTTACTACCGGACAAGAAATAAATCTCAGGCCGGGGGCAATGACAGCGTTTTATGTACTTCCCTGCACTACTTAGCCAATTGCTCACTGATCATGCCAAAGCGACGCTCGCGATTTTGAAAATCAAGCAGCGCCTGGTAAAAATGCTCTTTGGAAAAATCCGGCCAAAAAACCGGCGTAAAGTACAACTCTGCATAAGCCATCTGCCAGAGCAGGAAATTGCTGAACCGGTGTTCGCCACTTGTCCTGATCAAAAGCTCAGGGTCGGGCATATCCCTGGTACTCAACAGACTGTTCAACAACCGGTCATCAATATCCGACACCGCCACCTCCCCCTTCAACACTTTCTCTGCAATACCCCGTACTGCCTGTACAATATCCCATTTTCCACTATAATTCAGCGCCAATACCAGCGTCATTCTGGTATTGCCCCGGGTTTCGGCAATACCCGCCTGTAAAGCTTTGAAAGTGGGCTCGGGAAGATTGGCCAGTTCCCCAATTGCTTCGAGCCGGATGTTGTTCTTATTCAAAGTCGAAACTTCCCTGGAAAGGGTGTCCACCAATAAGCGCATCAGCGTATCTACCTCCAACTTCGGACGGGCCCAGTTCTCTGTAGAAAATGCGTATAAAGTCAAGTATTCGATACCGATTTCCGCTGCGGCTTCCGTGACCTCCCGTACCGATTTTACCCCGTTTCGATGGCCGAATACCCTGGGCTGGTTATGTTGCTTCGCCCACCTCCCGTTGCCGTCCATGATAATCGCTACATGCCTCGGCAACTTGTTGATATCTATCTGAGCCTTATAATCCATTTTTGTTCGATTGCCGTTTCAGCAAAAAATTTTGTAAAAGTACAGAAAAGTTTAGCAGTCAAGCCTGGCATATTAAATTTAAGTGCTGATTTCCTGGTCCGACAAATTGCCCTTCTGGCTGAAAGTAGGATTTATACCCGACGAAATATTCGCTAACCGAACCGTCTTCCTGATCTTGCGGCCAAAAAACGCTATTTTTGGCCGGTGATGGCCCTGCTCACGGTGGGTTCCGGTATAATATGTGGTTTATGATCAATGCCTACCTCTTGGTTTTTGTAGGGGGCGGCCTGGGGAGTATGCTCCGGCTCGCTATCGTGCGTTGCTGCGCCCCACTGGGATGGATTTTTCCGCTGGCAACTTTCTCGTCCAATTTTCTGAGTTGCCTCCTGCTCGGCGTTATCCTGGGCCTCCGGGGACGCGGCGCGCTGAGCACAGATTTCCAATACCTGCTTGCCGTCGGTTTTTGTGGGGGTTTCAGTACGTTCTCCACTTTTTCCATGGAAAACCTGGCCTTGGCCCAGCAAGGCCAATGGGCACAGGCTGCCCTCAATGTCCTCCTGAGCGTTGCGGGGGGATTTATCGCTGTTTTTGTCGGCTTACGGCTTGTAGCGTAAATCTGTACGGTTTAGCAAATCTATCCTCACCAGCATCGCAAGGGACAAGAAATAAAAAGATCCGACTTTATCCGTCTCGATCATGTCATTGATGATCAAAAATGCATAAATCACTACCTGACTGAGCAAAATTGCCATCACCACCGATTTTCTTACAGGTTCCTTTGTCTGGTGATAAATTTGCTCCCCTTTGATGAAAAGGAGTAGGCTCAGGGCGAGGAAAAGCATCAGCCCGGGCCAACCCTGCTCGACGAGGGTCATCAAAAAATAGCTGTGGATCCCTGATTGCTCCTTGTTACTGCTTACGTAAGTCCTGAAACTGTTGATAGAAAATGGTTTGTAAAAATTGACGAAGTTGCCCGGCCCGTAGCCAACGACCGGCTTCTTCCTGCTCATTTCAACCCCGGCAATCCATCGGTACAGCCTTTCCATTGTAGAAATATCCTCCCCTTTTGCCGTTGCATCGAGCAAGCTCCCGAATTCCCGATGGGCTACCGTCGTCTCGTAATTTGGGGCCAACTCAAGAAACCGGTTTTTTGAAAACATATACCCCATACCCACCACCAACACGACCACACCGGCCGCGAGTACCACCCGAATTAAACGCAGGCGAAACAAAAAATAGGCGGCAACGGCCAGCGCCAATGCAATATACGCCGCACGGGTATAAGAAAAATACACCGCAACCATCAAGATACCTGCAACCCCCGCAATAAATACCTTCCCGCTCTTCCCCCGCTTCAGACGGTACAGAAGCCATACATAAGGCAAAAACAAGGAAAGCAGCGCCGCATAACTCACATGGTTGCGCTGAAATGGGTGCAATACCTTGTGCACCTCCGCAAAAGAAAACCCCACCAAACTATGCCGGACTAATATTATGACCACCGTAAATAAAAGTGGCCAAAAAACCCACCATATCACCTCAATAAATTGATCTACCCGCTTCAGCAGGTAATAAGCCAAAAAGTAAAACACAACCACATACCAGGTCTTCGCCAGGGAAAACTTGAACGATACAAAAAATAATTCCGACTGTGCCGTGGAAAAATAAATCCAGACCAGGTGCAACAACAGAAAAACCGTGATTGGGTGGAGAAAAATATCGCCTGCAAGCCCACGGTTCCGGTAGGCAAAAACAAAAAGGGCGACCCCCATCAACCCGATTATAATCGGCTCGGTAGGGAGGTCCGTACCGAAACCATTGGGCAGGACAACCTCCGTAGATAGTGGAATACAGGCCATCAGCACCAGAAAAAGCGCCTTGAAATCCATTACGACCCAGTAAACCACTAACAAAACAAGCGGCAGAACTGCGACGCCGTAGAATCCGCTTCCCACAGCAAGTGCAATAGCGCCAAGCAACACAGCCGTCCAAATTGCAAATAACTTTTCCCTGAACGACAGTAAACGCAACCGATCCTTTATGGGCGAAAGGTTCATCTGTCCACCTTGAAAAAAGCTTCCCAGTCAAATCCCCTATAGGACTCCAGGAGCAAAACTGCGAGTACAGACAAAAGAAAAGCCGCTATCGTAGCGCTCGCCACAATAATCGAACGCTTTGGCCGCGATTTTACCTTCGGCGCCTCCGCTTTTTCAATTACAAACAATGCCGGTACACTCGATTGAAAGGCCGATTCCAAAAGCCTGGTCCGCTCGACGTCGTCCCCGTACTGCCCATTCGCAGCAAAATATTGCGTCTCGATGGTCGTCAATGCCAACTGGGCGTCGCTAAAACGCTTGAACCTTACCCGCAGACTGTCCACCTCGCGCTGAAGTCCCGCCGCATACGCCTCGGTATATGCCAATGTGTCCCTTGAAATCCGCGGGTTTCTGCGCATCTGATCTACCCGCCCGTTCATCTGATCCAGAACAGCTTCTGAGGTGACGATCTGCTCCGAAAATTTCCTGGACTGCTCCCCAAGGTTGTAAATACCGAATCTTTTTCGCACAAGGGCCACGCTGTCTGTCAACGCATCAATCTGCATTTTTTTTGCCAGCAGGTTCCTGCGGTAAGATTCCAGAATGGTAAACTGGTTGTTCTTCACAATTTGTTCGCTCAGGTAATTGATCCGGTCCCTTGCCGCATTGGCGATTGCAGCAGCTAACTCTGGCGAGCGGTCCTCGATCTCGAGCTCAATCGCATCGAGCTTCGTCTTTTTCACGGTGTAAAGCGAATGAAATTTCATCCTGACTTTATGAAGCGCCCTGGGATGAGATGGGTCAATCTGGTAATGCCGGTAAAGATCAAAGGAATCAACTAAAAAATCAACCAGGTCGTTCGATTCTGCTATAGACAATATCCTGTCCATATCATCGCCCCCACCATAAATCTCAGTGCCCAGGTTGGCTTTTCCAAAAAGGATTTCCGGCCTGGCCTGGTTTGGATTGGCTGCGAGAAAAAAAGTTTCTGCCTTATAATAATTGGGTAAAAAAAGTGCGATCGCCGCAGTCAGCACACCCGAAGCAATACTGACCCCAATAAGCGCCCTCCTCCATTGCCAAATGACCTGGACTATCCCGGCCAGGTGATTTTCCTGTTTCATATTTGTGGTTTGTTCCGCGGGCACTGATCTTGCCCCGGCAATTATTAGAGCCTTTTTTTGCATGTTTCGCTGCCTTGACCTTTCAACGATACGTCGGCATTAATAGAGAAAACGGGCACTTACCCGCCCGGGGCATATAAAAAGACGCTTATGCCCGGCTTTTCAAAAGACCAATACATTCCCGAATATCCAGCAACCGAAGCAGTACCGCTATAAAACAAGAACCTGCTACCGCACCACCCAAGGCCCACCAACCAATGAACGGAAAAAGGGCCTGTTTGGCTGAAAACGCCACAAGCATGCTTATCCCCAAAAGCGCTGCAAAACGCAACCATAACCAGAGCGAAATAGAAAAACCAAGCCAGTACCTGCCCGAAAACAACAATGCAATGAAAATAAACGATTGGGTAGCCAGGGTGGCAATCGCAGCGCCCTCTGCTTTGTAACCGGGCAAAAGATACAAATTCAGCACTATGTTAAGGGGAATACCCAAAAAATAAAACCGGTTGAGCCACCTCAGTTTCCCCGTCGCCAACAACAAAGTACCAAATATATACCCGCCACTCACCGGAACAAAACTTGCACATAGCCAACCGAGCAAATCGGCAGAATAAAAATCAGCATTTTCGTATAGGGAAATCATGATCGGCGCCCGGAAAATGATTATCGCAGGGACAACTGCCAGCGTACCGCTCCATATCATTCTTAGGCCAAGATCGGCAAGCGATTGCAAAGCAGCGCGGTCAGCAGCGATTCTTGAAAACATCGGCAGCAGTAATCCCGCAAATAAATAACCTATCATACCCATCGCATCCAGCAACCGGTAAGCTGAAGCATACCAATCGGCCTGCTGCTTGCCATCCGCGAGCAAGCGGCCGATCATTACCCCGTCTATCCGCGTGTAAATGGTCATCAGTGCAACCGCCAGCGCATACGGATAACTCTCCCTTAACAATTCCAAATAACCGGCGGGGGCCCATCGCAAACGTATGCCGTCGCCCAAAACCCTCCTCAATAGTACAAACGCCGTAAAGATGGCGACGGCCATAGCCCCGATCTGCGCATATACAAACCACTGAATGGAAAAGTCCTCCTCCCACTTGCCAAGCATCAAGGGCAACCCAAGTATGACGATCAGCAGGGATTTATCGAGCACCGATAGCACGCTGTCCGTAAAATACCATCCCAGACCGGAAATTACAGACCGTAAATAGATAATCATGGAATTTAAAAACTGTATGCCGGCCATGCCAATCAATAACCCCGGCATCTCTGCCCAATAACCTGCAAAATACCCACAAATCAGCACTGCTGCCCCAAAGGCCAGGCCCAACCATAATTTAAGGCTCAGTGTTTCAGAAAAAAAAATACCCGCCCGTTCAGGATATTGTGCAACGTAGCGGTTACTATAGGTCTGAATGCCCAGGTCATTGAGCATTTGGAAAAGGAAAGTGAAATTAAATACTTCGAAATAATAACCGTAAATGCCCTGCCCGCTAATGTTTTGGATCGAGCGGTCTATGCCAAATAAATATAAAGGCTTGATTATAATATTTATAGCAAGCAAAAAGGCGATGTTGACCAGAAATTGCCTTCTCATCGGATAGTTTCAGGCCCTATTCATAACGTAAAGATTCTATCGGATCGAGCTGGGCCGCCTTCATGGCCGGGTAAAGCCCCGATACCAGGCCAACAGCCGTACATACGACCAGGGCAATCGAAATCCAAAGCCAGGGAAATATAAAGCTACCCCCCATGAATATCGTGACCGTGTTCCCGATCATCACCCCGAGCATTATACCAAAAGTGCCGCCAAGTAAAGAAATCACTACGGCTTCCGTCAGGAATTGCACCAAAATATTCCGACGGGTAGCCCCTATCGCCTTACTGACCCCAATCTCCCGCGTCCGCTCCGTGACGGAAACAAGCATGATGTTCATCAAGCCAATCGCAGCGCCAAGCAGGGTGATCAGGGCAATGATTACTGCAGCAAGCCGAAAATACAACGTATTTTCTTTAATGATAGATACCAAGCTATCGCTTTTCCTCACCTCAAAATCATTCTCCTCGAAAGCTTTTAACCTCCGGATATTACGCATTAGTCCAGTCGCAGAAGCAACGGCATTATCCAACTGGGCGGCATCATAAACCGAAAAGAATACCCGGTAATTAGAGCTGGACGAACCATAAAACCGCTTCGCGGTCAGTAGCGGGATCAGTATGCGCCTATCCTGACTTTCGTTTATACTGGCCCCCCTGGACTCCAGGATACCAATGATTTTCAAACGCATATTACCCGCCGAAATCGCCTGCCCCAGCGCCCTTTCCGGCCGGTCCCCGAATAACAGCTTCACGATATCCCTGCCGACAATCGTCCCGAAACTCCCAAGCTCGACTTCTTTTCCACTGAAATTTCTGCCAAACTCGATATTCAGGCCCTGGGCTTCCAGAAAATTCTCATCTATCCCGACAATCGTCACGTTGGGGTTTGTCTTTTCTTCGCCGTATCGCAAGGCTGCATTGTTCGTACAACTGAGCGAAAGAGCAGTATATCCCGGAAAATCAAAGCGTTCCTTGAAGTCGCTTGCCTGACGATAATTGATGTTCTCCCCCTGTTTCGCCCGACGCCCTTCCCGGTTACCGCGGACGCCCTCCGAGAATATTGGCCGAAGCTCGAACGTATTCGCCCCCAGAGAGGAAAAACTGTCGTTCAGAGAGTAAATAGCGCTGTCAATTGCTGTAAGGATCCCCACTAATGCCATAATACCGAAAGAAATAATAAGCAGGGTGAGCACAGCGCGCAACAGGTTGGCACGAATTGCCCGCACCGCAAGCCTAACATTTTCGTTGATATCCATCATGGCCTTATAGGTTTTTCTGAAACTTGAAGGTACTTCCATTTCCCGTAAAATGGAAAAGGGTTCGAAGAACGTTCAAATTAATTAGACGTACGGGCCTGCCGGAGAGGTTTATGGGGAAAACGCCCGCGTCGCTGCTTTTATTTATGCCCGAAAACTGCCCCGTATCAATTCCAGCAGCTCCGCATGCAAAAAGCTGTTGGCCGCAAGGACCTCCCGCCCGGAATAATCCCCGCGCCGGCCCTCAAAGTCCGTCACCTTTCCCCCGGCCTCCTCGATGAGCAGGATACCTGCGGCAACATCCCAGGGATGAAGTGCATATTCGAAATAACCCTCGAAACGCCCGCAGGCGACGTACGCAAGATCAATAGCCGAAGCCCCCCAGCGCCGGATCCCCCTGGAGCGCTGCTGAAGGTGCTCTACTACCGCAAAATGCCCACGCAGCCGATCGGTATGGACATAAGGAAAACCCGTGGCAATCAACGCTTCGTTCAGGCCTTTACAGTTGCTGGCATTTATCCGACGGCCATTGCAATATGCCCCGCCTCCTTTCCAGCAATAAAACATCTCTTTCCGGTTAGGATCGTAAATGATCCCTAGTACGATTTCCCCAAATGCGGCAAGGGCCACGCTCACCGCAAAGGAAGGCAGCTGATGCAAAAAATTAGTGGTGCCGTCCAGGGGGTCTATGACCCATGTAGCCTCCTCAACGGCTTCGTCCGGGGTTTCTTCTTCCGTGATGAAACCCGCCCCCGGTACAAGCGGCTTCAGCCCCTCGACAAGCAGTTGCTCCGCCGTTTTATCCACAAAACTGACCAGGCTGAAAAGCGATTTTTCTTCTATCTGGCCTTTCCCAACTTTACCCAGTTGGCTTTCGATATAATTGCCTGCTCGTTCAATAATTGGCAAACAGGATTTACACAGTGCCTCAAGCGCAGTTGTGTCCCACATCTTCATTTGGCATTTTTGCTTTTGTCAGAACTCATCTCAACAGGCCAGCTGTTGGTCTATTCTGCAAGTTGATAAATATCCGGCAGGTTTCTTCCGATACCATCATAATCGAGGCCATAGCCCAGAACAAATTTTTCCGGGATTTCGAAACCTAAGAAATCAATATTCAAAGGCGTTTCCAGTGCATCTGGTTTCGACAGCAACGCAGCGATGGCAATAGAAGCCGGACGCTCTGCGCCAAGATCTGCCATTAAGCGGGTCATCGTCCTGCCGGTATCAATAATATCCTCTACAATAATCACATGCCTTCCGGCAATCGCTTTATCTAATCCGAGCACCGTTACCACATCACCGGTGGAGTGCATGCCCCGGTAAGATGCCATTCGCAGAAAGGCAACTTCGCATTCGATGGGGCAGGCACGGAGCAAGTCTGCCGTAAAAACAAAGGCGCCGTTGAGAATACTCAGAAAAAGTGGCATCTTGCCCGCATATTGACCGGCAATCTCCCGCCCAAGCTCCTCTACCCGCTTTTGTATGGACGTATTGTGCAGAAAAGTCACGAATTCCCTCTGATGTACCCGGATCACCTGCTGCCTGCTTATTTCACGGTACTCTTCCATGTCAGCGTTTTGTTGTTCAAAGACCGTATTTATCCAAAAGATAGACCAGACTCGCCATCGCTGCGGCCCCAAGTTCAAGCTCCCTTTTATTCACGGCATCGAAACGGTCAATATCTGTGTGGTGGTAGTCAAAATAGCGCTGGGTGTCAGGCTCAAAGCCGATAAGCAGGCCTTTTTGACGCTTGAGGGGACCAATATCCGCTCCCGATCCCCCCTTCCGGATGTCAAGCCCATAAGGGCCGAGCAGGTCTGACCATCCCAATACTTTCTTGAAATATTTTTCGAAAACACTTTCGTCCGCTTCGCAAGTAAATCCCCTGGGAGTAAATCCACCTCTGTCGGACTCTATGGCGGCCAGGTGAAATTCCTTTTTTTGGCCGGAAGCCTGCTCGTATGCCTTTGCACCGGCCCCACCATTCTCTTCGTTCATAAACAGCACACAGCGTATCGTCCGCTGGGGGATATAATTTATCCTTTTGAAAATCTGCAGAACGTCCATCGCCTGTACGCAACCCGCGCCGTCGTCATGTGCCCCAGTACCGAGATCCCAGGAATCAAGGTGCCCCCCTACCAAAATGATCTCATCCGGATACCGGCTACCTTTGATCTCGCCGATGACGTTGTGCGACGGCTTGGGCTCGAGCATACGGCTGGTATTCCTGAGAAAAACCCGTACCGGCTCCTCCAACAGCAACCGGTGCAGCAATTCTGCATCGTTGGTGCTGATTGCCAGGGCAGGGATAGGCTTACTCCCCGGCAGGTAGTTTAACCCGCCGGTATGGGGAATGTCGTCCATCCGCGTCGTCATCGAACGTACGATCACTGCTACGGCGCCATACCTGGAAGCACGGGACGCCCCTAGCGCCCTTTGATCCACCGCACCGCCGTATGCCCCAAAAGTATTGAGCTGTCTGGGATCGAGCGGACGGTTATAAAAAACAATCTTTCCGGCTACCGCATTGCCAAGATTATCTACCTCGTCCAGGCTCTGAACTTCGACCACCTCTGCCGTCACGCCCAGCGGCCCGGTCCCCACAGAATTGCCCAGGGCCGCTACGTTCAAATCAATCGTGCCCATCTTTCCGGAGTTCACAATCCTGGCCTGCTCCTTCTCCCCTCTGTACCAATGTGGAACGGTACATGGCTGCAAAACCACCGTATCAAGCCCGAGGGTATCCATTACCTGGCGCGTGTATTCTACCGCAGCAGCAGCCTGAGGCGTACCGCTAAGACGCGGACCAATGCGATTGCACAAGTATTCCAACCAAGTATAACCCTGACCTTGCGTGAGCGCCGCATCATAAATTTTTCTAATGAAAAGTGCATCTGCATCCGTAGCAGCTTGCGCCCACCCCCCCGTAGGGGCAATGCCTGATAAAATGGCAATCACGGCTACATAAAAAATAGGTTTTGGCATATTATTGTCTTTATATATTTCTGATGCCTCGATTATCGCCTCCAATCACTTCCTTAAATCCTGCACCGCCCCGGCCCACAAAATTACCTACAGGGATCAAATTTTCTTATCCAAAAACAGTTGTCATTTTTTCAGCAAATAAAACAGTGTAATATTTTGTTTTTTCTGAAAAAATAAAATAAAATATTCAATTAACTATTTTTTCAACATAAAACATCGTTCTCTTGCAAATTAGGCGCTCAAAAGCCGATGAATTGACCGATTTTTTATCAATACGCTATTTTTTGCCCGCTTTTTAAATAAAAACACTAAAATAATGCTCAAATTTTTATCGTTTTTCTTATTGTAGTTTTTACAATAAGTACATATCTTTGTTAAAAGTAAGCATTTATGCTTTATCCCCCGCAGGCTTCAGATACTCCATCAGGCACCGGGCAATGAAAAATACCCTGTGCGTATGGTAGAAGATAATTTGGTTTTATTTGGTTAGGGCTGAGGTAGTGCGTATGCGCTGCCTCTTTTTTTTACCTGTTCAGAGGGTCCAGCACGCAGAAAAAATGGCATTTTCTGCATGTACGAAGACTTTTGGAGGATGTATAGCGCTGCCACATGACCAAAAAGGACGCGCACGGGTGAAAAAACGCCTTTGGGATCCCGCGGGGGTTTGCCCTCACAACAAGGCCATTATAAGAAATCAAACCTGCTTTCGATCAGGTACTGCCCGTATGTATCCGGGAAAGACCCGGTGCAGCCTCAGAACTCCACTTCCACGGAAAAGCGCTTCTCCTCAGAAAACCGCCCGCCCTGCCGGCCATAGATAGAATATCCCTTGTAGGGGTCATATTTTAAATCCTGCTCGGATTCGGAGACAATGCTGCGAATGGAATTTTTAATCCAAATTGCCCTTACCTTATCGCCTTCGAAAAAAACCCGGAGCTCCTTCGTTTTGAGGGCAGCATCGCCGGCAGTATATTTGATTTCCCCCAATGCCCCCCCGACAAAAAGACTATCCACGCGATACTTATCCCGCCAGGAAGGCTTATTGATATCCGATTGGATGAAAGGTGCCAGCTCAGCCGCGTAGTTCACCTCAGCAGAAGCTTGCAGGGATTCACGCCCATTCAGGCGGACGGTTTTCCTTACCCTTGGTTTATGGGCTTGCAGGGATTTTACCTCCCGACCAAAAAAATCCCGCAAATCAAAAAAGGTATTTGTTCCCCGCCCCTGGCCGGAAGATGTTTCAGTCGAGGGGCTACAACTGATTGCTGTGACGGTCATTACACCTGCGAGCATAGCCACGCCTGCCAATAGCCGCATTGCGGCACGATCAAGAAAAATACGCTGTTGCATAAGCGGGTATGTGGTTTAAATCGATGCCGGCGGTATGCCTGCAGCTCCTGTCAGGATTTCACCGTCCATTTCTTCAGGGACTTCAATACCCAAGCGACAGAGGATTGTCGGTGCGATATCTGCAAGTTTTCCGTTTCTTATCGTTATGCCCTCCACATGATTTGCCACGAAAATACAGGGCACCAGGTTTTTGGTGTGGGCCGTATTGGGCGAGCCATCTTCATTGACCATAAAATCCGAGTTGCCGTGATCGGCAATGACCAGCGCTTCATATCCGAGGGAAAGCGCCGTAGCAATCACCTTGTCCAGGCACTCGTCAACAGTTTCTGCAGCCTTTATCGCGGCTTGGAATACCCCGGTATGGCCTACCATATCGGCATTTGCAAAATTCAGGCAGACAAAGTCAGGTTTATTGATCTGCATATCCTGGACAATCGCATCGGCAATGCCCCTTGCGCTCATTTCCGGCTGCAGGTCATAGGTAGCCACTTTGGGCGAAGGGATCAATATCCGCCGTTCGCCGGGGAAGGCCTTCTCCCGACCGCCCGAAAAGAAAAATGTAACATGGGGATACTTCTCCGTTTCAGCAATTCGCACCTGCGTTTTTCCCGCTCGGGCAAGGACTTCGCCGATGGTATTTTGAAGGTTATCGTTCTTGAAAAGGGTCTCCACCCCGACGAATGTTTCGTCGTAATTAGTCATCGTCGCGTAGCGCAGGTTGAGCTTGTGCATCCCAAACTCCGGAAAATCCTGTTGGGTAAGCGCCATAGTGATCTGCCGGGGGCGATCGGTACGGAAATTGAAGCAGAGTACCGCATCGCCATCTTTGATCAGGCCATTTTGCCCACCCACACATATTGGCTGGAGGAATTCGTCCGTCTCTCCCTGGGCATAGCGCTCGCGGATGGCTCCCAGAATATCGCTCGCCTGTATGCCTTTACCTTGTACAAGCAGATCATACGCCAGCCGGGTGCGTTCCCAGCGTTTATCCCTGTCCATTGCATAGTAGCGGCCGATAACAGAAGCGAGTTTCGTGCGTTTACCTTCCAAAAACCGCAGTAAATCTTCTATAAAGCCATAGCCGCTTTTGGGATCACAGTCCCGGCCATCGGTAAAGGCGTGGATATAAATCTCCGAAACTCCCTGCGCCTCAGCAATTTCGACGAGCGCTTTGCAGTGATTGACATGGGCATGTACCCCACCATCCGAATAAAGCCCCATCAGGTGCAGCGGACGCCGGTGTGATTTGGCGAAGGCGATTATTTCGGCCAAAGCAGGATTATGGGCAAGCGTCCCCTCGCGGACAGCCTTGTTGATCCGGGCAAGTTCCTGATAAACAACACGGCCGGCCCCAATATTGAGGTGCCCAACTTCTGAGTTGCCCATCTGCCCTTCCGGCAATCCGACCTCTTCTCCATAAGTGATCAAAGTTGCATGGGGGTATCTTTCCCAAAGATGATCAAAACATGGCGTATTTGCCTTGGCAATCGCATCGGCATCGGGATTTTGACCAAAGCCCCAGCCGTCTAAAATAGCCAGTAGAAACCGAGTTGCTTGCATATTCCTGTATTTGCTTGCAATGAAACGCCCAATTTACAGCATAGGTTGGAACTATAAGCGGTATAAATACAATTATTACCCTTGTATTGCGTTTTTTGAAATGATAAGCAAAATAACCAAATGAAAACCATTCTGCTTTTCTTTTTTCTCCTGCCCTTAAATGCCCCCGGCAACATGGATACGATTGCCCGGGCAATCGCTTCAGGGCAAATCGGGGTGCTGGGCCAATATCTGGATCATACCGTAGAGATTTCGCTTCCAGACCAGGAAGATGTCTATGAAAAGCAAGAAGCAATTGCCCTCCTGAAGATTTTTTTCGAGCATTGTGGGCCCAAGGCATTCAATGAAGTACACCACGGCGCTTCCAAAGGGAATGACTCCCTGTATTATATCGGCACACTTCTTACGGATGTCGGCAACTACCGGTGGTATATGTTTATCCGGGTTGAAGACACAAAACCACTCATTCAGGAAATACGGATCAGCAAAGTATAAGCGCATCCGGCTTCCCGCTACTCCCCCGATTTCCCAATCCCGAACAAGGCAAAATCGTAGCGTACCGGATCTGCCGCGTCGAATGCGCGGAGGTTTTCAGTAAGCTCAAGTACGGTTTGCCAATCCGTGGCTTTGCGCTGGATAAGCCCCAGCCGCCGCGCTACCCGCTCTACGTGAACATCGAGTGGCATGAGCAATTGGTTTGGCCGGATCTGTTTCCAAAGTCCAAAATCCACCCCGCACTGATCGCTGCGCACCATCCACCGCAGGAACATATTAAGACGCTTGCAAGTAGAACCCCTATCCGGAGTCGCGACATGCTTCCGGGTACGCAGTGCAGTGTATCCCTCCGGAAAAAAAAGTTGATGGAAACCGCTCAGCGCCGGACCAACGTGTGGCGAAGCAGGCGAAAGAAACTGCGCAAATGCGGCTTCGAGGGATTCGAAGCGGTCGAAGTACTGTCGAAAAAACGATATGAAATAAAGGGTATCGTCGCCCTGAAAAGTCCTGTGCTTAAAGTTGAGAAAGGGAAGAAGGTCTTTTTCGCTGTGTCCCCGGATAAACGCATAAGGTGCATTGTCCATCATTTCAAATAGCAATTCCGCTTTTTGAATTATGGTCTTGCGCTGTCCCCATGCCAGCATGGCCGTCCAAAACGCAGTAATCTCGATATCCTGAAGGAGGGAAAAGCGGTGTGGGACAACAATGGGATCGTCGGGGATAAAAGACGGCCTATTGTAAAAATGGGCATGATAATCAAGAAAAGATTGCAGATTTCTGTCCATTTGGGCAGGCTTGGTGCGATAGATCGGAATGAAGTGGGCGCCCAACTGCCATCAAAAGGCGTTACAAAAGCGTATCTATTTAGCAGGCCATTACCCTGGGAAATAGTTACACAAAAGCGCAATGACAGGATAGTGCGGTGCCATAAAAACGGCGAAGCCCCGGGCGACAAGGAGTGCCCGGGGCTTATAGCCTGTGTGTTT
>JBMOJO010000108.1:0-11697 GCA_049315745.1 Saprospiraceae bacterium | reverse complement strand
ACGCCAAATAAAATCCTTCGCGGCGAAGCCGCGGACACCACTGGTAAACAGATACAAAAATGATGTGTCTCTCAAAATATAATTTAGCGCGAAGCGCCATAAAAAGACTTTTTACACAACCTCAAGAAAACACTTGAGATTTAATCTCGCACCCCCAAAAATATTCCCCAAGGTCATGATCTGCTAAACCTATAATTCACTCATTGATCAGCAGATGCCCCCAGTGCGTTCTTCCACTTATCCATCCCGTTATTGAGCAAGCCTACCACTGCTTTGGACGAAATCGTAGCCCCGGTAATGGCATCCACTTCGTTTGGGTTTTGTTTTTCGCCTTTTTTCACCAAAAGGATTTCCGGTTCTACGCTCAGGTTTTTGAAATTTTCGGCGAATTCGGGATCCTTGAAAATTTTATCCCCCAGACCGGGTGTTTCCCGGCTTTCCAGGATTTTTAACCCGATGATGGTCCTGCTTTGGGGCACATACCCAAAAAGGGCATGAATGATGTCCTGAAATCCCGAAATCCCGGATTGAACGGCATATCCGATCAATCTTCCCTCTCCGTCGTACCCGGCAAAAACCCGCTCCTCCTCACTATTTCCCCGCAGGGGGACCAGTTTTCCTTTTTCCAGGGTGAAGGTCTCAAAGCGTTTGCAGCCCGGTAGTACCTCAAAGATAGCCGCTTCCATTGCCCTGGCCCGTGCAGCCTGTATCATTGGGCGCGTGTATAAAAATGCCCCTACCAGGCAGGCGCCCGATAGAAAGCCGGCCATGCCGAGGGTGGCAATCAACTGAAAAGCGCCTGCTTCCTTGGTTTCTTTATTTTCCATCTCTGATTGCTTAATGCCCATATACCCGGTTCCGGGTGTAGCGGTTAATCAAGGGTGTGGCTGCGTTCATCAGGAGAATGGCGTACATCACCCCTTCCGGAAGCCCGCCCCATACCCGGATAAGCACAACGATAATTCCAATTCCGGCCCCGTATATCCAAAGGCCCAGTGGGGTGAGTGGGGAGCTCACATAATCTGTAGCCATATACACAGCCCCCAGCAATAATCCACCGGCCAGTACCATAAAGGCAGGAGATGGAAATTTCAAGGGGTCGGCCAGATACAATGCTGTAGTCGGGAGTACAACAGCAAGGAGGATAGCGAGCGGTATCCGCCAGTTGATAATCCGCCGGGCAATGAGATATATGCCCGCCAGGATCAGCAGGCCGGCGCAGGTCTCCCCCAGCGAGCCGCCCGTCCGGCCGATGAGCATTTCCCAAAGGGCGGTGGGTGCGTGGTCAAATTTCATCCTGGCCAAAGGTGTTGCGGTCGTAACGGCATCTACTGCTTCGCCTTGCCACAAAGGAGCGGCGAGGTTGGTCCCCCGCACCGCGGTATATCTCCCGTCCGGAGGTTCCCAGGTCGTAATGGCAGCAGGAAAGGCCGCCTGCAGAAACGCCCTTCCTACCAGCGCCGGATTGAAAATATTATGCCCTAACCCACCCCAAATTGCCTTGCCCAGGCCGATTGACACTACACCGCCGAGAAAGGCCATCCATAGGGGAAAACCGGGAGGCAGACAAAGGGCAAGCAAAAGACCGGTAATCAAGGCACTCCCGTCGCGCAGCGACATTTGTCCGCGGGGGCCGAATACGCGCTCAGCGATCAAGGCGCCTGCAACAGCAGCGCCGCTGACCAATAGTGCGCTAAGCCCAAAATAATAAAATGCCGCTCCAAATACCGGCACCAGGCTGATGACCACCTCCCACATGATACGGGGGGTTGTAGCCGGGGCATGTAAAAACGGCGCGGTCGAAATAGCCAATCTTTCGCTCATCCCTTCTTATTTTCCTTCATAAATTTTTCTTTCCGGCAAAAAGGGCCTACTTGTGCGCCAACGCCATTGCCCGTTGCTCACGCAGCACACTCTTCCCAACCCTGAAACTCTGTACCAGGGGTATTGCCGATGGGCAAACATAGGAACAGGACCCACACTCAAAGCAGTCCATCACGTTCATCTCCTCCAGTTCCTGCCACTGTCCTTTTTTTACCAAAACACCCATGCGGGCAGGGTTTAAAAAAATAGGACAGGCTTCGAGGCAGCGGCCACAGCGGATACAGTTAAAGGTCTGTAAATCGCGGACTTCCTCTGAAGTGAGCAGTAAAATTCCGGAGGTCCCTTTCACCACCGGCACATCGAGGGTCTTTTGGGAGATTCCCATCATCGGGCCGCCCAGTAATATCCGTACGGCCTCGTGCGTAAGCCCACCACAATAATCCACGACTTCCCGCATCGGCGTACCGATCGGGATCAAGAGATTGGAGGGCCGGCGCACCGCAGTGCCGGTGACCGTCACTACCCGCTCGATCAATGGCCTGCCCTCCCGGAAGTAATGGGACAATGCCACAATCGTCCCAACATTGGCGACCAACGCCCCAATATCAATCGGCAGCTTTCCTGAAGGCACCTCGGCGCCGAGGACAGCGGATATCATCATTTTTTCTGCGCCCTGGGGGTACTTGACCTCCAAAGGCAGTACTTCCAAAGGCAAACCCTTTTTTACTGCCAGCGAGCGCAACAGGGCGATCGCATCCGGCTTGTTGGCTTCGATACCTGCTACAATGCGCTCCGCGCTGAGGAAATGTTGCAGGATTGCCGTCCCTTCGAGAAGGTCATCGGCATATTCGAGCATCAGCCGGTGGTCGCAGGTCAGAAAGGGTTCACATTCGGAACCGTTCAGCATCAGTACGCGGCAGGATTTATCTTTGGGAACAGAAAATTTAACGTGTGCGGGAAAGGCGGCACCGCCAAGCCCTACAATACCGGCCTGCTGCACCGCTTTCAGGAAATCCTCCGTCGAGTACCGGCTGAAGGGCGCCATAGCCGGCTTTTCCATTAACTGAGGCGAAAAGGGGTCTGTCTTTATCCTGACGCCAGGCAACACCTGCCCATTGGGGTGGTCTAACGGGCCAACATATATGACTTTTCCGTCCACCGGGCTGTGCAGGGCGACAGACAAAAATCCATCTGGTGCTGCGATCATCTGCCCCCTGCGCACCTCCTCCCCTTTCCGCACGATCAGGCGCGAAGGGGCACCAAGATGCTGGGATAAGGGAAGGGTATATTCCCTTACAAAAGGCATCCGCTCAATGGCCCGGTGATCTGAAAGCCCTTTAAATTCCTCCGGATGGACGCCATGCCTGAAGTGCATTAAGCGCTCGTGCAATTTTTCTGCTGCCATAGTCGCGACAAGGTTATTGTTTTGTTTTCGACAAGCGGACCAGTTGGTCCCTCAGTTTATCCCTGGCCTGAATTTTCCATTGTTCCGCTGCTTTTTGCAGACGATCCGCAAATGCCCCTTCGAGTTGGAGCAGCGCTGCCCTATGCCGCTCCTCCAGTGCAGTTTCCCGCTGCTCCCAGGCTTTTCTTTGCAGCAACTGTGTTTTCCCGGATATCCATTGGAGCGATTTCCACTGTCGGAGCGCCGACCTGGAAAGGGACACGGCATACGGGGCAACCTTCAGCAGCTGCCCCTCCCCGGAAACAGGCAACGCTTTCATTACGACGGGTACTTTGCCATGCTGCAAGCCCTCGTTCATTTCCAGATACGTGCCCAGCGGAACCGGCATCCCGTCGGTGGGTTCCCAGGGCTCAAAATGCGGTTGCCCCTCGGGCAGTTGACAAAACCAATCTGCGAAGGTGAGCCGATAAGGGCCTACTAATTGGGATGCTGCCGGCCAGGCCTTTTCTCCGTCCGCCCAATCTGCACCGGGCGCAGGGTTACCTGCCAGGCAGTCCTCCGCTTCAACGCCCGGATGGAAGGCTAACAGGGGAAAAGCCCGGGTCGCTAACGCGAGTTGGCTCGCAGAAAAAATATCCATACCCGGGGCCTCAGGGGCCAGTACATGCAGCAGCCCCGGCTGCCGGCTCAATACTGACTTTACAGATGCCGCAAAATGCCCGGGCACGGCAAGACTCGACTGTACGACAGGATATCCGCTATCCGTCGCCCGCCCCACCACTTCCCCATAGCCGGCAGCGCCGCCCCTGGAGACCAGGATGGGAATAAACGGCAATGGCTGCAGGCGGGAACCGGGCACCGGGGCAACTTCCCCAAAAGATAGTACCAACAATGGGGGCACCAGTTGCTTTTCTTCTGCGGAAAGATCTTCCCAGGTCAGGTTCGCAAGCGCCTCATCATTTTTCCCTGGCCGATAGCCCCCCTTAAGTTCCTGGGCGGCACGGCGCAGCAGGCGCAGATTATCCAGACTGTGGCGAAGCCCACCATACATAAGCCCTGAAGACCAGTCGTGCAAAGCGCCCGGCGGGCACAGCAATGCCGGGACATTGAAATGATTATAGGGATAAGCGCCAAGCCATGCCGGATATTCCCCGCCGATAATCACCCCAAAAGTAGCCCTTCCCACACCGGTAGGGCCTTCCCGAAGCAGCCCGTAGAGATCCTGAAGCTGCCCGAGCAGTTCCAGTTGCCGGCGCATTGCGGCGGCATCTACCTTCCGGAGATGGGATGCTTCCCCCAAACCGGAAAGCAAGATATCCAGGTACAGTTTGTCTCCATGAAACCGCTCAAGGGCAGTAGAAATTTCCTGAAATGTTTTTTTAGGCAGGGCATCGCTCATCGCCGTATGGATCCTGGCAGAAAGTTGGTCAATCAATGCCTGAATCCGTTGCTCCTGCAGGCCGAGGTTTATGCGGCGGTCGTGCAGTACCACGGTCTGCAGGGCATGCAACAGCACCTTGGCCCCCGCACCACGTTCATCCAGCGCCCCGCCCACCATCGAACGAAAACGCTCCCGGTTCCAGTACAAAGCGGACAGCGGATTGGCCGCACCTTTTCCCACAGCCGCATCTATCGCGGATAGGGGGGTATCCGGCATTTCTTCCCATAATTCAAACCGTGCGCGCTCCCGTTGTAATATTTCGTCAGAAGGCGCTGACATTTCAAGCGCCCCTTCCGGGCATGCGCTTGCACAAATCCCACAACCCGTACAAGCGTAAGGATCCGTAAACAGGGCAAACAAGCCTCCGCTACACTGCTCCATGGTCTCCTGCTCACGAAAAAAACCTTCGTGCACAATCGGCTGCCAATATTTGAGGACACTGCCCAAAGTGTTGATATCGTTCTGTACCAGGATCCGCTTTTCCCTGTCCCAGGCTGACTGATCGGCCATCTCGGCGAATGCCGCCTGCAGGAATTCCGACAAATCCACCGCTCGCCCGTCTATCGCACGGGTCAGTTGGCCCATCTTTTTTCCCAGGTTTTTCACCAGGGGAGTCAATAACCCCAGGGTACGGCCCTGCTTTGCCGAAATATCCATCCCGCCGCGCAGGATGGTCTCCCAGTTGATCAACAGCGCAGGCAACGCGGCATGTGGGCAACTCACGGAGCAAATCCCACAGGCAGTACATTTGTCCGGCGTCAGGCAGGGTATCGTTTCCCGGGATTTACCTGCCTGCAGAAGCCCTGCGGAAGCAGCAGGCATGAGCGGCAAAGCCTTGAAAGGGTCCGCGATTTTTTCCGCAAGTTCACCGGAGCGGTATAAATAGGCGGTATGCTGCGCAAAATGGGACAGACGCGCGTACGGCGGCCCGGCATCCTTCAGACGCCGCACCGCCTGCGGAAGCTGCGACGAAGGGATCCATGCCGTATTGCCCGGCTCATACGTAGCCAGTACCGAAGTGGATAGGTCTGGATACGCCCTTTTAATCTCCTGCAGCAACACTTCATAGCGGGGAAGCAGAGACTTTTCCCGCGTAAAGGGGGTGCCCAGGACAAAATCGCGCAGTTGGCCACCCCCTTTGCCCATATTTGAAAATACCGCATCCACATCCTCCGTAGTCAACTCGCCCGTGTGCAAACCAAAGCACCATTCAAATTCCGGACGGACAGAAAATGCCGAACCGAGCCATTGGTGAAAAACCGTCCCCGGCGGTGCAACCACCGCTATCTTTTTCATCGTTTTCAAAACCGGACGGATCGCTGCTCCGGGAAAGGGGCGACATTGGGTTAGCTGAAGCAAGCCCATCTTTTGCTTCCCTTTTTCCAGATAAGCCTTCAACGCCGGCTGAAGTACTTCAGGGTCATGGCCGTTGGCGATGAGGCAAGCCTCAGCCTGCTCCGGCCCCTGCCATTTAAAACATTCCGCCGGCCTTCCGAATATACGCTGAAAATCATTTCTGGCATGGAGAAGGACTTCTTCCAGGTGGGCATCGAAAAATTTACGCTGTGCGAGCGTCTCTATGACCTGGTCGTCTGCACTTTTTACCGGTCCGAGCAACACCGGTAGTTCATGGTCGAACCATCTCGGCACCCTTCGGCGCTGACGTCCAAAGACGATCTCCTGAGCAGGCGTCGGGCTGTCAATGCGCTCGTCCGGGTTGCCCAGGTAGGCCAGCGCCCCGGCATCAAAAGGAAAAACAGGCGCAGGGGCTTCCCGGTCAGATCCTTCCAGAAGGACAATCGCAGGCAGCAGCGCAAACTCTGCTACCCGCCGCGCGATCAGCGCCATGTCCAGTGCCTCCTGCGGACTGCCGGCAGAAAGGATTAAGCAGGGCAGGCGGTCTAAAAGAGGCAGTAACCGGTCAATGGAAGCCTTATACACATAAACCACGACCGGGGACTGATAGCGGGCAATCCCTTCCAGCACGGGCATCGCCTGCAAACACGCTGCCCCGCTGATAAAAGCTGCCGAACGGATACCGCTCAGGGATAGCCCGGCGGCAAATTCAAGGGGCGACGCATCGCCGGTGATGATCCTGCGGCCAAACGCATTGGTTGCAGCAGCAGGTACATCGAAAGCGCGGATGCCGATCCCCTCTCCATACACGGATTCCCATTTGACGAGATTCACCGCCCAGCCATTTATCACAGGCATAGCCTGGCCATTTGTTTTCATCTGCTCAATAGGTTTCGACCCGCCCCAAGGGCAGGTTGGATTTTCCGGTATCGGCAAATTGCTGCCCGTCCACCCAGGTGATTGCGCCTGTAGGGCAACGGCGCACGGCATCGGGGGAAGCGAGGGCATTTAACCCGTAATCCACCACGGCGAGGTTGTTCCGGATTTCAATGACCCCCGGTGGCGCATCTGCGACACAGCGCCCGCATGCGGTGCAGGCGACGCTGCATTTTGATTCTGCGAGGTCGCCCTCCAGCAGCGATTTGCACTGCACGATCAGTTTTTGGCTGACCGGCATCATTTCAAACAATCCTTTTGGACAAGCACGTACGCAATCCCCGCAAGCCGTACATTTATCTGCCAACACCACAGGCAGCCCGTCAGCGCTCATAAACATCGCCTCAAAATTGCAGGCCTGGACACAATCTCCCAGCCCCAGGCAACCCCAGGAACAGGCTTTTGGCCCACCGCCTACAACCGTTTCGCCCCGGCAGGTATACAGCCCGCCCCTATAATCGGCCATACTGTGGGCTTCCTGTCTGCCCCCTGCACAGCAAAGCCGCGCAACGCGTTTTTCCACTGTGCCCGCATCTACGCCCAGGAAAGCCGCAATGCGGCTGATCCCTTCCGGGGTGCTGACCGTACATCCTGAAGGCAGTGCCTCGCCGCTCACCAATGCCCCGGCAAATGCCCGGCAACCCGGCTTGCCACAAGCGCCACAATTTGCATGCGGAAGCATCTCCTCTACCTGGTCAATGCGGGGGTCTTCAACTACCCTGAACTTCTTGCCGGCAAACGCAAGGACCGAAGCAAACAAAAGCCCAAGACTCAATGGTATCCCTATTCCGATCGCGATTTCCTGCAACATCCTGTTTCCATTTTTTCTATTGTCCAAGGCCCTGGGAAAGAAATACTCCCTCTATCCCACTACTAAGGCTATTTTATAAAACGGTATCCGGCGCACACCCCTACTGAAACGGCCTGGCCCGCTCGATCCATTCGGAGAGTCCGGGGTCTTCGTCGCCCCATGGTGTACCCGGATGGATAATGTGTACCGGGCAGCGCTCCGCAGCGAGCACGATATCCTCGAACGAGCCGCCCCGGGAAGCAGCGACATAAGCCTGTTTATCCGCGTTGTAGGAAAATACCTGGGGGTAATTATCCACACATTCCCCACAGGACGTACAAAGCGGGGTGTCAATCCACGCCTCTGCCTCCATCTGATGCACGGCCGGGTTACCCACTGCCTGTATTTTCATTTCTGAATATCCCGCATTAGCCGGGGCCACGTCTTCGATAACGGGATCTGCTGCATTTGACAGTACTCGGGCCACGACGTCCGGAACTTCTGTTGACAAATCTTCGAGTGCCGTTAACGCGGTAAAATCGTTGCCCAGCAAAGCTGTTGCCAGGCGTTCCATCGCCGACCTGACCGCTGTTTCTGCATATTGCTGCAGCTCGCGTTCCCTGGCCTGGCGTGCCTCCGGGGTATCACGGGACGCCAATTCCTCCAATTGCCGCGAAAAGTCTGCCGCTGCACGGTTTACATGAAAGTTGTTTACGCCGGTATTTTCCTGGTAATACCTCCAGGTATCCCGGTAACGGTAATATTGCCGGATCAGCGGCCACGCTACCGCCACTTTGTGCAGATGGAGGGCCTCGTCTGCCATCCAGATAAATGGCACCAATGACCCGTCCGGTCTTTCCTGCCCGCCCGGGAAAGCGTCCAATGGCACGAGCGCATCGCACCAGTGCTCCGGCGGCACTTCCATGAAACCATCATCGAAACCCGGGCTGACGCTTAAAAAATCAATGGCCGTCCAGGCTGTTGGAATGGTCCCTATTTCTTTTCCCCGCTTCACCGGCAGGTAGTGTGCCGGCCAGTCCCGCCCGGAATCGGGATTGCGGGTAAGTTCGAAGCGACTTCCCCAAAATTCGCCTTTGGACGGATTATAGCAAAACTGCGGAACAACCCTTGCCTCAACCGCAGCGCAGGTATGCAGATAAGCTGCAGACCCACCCTGCCCGGACGGAAACCCATGCGCATATATCTGAAAAAAAGCAGGACCATGAAAGGCGATACCTGCTACCAGCTCGCCGAGCAGTGCATCGGGATACAGAGCGGTTGACTGGCATACAAAAGCATTTTGTTGTACCGTAGCGACAGCGGCAATTTCTGCCTGCCCGGGGTCCGGCCATACCGGGGTACAGATGATCTTGACGGGATCGTCCTCCCTGATACAACTTGTGAAAGCCCCCAGCGAACGCCCCGTCAGCGTCCCCGTGTCGAGCAGTACGCAGACCGGGGGCAGAAGATCTTTTTCTGCTTCCGTAAGCAACGACCTGTCGAGATGCCCGGGATCGGCACCCCATCCGTCGCGGTACCCGAGCGCTGCCGAGGCCGTCCGCAGACTGGAGATCAGGGGTGCCAGGGCTGCAACAGCAGTGTCCACCCCTTGCTTTGCAGCCTCAAAAATTTTCTCCCCCTCTACGATCTGAACCTCGCAGCGCGGAAAATGCTTTTCCCATTGCAGGCCCGTTAGCTCCTGAAATTCGCGCCCGACGAAGAGCAACGCTCTGCGGTGGCCAATATGCTGCGCAGCCCTTTCGATCACCTCAAGGGCCGATTGAAGCTGCTGCTGCTCCGTAAATGAAGTATCCGCATCGCCCATCTGCCAGTTGCCGCCCTGCAAGCGGGCCATCATTGCCGCTATACGGGGCACCAATTCCTTGCAGTGCAGTTCCAAATCCGCAATCCGGCGCTGATGGGCCTGGTCGAGCACAAAGGAGAGCAAGAATAGATGGGCATGCGGGGAAAACGGGATGCAGATCCCGCCCGAAGGAAGGGCCCGCCTCAACTTGCTTAAGTCGGAGGAAAGCAGGAGGCCTTCGACACCTTTCACCTGCAGCTCTTTCTGTAATTCCTGAAAAGACTCGTCCCATACCCGACCCGCATCCCCGGCCGCTCCACTTTCTTCGAGCTTCTGCCGCACAATGCGGTCAATGCGGAAAAGGTTGGCTTTAAGGAAAGACGCTTCGTCATCGCCGGGTGCAAATTGCTGCACCACAGTTTCAAGTAAGTGGGCTACTTTCCAGCTCCGGCCTTCCTGAAAGACAGCCCCCGAGGGGATTTCCTCACCCGGCATCCAAATGGGATAGGCGCTGCCTAAAAAACGGCTGCGGTAATAGGGTGCAAGCAAGGCCGGAGCCAAACCATCCCGCCGGGACAGCCCTCCCCCCTGCCCCGTCTGGAAAAAACGGCGCAACGCCTGCCAGAACAAGACGCTTTCCTCCCTTTCCTCCCCGGCTGACGCAATAGGACAAACGAAGACAGGCGTCGAGGGCCCTTTGAAAACGTCAGGTGCCAGCGACGGATCTAAACGAACAAGACCTGCAGGACTGGAAACACCCGTTTCCGGAACAAAATACCCTTTTGAAGGCGCTTCAGGCATATCAGCAACATTTGATGTGCATTCTGTTGAGATGGGAAGGGTACCACCCGGTTGCATACCCCAAAAAGCAGGATAATGGGCCACAATAGCCTCGTAACCTATGCGCATCCCGTCGCAACAAGTCTGTAATATTTCTTGCGGGCAGCCGGGGTTGTATCCATAATCTTTTCACGGCACTTCGGCAGCAAAAGACATTTGACACAACCCCATAAGCCTAATCTCCCCGCTAAGATTGGACAAACGAAAGGAAGCGACAATGACGAAAGTCAACGGAAAGCATGATTTATACCGGACGAGCAAAAAACAGGGAAACAACCCCTGAAAAAATAATCATTTTAATTAGATGACTCACACGCCGGAAATCCGAAGGCTGGCGCGCACGCCCGAGCAGGAGGATGCTGAGGAATAGGGGAAACCCTACGCCTAAGCCCAAGCATACAGGAAGGGCCAACCCAAACGAAAAAAATAAAGTCCTGGCCTGGGCAGCCAGGAACAGCAGTAGCCCGACGGCGACCCCTTGTGCAACTTTGACCGCAGTGTGCGCGCCATGTACGACCGGCAGGCTGCGCACCCCGGCAATCCGATCCCCGGGCAGGTCTTCCAGGTCTTTTACAATCTCCCGGTAGGCATTGATCAAAAAAGCAAAAATCCCGTACCATACAAACGTATCCCTGACCTTGCTGAAAGCCGGTGGCGAGGCCTGGCTTAGTGCAAAGAGCGCCCGAAGCTCCGCCAGCCAGAGGATCCCTGCCACCCCCGCACAAAAAAAGGCGATCAGGATATTCCCCCAAAGCACCTTGCGCTTTGCTGAAACCGTGTAGTAATATAGCAATCCGAACGCCAGCGGGAATAAAACCAAATAAGGGAGCTTGTCCAATTTAAAGGCCAGGGCTGCCGAAACGATAAAACCAAATATGCCCATAGCATAATACACCCGATAAGCCAATGGCTCCGAAATCAGCCTGCCGATGATTCTGCGCGCGGGTTTGTTCACCGCGTCGCCCACCTGATCGTGGATATCGTTGATGATGTACCCTGCGCCGGTGATAGCAATGGTCACGAGGACGAATAGGGAAAATATCGCGGGGGACATTTCCGGCTCGATGTCCGCCTGTTCAAAAGAGGGAAGGAATACTGCACCGTACAGCAGGCTCTGGGTCAGGGCTACGATGACGAGATTTGGAAAGCGGACCAGCCGGATCCAGGGCAAGCACCCGGACAACCTTGGCCGAATTGCAGCCGCTTTTGTGGGTAGGTGTAGCATAGGGATGGCATATCATGGATTCTCGCTGCCCACGGGGAATCGCCCAGGCTTAGAAAATTTGTATCTATTTAGCGGG
>JBMOJO010000400.1:0-2629 GCA_049315745.1 Saprospiraceae bacterium | reverse complement strand
TGTGCCCCAAAGGTAATAATATTCTGCAATACGGGTAGGTCGCTGGGATTTTAGCAAGTGCGTATCCACCTCAGTAATGCATCCGCTTAAAAAACCACCGTTTGGTCATCTCGCTCACGAGCGCGTACGCGAAGGCGATGCCGACCATGGCCAGGGCGACAGGTGCGGGGAGCGGGGTGAAGCCCAAAACCGGGGCAAAGGGCAGATAGGGCAGTACCAATACCAGCACCACTACGGATAGGCTTGTCCAGAACAGGGTCCTGCTGATCCGGCTCCTGAAAAAGCTGCGCCGCGTGCGGATAATGAGCAGGATGCATACTTCCGTGATGACGCTCTCTATGAACCAGCCGGTCTGGAATACTTGTTCGGAAGCGTGAAAAAGGAAAACCAGGACCCCGAAGCTGAGGTAATCGAAGATGGAGCTCTCTAATCCAAAGACAATCATAAAGTTGCGTATGACGCGGTTGTCCCATTTTCGGGGTTTGGCCAACAGCTCCCGGTCCACTTCGTCTGAGGAAATAGCCAGGGCGGGTAAATCGGTGCTGAAGTTGCTCAGCAGGACCTGCGCCGGCAGCAGGGGGAGGAAGGGGAGGAAAACAGAGGCACCGGCCATACTGAACATATTGCCGAAGTTGGCGCTTATCGTGATGAAGATATATTTCAAGGTGTTTTGGTAGGTTTTCCTCCCCTCTTCGATGCCGTCGAGGATGACGTGGAGGTTCTGCTCCAGCAGGATGAGGTCGGCGGATTCTTTGGCGACGTCCACGGCGTTTTGTACCGATATGCCCACGTCGGCGGCTTTCAAGGCGGAGGCGTCGTTGATGCCGTCGCCGAGATACCCCACTACATGGCCTTTGCGCTGTAGGGCGCGCACGATGCGTTCCTTCTGGGACGGTTCGGTCTCTGCAAAGACGTGCATGACCTGTACTTTGCGGGCGAGGGCCTCATCGCTTAGGGCATGGAGCTCGCTGCCCGAGATGATGTGTTCGGCAGGGATGCCGATACGTGCCGCTATCGTCCTGGCAATTAAGGTATTGTCTCCGGTAATAATTTTCAGGTTCACTTTTTGGGCTTTCAGTTTGTCGAGTACCTCGGCGATGCCTTCTTTGGGCGGGTCGCTGAGCAGGATAAAGCCCAAGAAAACCATGTCGCATTCATCGTCTTTGGTGATCAGGGGGTCGCCGGTGACGTCTTTGCTGCAGATACCTATGGTGCGGAAGCCCTTTGCGCTGAACGCATCCAGGCTTTGGAGCGCTTTTTGTTTCCAGTCCCCGTTGTGGGTGTCGCTGCCTGTACGACAGGAGGAGCACACATCTAGGATATTTTTTACCGCCCCTTTGGTGATCATGATGTGTTTCCCGTCTTCTGTCACGACGACGCTGAGCCGTTTTCGGATAAAATCATAGGGGACTTCATCGAATTTTTGAAAAAGGGAAATATCGGGTTCCGGCATGGCCCGAATGGCTTCGTCAATAGGGTTGGCGTAGCCCGACTGGTAACATGCGTTGAGATAGGCATAGCGATAGGCTAATGGGCTTTCGTTGCCATCGGCGTCTATACAGGCGTGTACTTTGACTACGCCCTCTGTAAGGGTTCCGGTTTTATCGGCGCATAAAATATCCATGGCGCCGAAGTCCTGGATGGCCGAGAGTTTTTTTACGATCACTTTTTTGCCGGCTAATCGCCGGGCACCTGAGGAAAGGGTGAGGGTTACGATGGCCGGCAGCATTTCAGGGGTGAGCCCCAGGGAGAGGGCCAGGGCGAAGAGCAAGGAATCGAGGGCTGGTTTGCCAAGACCGATATTGATGATCAAAATGAGCCCAGACATGAGCAGGGCGACGCGCATAATCAGATAGCCGAAGGTGCGCAAGCCCCTCTCAAACGCCGTTTCGCGGGGCGCTGCGTTGAGCCCCTGCTCCAGGATGCCCAGCTGGCTTTGTGTTCCGGTGGCCATGGCCAAGGCCACTGCCGTTCCGCTAATGACATTGGATCCGGCAAAAATAGCATTGGTGCGCCGGATCAGGGGCGTATCGGGGGGCAAGACCCCCTGTTTTTTTTCAGATGGAAAAGACTCTCCGCTCAGGGCCGCTTCGTTGACGTAAAGGTCTTCCAGTTCGAGGAGCAGGCTGTCGGCGGGGATGATATCGCCAGCTTTGAGGAGCAGGATATCGCCTGGCACCACTTCGTCGAGTGGTATAGAGCGCTCGATGCCGTTTCGTCGTACGGTTGCCCTGGCTTGTATGAGGCGGAGTAGTTGTTCCATAGCTTTGTCGGCTTTGCGCTCCTGGACGAAGCCCAATAGCCCCGAAAGCAATAGAATGGCCAGGATGATGGCTGCATTGGTGAACTCCCCAAGGGTAGCCGAGAAGGCAAGGCCCACGAGCAACAAAAGGGTGAGCGGCTTTTTGAACTGGAGCAGGAAGAGCCGCAGGCCCTGAAGGAAAGGGGAGACGGACTGTCGCGGACTGCGCTCCCGCCGCATAGCTGCCTGTGCGTCGCTCAAGCCGTTGCTTTCCGAATCCATGCGCTGCAGCGCTTCCTCTGGGGAAAAAGACCAAAACGTAGCGGTGTCGTACATGCTGCGGTTAATTTTGTGGGAAATGTACGGTTTTGGAACTTTATTGGGCAT
>JBMOJO010000399.1:0-2631 GCA_049315745.1 Saprospiraceae bacterium | reverse complement strand
AAATCATGAAAAACAAGTCTCCATCCAAATATTATTTGGCGCGAAGCGCCAAGAAAATACTTTTTACACAACCTCTCAAAAAAGTCTTTTGCCGCCTGCGGCGGCAAAAGACTTTTTACACAACCCGACACCTGGTAAATCGTTACACCTACAATACATGGACAATTATGAAATTACACTTAAAACTTTTTAGGACTTTACCTATTGCCTTTTTCTTTGTCGCCCTCAGCAGCGTACCCGCTCATAGTGCCAAAACCGATACCGTAGAGACGTTCAGCGCTTCAATGCGGAAAAACATTAAAGCGGTCATCATCATGCCGGACGATTATAAGGCATCCAACCCCTTGCCCGTGGTTTACCTTTTACACGGCTACAGCGGCAATTATTCAGACTGGGTTGTCCGTGCCAAAGGGGTGGATCAATTGGCGGATTTGCACGAAATGATTATCGTATGCCCGGATGGCGGCTATGGGAGCTGGTACTGGGATAGCCCGGTGGACAGTAGCTCCCGCTACGAAACCTATATCGCGAAGGAATTGGTCGCATGGGTGGATGCGCGGTATGCAACGGTCAGGTCCCCGAAAGGGCGGGCAATTACCGGCTTGAGTATGGGGGGGCATGGGGCATTATTCCTGGCCTTCCGGCACCAGGATGTATTTGGCGCGGCGGGTTCGATGAGCGGAGGGGTGGACATCCGGCCCTTCTCCAATAATTGGGAAATCACTAAACGCCTGGGGCCCTATCAGGAATTTCCGGAGCGTTGGGAATCACATACGGTAATCAACCTCCTCCACCTGCTGAAGAAGGATGCCCTGGCAATAATCATTGACTGCGGCAGGGACGATTTTTTCTATGAAGTCAATGAAGCGCTGCACCGCGCATTGCTCTACCGCAATATCCCGCACGAGTACATCAGCCGCCCCGGAGGCCACAATTGGCCTTACTGGACGAATGCGGTACCTTTTCAGATGCTTTTCTTTAAAAATTTCTTCTCGCTTCCCTAAGGTGATCTAACGGCATGCCGGAGATAAAAATATGATAGACAGGTCATTGTCACGATTTCGCTTCGCGAAATCGTGACAATGACCTGTCTATCAGAAAAATATTCTGCCGCCTTCTGCGGCAGAATTTAATTTTGAGAGAAACCTCATTTCAATGATTTCGCTTCGCGAAATCATTGAAATGAGGTTTCTCTCAAAATAATATTTGGCGCGAAGCGCCATGAAAAGACGTTTTACACAATCCTGCCGGTATTCGGCTATTCCGCATGATGCTTCCCGTCCAGTACCTTATTGACCATTCTTTCATACTGAGAAAGCAAGCCCGAATAGATAAATGGATAATGTTGAAAGAAAATCAGCGTAATCCGCTGCTTGGAGGGGTCAGCCAGGAATGCAGTGTTGAAAGCCCCGCCCCAGAAAAAGGAACCAACAGAAGCACCGTTATTTACAGTGCCTTTTTCGGAAGTCAAAGCAACACCCAGACCGAAGGGGTTTACAGAGGGCCTGCCACCGAATATAAAGGTTTTGTCTCCGATCTGGTTGCTGATGAATTCCTGAAAACTGTCAGCTTTCAGCAGGCGCTCGCTCGTGAGCAGGTTTTCCAGAAAACGCAGATAATCGTTGGGGGTCGAAACCAGGCCTCCATTTCCGGAAAAAAAAGTCCCACTTGAATTTATCGGATAATCAGGATCAAAGGCCGAGCTTTTGGCTGCAGGTTTAATGTCCTGTATGCCTGTGTACAAGGTGGCAAGGCGACCGGCCTTTGACCTGGGAAGATAAAAATAGGTGTCTTTCATCCCGGCAGGTCGGAAGATTAATTTCTTTAACAATTGATCGAGCGGCTGCCCGCCGGCAACCTCCATGGCCCTTGCCAGCACATCCGTACTGTTCCCATAGCTGAAACGGTCGCCCGGTTGGTGCATCAAAGGAATTTTGGCCAGCGCACTTACTTCTTCCTCAAGAGAAGCAAAGCCCGCCCCGAGCCCAAAGCCAATCCCAGCCTCCCGGTAATACGCAGCGTGCTGCGGGTATTCATCTGCAGACGAAATTCCCGACGTATGGGTAAGTAAATGGCGTAAGGTTATCGGCCTATCCAGCGGCACCAGGGTATCCCTGCCGGATAATCCCCTGGAAAGCACCTGTACCCCGGCAAATTCCGGTATATACCTGGACAGTGGGGCGTCCAGTTGTATTTTGCCCTGTTCCACCAGTCGAAGACAGGCCACCGAAACAATCGCCTTGGTCATGGACGCCAATCGAAAAATCGTGGTCCGCTGCATCGGACGTTTAGCTGCAATATCGGCGTACCCGCCGGTAAATAGATATGCTTCCTTACCGCGCTCCCAGGCAAGCGCAACCGCCCCGCTCACTTTACCAGACTGGATCTGGGCAGACAAAAAGGAATCCACAGGGGCAAAACGATTGGACTGCTGCGCCAGAAGCGAAATGGGGTGAGAGGCAAGAACAAATATTAAAGCCTTTATCCCGGCGGATTTGTTTAAGTCCATAATTTATTTCTTAAAAGCCGTCATCAATACGCTATTTGGGGTTGTGTGAAAAGTACTTCGCCGCCTGCGGCGGCGAAGTACTTTTTGGATAGAGACATCTTTTCCCTGATTTTGCGAAGCAA
>JBMOJO010000398.1:0-2646 GCA_049315745.1 Saprospiraceae bacterium | reverse complement strand
AACCTCAAAAAAAATCCTTCGCGGCGAAGCCGCGGATACCCCCTGGTAAATAGTTACAATAGAATAAAAATTACCATTAATGAAATTCGTACGATTTGCCGGCCTTATCCTGTTTGCCGTCCTCAGCCTGGGCTTTTCGGGCAGTACATTTTTCCCAAATGGTAATGCCTGGATCCGCATCAACCAGATGGGATATCTGCCCCAGGGCAGCAAAGTGGCGGTTCTGGTATCTAAGGGAGGCCTGGAAATCCGGGAATTTGCCCTGTATGATGCCTTGACGAACCGGCAGGTCTATCAGGGAAAAAAAATCAAAGCGTTTGGCGCTTATGCGGCTTTTTCCCATAGCTGGCGCCTCGATTTCAGCGAATTTTCCGCGCCGGGGGCCTACTACCTGCGGGCAGGCGATGTGGTTTCCCCTAATTTTCGAATTGGGGCCGACGTCTATGATGGCGCAGCCGACTTCGTGCTGCGTTATATGCGCCAACAGCGCAGCGGGTATAACCCCTACCTCCGCGATAGTTGCCATGTCGAAGACGGGTTTATCGTATATCACCCCGACCCGGTGCGGGATTCTACCTATCTCGACGTTGCCGGAGGCTGGCACGACGCTTCCGACTACCTCCAGTACCTGCCCACCTCGGCAAATGCCGTTTTCCAGATGCTCTTCGCCTACCGCCAGAACCCCGAAAGCTTCGGCGATGTATTCGACGCGTCAGGGCTTCCCGGCCCGAACGGCATCCCCGACATCGTGGATGAAGCGAAATGGGGCATGGACTGGCTGCTCAAGCTCAACCCGCGCCCCGGCGAATACTACAACCAACTCGCCGATGACCGCGACCATCTCAAAATGCGGCTCCCCACGGAAGATTCCGTCCTCTACGCCACGGATAAAGGCTTTGCCCGCCCCGTTTACCTCATCACCGGAGAACCCCAGGGAGCCTTCCGCCACAAAAATCGGACCCAGGGGGTTTCTTCCTCTGCCGGAAAGTTTGCCTCGGCATTTGCCCTGGGGAGCGAAATATTGCGGGATTATTACCCGGAATATGCCAAAGCGCTTATCCCACGGGCCGAGGATGCCTACAAGTTTGGCAAGACGAAACCCGGATATAACCAAACTGCACCGTGCCGGGCGCCTTATTTTTACGAAGAAGAAAACTGGACCGACGATATGGAGCTGGCGGCCATTCAGCTCCATGGACTCCGAAAAGACGATGCGCTATTGCGCGAAGCGGCTGCCTTTGGCGGAATGGAGCCCACCACCCCCTGGATGGGCAGCGATACGGCGCGCCATTATCAGTGGTATCCCTTTATGAATATGGGACATTACTTCCTTGCTGCAGAAAGTTCGCCAGAGGTGACCGCCGAATTTCGCGATTATATGCGGCGAGGCATTGACACCGTCTGGCAAAGGGGAAAAAACAATCCCTTCCTTTTTGGAGTGCCCTTTATCTGGTGCAGCAACAACTTGGTGACGGCGATGCTCACCCAGTGCCGGCTTTACCGGGAAGTGAGTGGCGACCAACGTTATGTGGAGATGGAAAATGCCCTCCTCGACTGGCTTTTCGGGTGTAACCCTTGGGGCACCAGCATGATTATCGGTCTGCCCAAAAATGGTATCTGGCCAAAAGATCCGCATTCTGCGTTCACCCACCTGCACAATTTCCCTATTGACGGCGGACTGGTGGACGGTCCGATCTATGGGTCTATCTGGAATAAGCTCATCGGCATCAGCCTCTACGAAGCCGACGAATTTGAGGCTTTTCAATCCCCGCTTGTCGTCTATCACGATGACTACGGCGACTATTCCTCCAACGAACCCACTATGGATGGCACGGCCTGTCTGACTTATTTCCTTTCTGCATTGGAAAAGGAAGGAAAAGCTTTTCAAACCGGCCGTTACGAGCGCGATTCTTACGGGGCGATTATACAGCACCAGCCAAAAGACAAAACAGTTTACCTATGCTTTACCGGGCATGAATTTGCAGATGGGGCCCGCTCGATCCGAAAAACCCTCAAAAATGCCGGTATTTTGGGCTCTTTCTTCTTCACCGGCGACTTTTTGCGCCAATTTCCTGGAGCAGTAAAAGAATTGAAAGCCGATGGTCATTATATCGGTCCACATTCCGACAAGCACCTCCTATATTGTCCCTGGGAACAGCGGGATTCCACCCTCCTGGACAAACCCACCTTTCTCAGTGACTTGAGCGCCAACTATACTGCCCTCGAATCCCTGGGCATAGCCCGAAAAGATGCCGGCTACTTCATGCCCCCCTATGAGTGGTATAATGCTGATATTGCTGAATGGAGCAAGGAAGTGGGAGTTCAGTTAGTCAATTTCACCCCGGGAACGGGCACCAATGCCGATTATACCTGGCCTGAACTGCCAAATTACCGTAGCAGCGAGGCGCTTCTGGAAAAAGTCCTCAAATTCGAAAAGGAATCCCCTGAAAAATTCAATGGTGCGCACTTGCTGATCCATATTGGCACGGATCCGCGGAGAAAAGACAAATTTTATGCGTTGCTGCCCAGGTTAATCCAGGATCTTCGGGAAAAGGGGTATGCCTTTGGTAAATTCGGGGAATAATCTTTCGCCGCCTGCGGCGGCGAAAGATTATTTTGAAGCCGATGTGTTTTTCCTGATTTTGC
>JBMOJO010000005.1:0-42586 GCA_049315745.1 Saprospiraceae bacterium | reverse complement strand
AAAACACGTCGGTTTCAAAAGAATATTCTGCCGCCGCAGGCGGCAAAAACCTTTTCACACAACCCCGCCAAATTATATTTTGAGAGACACCTCATTTTCGCGATTTCGCGAAAATGAGGTGTCTCTAAGAAGACTTTGGGCCTTGCTGCGGTATTTTCCGGAGGGGACTTAGCGGATGAGGGCAGTATCTCCCCGATAGACGAGGGTGACGCCGTCCAGGAATTTCACCTCAATAATATAGACGTACACGCCGGCCGGAGCTTCCTTGCCCCGGACTTTTCCGTCCCATAGCGGGGCGCCGCTCAAACAATCCGGGCTGAGGCCCCTGGATTCCCATACCAGCCCTCCCCAGCGGTCGTACACCTGAGCAAAGTTGACCTGGGTTACGCCGTTGCAGGCGAAAACACGGAGCTCATCGTTGCGCCCATCGCCATTTGGAGAAAAAATATTTGGAATATAGACGTTCCTGTTTCTGTCCAGTTCTACAAAAATACTTCCTGTTGCGATACACCCATTAATATCCCTGACGCGGAGCGTGAATAATTGATTGTCCAACAGACCTGAAATCCTTGGGTTTTCGATATTTATCGCAGACAGGCCCAGCATTGGCGACCAGAGGAAACTGTCAATCGGCAGGGAATTGGTGATGATCGGCTCCAGCGTCGTGAGCGAATCCCCGAGTTCGACTACAATCTCCGCCGGATCGAAAAATACTTTGAGCTCGTCGGGCTGATTGACGAAAAGGGTGTCGGAGAAGGTACATCCCAGGGGGTCTTCGATAGTTACAATAACCTCCCCCGCAAAGATCGTCGCCGCCTGGTTGGGCGGGAAGCTAATACCACTATTGTTGATGTTGAAAACATAATCCAGGAAAGTTGCCCCGTTGCCTCCGCGAATCGAATCTATGCGAAGGCTGGTAGGCTCTCCAAAACACCTCGGCTCCGCCGGGGGCCGGATGACGGCTGTGATGGGCGGCGGCTGCAGGATTTCATAGGAAAGCGAGGCCTGGCAACCTTTTAAGTCGGTTACAGTCACAGCATAATTTCCGGCAGCAAGCTGCCGGGCGGTAGCGGAATTGCCCGGCGCAATCCCATTTGACCAGCTAAAGGGACTGGTGCCGAGCAGGTTGATCTTATCGTTGGTATTGACTTTAACGCTGATACGGCCGTCCTGCCCGCCGTTGCACCGCGCATTATTGGTTCCCGAAGCGTCAATTGCGACTTTGAGTTCGTCGGGCTCCGTAACAGTAAAGGAGCTTTCTTTAGGGCAACCCCTGGCATCGGTGACGCGAAGGGTATAATTCCCGGCGGCAAGCCCACTAACAGCGGGCAGTCCGATGCTGTTCTGAAGCCAGAGATAAGTATAACCCGGCGTCCCGCCACTGACCTGGGCGCTGATCCTGCCGTCCCGTCCCCGGTTACAGCTTACCGGCTCCCCGGTGAAGACAACGGAGATTTCAGGGGGGCTGGGAATATTGACCGTATCCAGGAATGCGCAGGCGTTGGAATCCACCACGACAAGGGTATTGGGGCCCCGGCAAAGCTGTACGGCGCGCGAGGAGGATATCCTGCTCGCCGTTTCCCCGCTGCCCCAGGTAAACGTAAACCTGCCACCGGCCCCATTGGCATACCCCCCGATAGCTGTTACGGCCCCATTGCATGATCCCTCATAACAGCTTACCGCAAGGGTATCGCGGTAACTGACCCGGATACGCGGCGGGTCGTTGATGCGGACCGTGTCCCTGACGCCCGGGCAGTTGTTGGCATCGGTGATGGTAAACGCATAAACGCCTGCGGACAGCCCCGGCCGCAGCGGGAAGAGGGTGGTGTCGTTTTTGGCAGATGTCGCCCAGACGTAGCGGTATGGACGTGTACCGCCTCCTGCGTTTATAGTTGCCTGCCCATTTGCTTCGCCGGGACAACGAGGGGATTGTGCGGTGACCGCATTCAGGCGGATGGGCTCAGGGGCAATTACAAACGCCGTATCCACTGCCTGGCAGCCATCTGCGGCGAGAACAATGACTTCGTAAGCTCCCGGAATGAGTTTGTCAATCCGGGCCCCACTGCCTCCATTGCTCCAATTGATCGAAACAATCGCGGCGCCTCCCGGATTGGCAGTGATGCTGAGGGAGCCGTTGACGTCGGTCGAACAGTTTAGGGTATCGTTGAGCAGGCTGGTGATTACAGGTGGGGCCGGTGCAGTAATTGTCCCCTCAAACTGGGCATTTTCGCAGTCGTTGGCATCGAGAACGCGCAGATCATACACCCCTGCCGTCAAGTTAAAGGCGACGGAATCGCGCTGCCCGTTGCTCCAGAAGTAACGGTAAGGCCCCGTCCCACCACTGACGCTGACGGCTAAACGACCATCCTGCCCGACTACGCAAGTCTCATTGACGCGCTCTACCAGGGCGACATCCAGCGGGGCCGGCTCTTCGACGGTCAGGGTATCGCTTACCCGGCATCCTGCAGGATCACTGTCGCGCATCGTCACCACAAAAACACCTGCACACAGATTGCGCACCGTACTGCTGTTACTGGTACTGACAGGGTTCCCGCCCAGGCTCCCGGACCAGGTAAAGGTGTTGGGCAGGGCGGGCAGTGTGCTCCTGCCGGTTACTGTAATGGCGCCATCGCAGGTGCCGTTGCAGGCGGCGTCGGTAATCAACGCATCAATACTTAATACCTTGGCAGCGCCGACCGTAAAGCAGCGCGCGATGGAGCAGCCCTTGTCGTCGCTGACGGTCACGCAATAGGTGCCGGGCAATAAGTTGTTGAGGGTGGACACCTGCCCGCGCTCGGTCGCCCGGCCCGCCCAGGTAAAACTGTAAGTCTCCGGATTGGTGACAAACCTGCGGGAGGCACGAAGTACAATGCCGCCATTGGCTACCCCGGAACAGGAGGCATCTGTGATCGTGGGGGTCAGCACAATTTCTGCCGGTTGGGAAAGATTGGTGCTCGCCTGGGAGCTGCAGCCTGCGGCATTGCTCACCGTAACCGAGTATGAACCCGCCGGGATATTGGAGAGTTGCGCCGTTGTGGCCCCGGGAACATTCCATTTAAAAATATATTCTGGTCCGGGATTGACGATTTGTACTGCATCAATAAAAATAATTGCCTTGATTGAGCCATCGGCGGCTTCGAAGCAACTTGGGGATTTTTGATCAACGAGCTGTACGGCAATAATTGGGGGTTCCAGAATTTCCACCGTATCGGAAACCGAGTTGAACCCGGGCGTAGTCTGGAAGTCGCGCACCTGCACCCGATACTGGCCGGCGGGTTTGCCCGAGATGCTCAGGCTGCCCCCGGAATTTCCGATCGTACCCGTCCCGCTGTCGTTTGGCAGGGGGGATATACTTTGCCAGGAAATGTTGTAAGGGGGCACTCCATTGGCAACGCGTATGGTAAAGGCACCGGTGGCCCCACCCTTGCAGCTCACGCTGTCCTGCTGCAGGTCCAGAAAAAGGGTACTGGCAGAGACGTTTACCTGGCCGCTGTTGAGGATATACCCCAGCGGCCGGGGGTCGGTCGTGCCGACGGTTTCTTCGGGGATGATGGAAGGGAATATCCTTACCGGGCTGCTGCTGCCAAAGTTCCCTTTTACCCGATAGCATAGCGAGAATAGCTCGGCATTGTCCGGAAGGGTAATCCCCCCGGCGAGGTTGGCATCCAGCCAGGAGAGGACGAGTTTTCCGCCGCTGATGCTGATGCTGCCTCCGCCCAGGCCTTTCATATCTGTATTGAAATTGCGTGCCTGCACAAATCCGAGTACCGTCGTATCCCAGGAGAAGCTCATCTCCAGTGCCCCTACTTTGCTGAAGTCCCTCACGCGTAGCGGCAGGCAGACGGTATCTCCCGGCCGGGCGTTGAGGAAGGGTAGGGAAAACGTGACGGCTTCGCAGCCGGCCATATCCAGGGTGAAACGCGCTTCGCAGCTTTTTCCGTCTTCCACCAATACTTCGTATGTGCCCGGCTGGGGGACGAAGTAGCGCACGGTATCCAGGTGCCCCGGCCTGGAGGGGCTGATGACTTTACCGGTTATGGAGGGGTTGGAGACCAGGCGGAGGGAAATGGCGTAGTTGGTGAGGGAGTCATACTCCGGCAGGCCTCCGCGCACCACGAACGAGCCCTGGCAGGGCTGCCCATTGAGGCTGGTAAGGATATTTCCGGCCTCAATAGCATTGAGATATACGACCTCAAATGCGGCTTCCCTGCGAACGTTTACGCAGGGCCCGGCCTCGCCGGTCACCGGGTCGGCTTCATAAGTGAGCCTGCCGAAATCATCAATCGTGATGGGGGCAAACCAAAATGCTACAGGTTTTCCACCGGCATAGGCCGACTGGTACTGCCCCCGGTTGAAAAGGGAAATATTGCCGGAAGGGTTGCCATCGGTAGTGATCCATATTCCCCTGGACTGCAGGACGGGCTGCCCGTTTACGATAATCGGGCTGGTCTTGTTCAGGCAGCGGTCATTCAGGATATCGGCAAGCCTTGGCCCGCTGACGGTAGGCGGACAGTCGTAAAGCGCGTAACGGATCCCCGGCGGGGTAAACCCGTCTGGATCTCCGCTGAGGTTGAAGTCGTTGTTGTGTACGATATTCAGCGAGTCGTTGAAACAAAGGAACACTTGCTTGTTCGTAACGGAATTGCTTTGCCCGGTGAACGGGCCAAAGCGCAGCGTGCCGGCATCGTTTGCACAGGCTGCCCTCGAACGGATAAAAGCCCCTTCCTGATTCCCCTTGATTTCAATATTGGCGGGAAGTTGTTGTGCCTGGGCGGTCAGGGTCAAAAACAAGCCCGTGAGGGCGGATATAAGTCTGATCATGCGCTCGTGCATTGTGCTTTGCGGTGATGGTTTACGAAGGGAAAAACGCCGGCTACCGGTAAATATTGCCATTCTGCTTTAGTTCGTACGAACTCGGCCGCAAAATACGAAAAGGTTGGATAGACTTGTCGCGTTGGGAAGCCCCCGGGCTAAAAATTGCCGCGTACGGCCTTTCCTTTGATCAGTACCCCGGCAATCCAGTCGCTGCCGAATGCGTAGGGAAGGTACTCCAGGGAGGGTACAGGCGTGGTGATGATGAGGTTGGCAAGCTTCCCCCGGTCAATACTTCCAACGGATTCTGCCGACTCCATGGCAAACGCGCCGTTAATGGTAGCGGCATTGATCGCTTCTGCAGGGGTCATGCGAAGCTGGGTGCAAGCGAGGGTGAGGACAAAGGGCATCCTGCCGGAAGGGGAGGAGCCAGGGTTGAAATCACTCGCAAGGGCAACACCGAGTCCCGCATCAATCATCCGACGGGCAGGGGGGTAATGGTCGCCCAGAAAAAATGGCGCGGAGGGCAGCAACACGGGCCTGACCCCGCTTTGTGCAAGGGCCTGTATTTCATCTTCTTCTACGACCTCCAAATGGTCAACGCTGACGGCTCCGCACCGGATGGCCGTTGCGACGCCCCCAATAGCATTAAATTGGTTGGTATGGACTTTCCCCCTCAGGCCGTGGCGGAGGCCCGCCTCGAGGAGCCGCCCCATATCGGCGGCGCTGAAAAATTGGCTTTCACAAAAGACATCTATGTAATCTGCCAGCCCTTCCCCTGCAACCCTCGGGATCCATTCCCCTGCGACCATATCCACGTATGCGTCGCGTCTTCCTGCAAATGTTTCGGGAAGGGCATGTGCGCAAAGAAAGGTCGCCTTGATCGTCAATGGCGACCGGCTTTTGAGCGCCCGGATCACGCGCAGCATCTTGAGCTCTGCATCCAGGGTCAGGCCATAGCCACTTTTGATTTCCACCGCACCGGTGCCCGATTGCTGTATTTCATCCAGACGTTGCAGGGCCGATTCCAGTAGGGCTTCTTCCGGGGTGTCCTGCAAACGGCGGGCGGAATGAAGGATGCCTCCGCCCGCCCGGGCAATATCCTGGTACGTTGCCCCCTTGATCCGCGCCAGGAACTCCTGCTCCCGGCTTGCAGCAAAAACCAGATGGGTGTGGGCGTCGCACCAACAGGGAAGGACATAACGCCCGCCCAAGTCTGTGCCATCGTCCGGATAGGGGCAATCCGCATCAGGGCCGTAGTCAGCGATATGCCCCCCTTCGATCAGGAGGAAGGCGTCTTCGATATGCGGCAATACGTCCATATCCTTGCCGCGCACAAACTGCCTGCCCAAATCCCCCCGCGAAGCTTGCCCGGAGGGATGCTCAACGACCTGAAACAGGCGGCCGATATTTCTGAACAATTTGCGTTCCATCCCTCAGTATTCCCGGATATAACCCTGGCGACCGTCGCGCTGGAGGCGGTCGAGCAGTTGCAGCGCATCCTCCTCGGATTTGAACGCACCGACGACGACCTTGAAGAAGGAGGCCCTTCCCGGGGCGCTGTCCTGGATGATGAACACCGGCAACCTGTACCGGGCCTCAAGGTCTGTTTTTACCACATCCGCATTTTCGATTGCCCCGAAAGCCCCGATTTGTATCCCGTACTTTTTCGGGGCAAGGTTTGGCGTGTAAATCCCGGGGGCGTTCGTCCGGCTGTTGGCAGGTTCGGCAGCGTTCCGAGAGGAGGCTCCGTTAGCGAAGTTTTCCTCGGGCATACCGGGTCCTTCGGTAACCATTGGTGGGCGGTTGAGGTGGCCTGTCTGGGCCTTGGGGGCACTGAGGCCGCCGCCTACCGGGGTGCTGTTGGGCGTATATCGCTTTAATATCTCGAGCAGCCTTTCGGGCTCCATCATTTCCTGGTGCGTTCCGATCAACTGGCGCAGGGAATTGAAAATGAGAATGGTAGGCAGCTTGCTTACTTTGTACTGGGCAGCCGCCGATTGCCCCTGGGTATCGTCAAAATCGAGCTTCACGCTGATGAAGCGATCCTGAAGATAGGTTGTGAGTGCAGGATCGGTAAAGGTATTTTTTTCCATCCACTGGCAGGGCATACACCAGGAGGCAGAGAAATAAACGAGTACGGGTTTATTCTCTTTTCGGGCAACCCCCAGCGCTTCCTGAAGGTTCAAAGGACGGAAAGGCGACTGTGGCCGGGCGGCGAGGACCGTGGCTGACCATATCAGCAGGTTCAGGCCGGTCAAGATGGTTTTCAGGTTCATGAGATCTTGGATATTTAGGGATTATCGGACTTATTGCACAGGGTCGGAAGGAAGGTAAAAAAGGAGCGTTGATTCGCCTGCACAGAGGCTTTAAACAAGCATACGCAGATGAATGACAAAAGGGCACTATCCAGACGAAAAAGTGCGCTTTGTGGCCCTTGATGATTCCCTTCCCCGAAAGTTATTCCGTTCGGCGTTTAATGGTTCGCGCCCAACGATACAAATATATGAAAAAAATTTAATGCTATGTTGGCTTTGAATGCACTTTTGACGGGTTTTTGAGCAAGCGGCGGTAGCGGTTTATTATTTGGCCTTATTCCCTATCCTGTGCGCTCCGGCAGGTTGCCCTGCCCAGGCAAGGGGCTTGTAGGGGAAGGGCAACCGTCCAGCAACTGGAGCAGTGCGAGGTGCTCCTGCATCAGCGATTGAGCGGCATTGAACAACTCTTCGAAGTGCATCGCTACGATCTGCAGATCGTTGACCGATGCTTCTTCGATGTTTTTCAACTTAAACTTACAGCAGGTGCGCAGCCCGTTCATGACATCCTGCAATTCCTGCGCCCGCGACGCATACCCGGGCAGCGCACCCGGATCGAATGTCAAGGGCAGGGGGGAAGGCAGGCTGGTGTTGCCGGGTACGGGCTCCTGCTCCAGGTCTTTGTGCGCCAGGTCGTGGATACTTGTTCCAAACAGGAGGGACATTTTTAAAAGGTTCCCGATTTTTGGCTCGGCAGTCCCATTTTCGTAAGACGCGATGTTGCCCCTGTTCAAGCCAACCCTTGCTGCAAGCTCTTCCTGGCTCCAGCCCATGGCCTTGCGCAGGAAACGGATGTTCCGGTGTAAGTAGGTTTGGGCTGAAAAAAAATCTGTTCCGTCCATAGGCTGTTGCCCCAAATTTTTTTGCCCTCTCAACCAACGGCTGCCAGGGCTTTGAAGTCCTTTAACTGAATAATCGTCGCGCTAACCCACCGGCCATTATGCCCCCACCGGCAGCAGACAGGGGAGATAACGGTCGGCAAACAGCAGCGTCCAGCTCAGAAACTGCGTAAAAAGCGCTTTCTTTACCTCGGGCGCAAAGGGGCTTTTTACACTGCCCCGGCCGGGCGCGCAGGTAACACCTAATTATATACAATACACCGGCAACATGGTTTATGGTTGTTAAAAAATTTAACAATTGTCGCTAAAAATGCCCGAATTGTCGTTTTATTGTCTTATTTTATCGAAAGAGGGGTTAAAATGTATGAATTTTTTGCACTTAATAGCCAGAACACATAACTTTGTGTTAAAATAGATTACAAAATCCCTGACCAAACCGTCTGAAATGTACGTGGAAATACAGGATCAAATCCAAATTCAACTCGATAAAATCAGCGCTTCCCTGAGGGCCTTTGCCCTGAAATTGACCGGGAACCCCGCAGATGCGGAAGATCTGTACCAGGATACCGCCCTGCGTATCATCACCAACGCCGATAAATACCACCCGGGCACGAATTTCAAAGCATGGGCAGTCACGATCATGCGCAATATTTTTATCAACAACTACCGCAAAAAGCTGCGCCGTAACCTGATCATTGACCAAACCCCCAATAATTACTACCTGGACTCCGGAACGGAGGTCATCCCCAATGACGGGGAAACGTCCGTAGAGTTCACCGAGCTCATGGGGATGGTAGATACACTTCCGGAAGACTTCCGAAAGCCTTTTATGATGGCTTTCGAGGGGTTCAAGTACGAGGAAATCGCAGAAGAGCTTGGCTCGCCCCTCGGTACAATCAAAAGCCGCATCTTTTTCGCCCGCAAGAAATTACAAAAACTCTACCACGAATTTTACCTCGAAAGGGCCTAACCTAAATCCAGATGTATGGGCGTGACGACGATCAAAGGCGAAAATGGCGAGATCAGGCTCCGTAAGAGCAAGCGCCTGGCAGGCCTCCGGATTTCCACCTCCTCCCGAAGCTTAACACCCCCGGATTATGTGCGCCAGGAGGTTTATCCGCAAATCGGAGGGTTCACGCTCGTAGAACTCGATACCTCTGATATGCCCCTCGAGGATAAGCTGGATGCGGTGCGGCAACTCGACGAGGTCGAACTGGGTACGCACGTCTATTATCCGGAAGGCAGCAATCGGCCCCTCGTACCAAATGGCTATATCTTCCTGACGTTTGAGGAAGGGGTAAGCGAAGAAGAGGAAAAAATCGTCCTGGACGAATTCGCCCTCGAACTGGCCGAACGCCGACAGCCCGGCTTCCTCCTCGTAAAGGTAACGGCTCAAAGTCCCAACCCGATCAAAACTGCGGAGCTTGCCCAGGCATCCTGCCTGGTCAAAACGGCGCAGCCAGACTGGGATACCATCCTGGACGAATATACGGTCGTGCCTTCAGATCCGCTTTTTTCCCATCAATGGCACCTCCAAAATAACGGCTTTCTGCCAGATACCAACGTCCCCCTTACCCGGGGCGCGGACATACGGGTACTCAGTGCCTGGCGCCGACTGGGCGGAATGGGGTCGTCCAATATCACGGTGGCAGTGATAGATAACGGCTTCGATATGTCACATGCCGATTTTCAGGGTAAAATCGTTCGCCCGCTGGATTTGGCCACGCGCTCTGCGATAATCCCCCAGGGAAATATCGAAACCACCCACGGTACGCCATGCGCCAGCCTGGCTATCGCAGGGGCAAATGGTACGGGTATCGTCGGAGTGGCACCTAATGCAAAATTCCTCCCGTTCAACGGCACCTCCTACAGCGATGTGGAAAACGAGTTCATGTTCAACTATTGCGCAGCAAACGGTGCAGATGTGATTTCCTGTAGCTGGGGTACTACGGATGTGGAAATGCCCGTGGGCGCCCGTAAAAAGGAAGCCATCGCACGTGTGGCGCGCGAAGGTAGGGGCGGGAAAGGCTGCGTGGTCGTCTTCGCAGTCGGAAATGAATCTCTGCCCTATATCAACCATTACGCGGTAATACCCGAGGTCATCGCCGTCGCCGCCTGCACGAGCGATAACCAACATGCTTCGTATTCCAACCAAGGGCTGGAAGTGACCGTCTGCGCCCCTTCCAGTGCGGCCAACTGGCCGGTAACGGCCGGCTGGCCGGTAACGGCCGCACGCGCCTACTGGGATCCCGGCACCGAGGGCAAAGCGGGAGAAAACCGCTACTGGGTTGATGGCCGCTCAAGGGGCAATGCCCATAAACACTTCGGGGGTACCTCCGCTGCTGCACCGATCGTTGCCGGGGTCTGTGCCCTCATCCTTTCGGCCAACCCCAATCTAACCGCGCGGGAGGTAAAAGATATCCTGATCCAAACCGCCGATAAAATCGGCAACTCCTGGGAATACGTGGCCGGCCATTCCCGGAAGTATGGCTACGGACGGGTCAATGCCGAAAATGCGGTCGCAGAAGCGCTGCGCAGAAAGGGCAGCCCGGGACAGGTAGCGCCCCAGCCACAGCAGCCCACCGTAACGCCCGGCCAGGTGCCAGGAACGGGCTGGGGAATACAAATGGGGGCTTTTCACACCTACGAGAATACCTTCCATTTAGTCAGCAGGCTGAAAAACAATTACGCCCATCCGGTATCCGTCTTCGAATCGCGTGCGAGCGGACAAGTCCTGTTCGTCGTAATGATCGGGAATTTCGCTACCGTGCAACAGGCATCCGCGTTGCAGGCACAATTACAGGCCGGTGGCCTCAATGGTTTTGTTAAAAATTTCGCCGACTTGGCTTAGCGCGTGTCCTGCTCGTTGTCGGCGCTCCGCGGTTCGCGGATCCGTTCAAAGGTGTCCCTGTCCAGGAAATACCTGCTTTCCGGCTCCTCACCGACTACCGCTTTTGGCCTTTCGTCCGTCTCCAACCGGTTCTTATACAGGAAAGAAACAAAAATGCCCGACAGGCCGCCCAGCAAGTGGCTTTCCCAGGAAATATCCCCGTCCGCCGGCAAGATCCCCAGGAGCATCGAGCCGTAGTAGAAAAGTACAACGGCCGCCAAAGCAATAGACTTGATGTTGCGCCGGAAAATACCGTTCCAGAAAATAAAGGCAACAAGGCCATAAATGACGCCGCTCATACCTATATGAAATACCGACCGCCCAAAAACCCATACCGCGAGACCGGTCAGTAGGTAAATCAATAAAAATACCGTCTTTGCAACCCGGGGATAAAAAAACATCACCATCCCGCCTAATACCAGAAATGGGACAGAATTTGCCAGTAAATGCCCAAAGCCACCATGGATCAAGGGTGCGAAAACCACCCCCTTCAACCCAGGGATTTCCCGTGGAAAAATGCCGAGAAACCCCAGGTCAAGCCCAGTCGTCCACTGAAAGATCTCTATGATCCAAAGCAAGGCGAGTATGAGCAAGGGTAGTCTCATGCGCACGAACAGGCGCCTGGATAACAAAGCGGCCATATTTACGTATTTTTAATTTGGCAGGGTAAACAGCGGGCTCCACACCGGCCATTGTGCCGGTATGGTCGCCTTTTCCAACTCGCAGAGATTCCGCCACAATAAATCCGGCTTCAACTTAAAATATCCACCATCTGTAAAATGCGGGGGTTAATTTCCTGGTTGTGTTTAATCGCCTGCTCGAATGGCGTAAAGCAGATTTTATCGTGGATGATGCCGGCCATGACCCCCTTTTCCCCATCTATGAGGGCCTGGACGGCCGCAACGCCTATACGGCTGGCACGGAGCCGGTCCATACAGCTCGGATGCCCCCCCCGCTGAATGTGGCCTAAGACGCTCACCTTAATTTCGTATGCACGCATTTTTTCCTTTACCAGTTCAGCAACCTGGAACGCACCGCCTGCCTCTTCGCCTTCTGCAACAATAACAATGCTCGAAGTCTTCTTCTTCTGCCAGCCCTTTGTCAGCGTCTCGATGAGCTTTTCGATGTCCGTCGGCATCTCCGGTACCAAAACGGCCTCGGCCCCGGTCGCAATCGCCGTGGCCATCGCGATGAAACCGGCGTCGCGGCCCATGACTTCAATAAAAAATAGCCGGTCATGCGCATTCGCCGTGTCCTTGATCTTGTCAATGGCCTCCATGGCCGTATTGATCGCAGTATCGAAGCCAATGGTGTAGTCGGTCCCGTAGAGGTCGTTGTCTATGGTGCCGGGGCACCCCACAATGCGGATGTCGGGATACTCCTCCATAAAAACCTTGGCACCGGTAAAGGTGCCATCGCCGCCAATGGCCACAATGCAATCAATATTTCTTCGGCAAAGGTTTTCGTAAGCCCTGTACCGCCCTTCCGGCGTACGGAAAAGGGCCGATCGGGCAGAACGGAGTATCGTACCGCCCATTTGAATAATATTACTGACGGACTCCCGCTTTAGCGGTATAAAGTCGTCTTCGATCATTCCCTGGTAGCCGCGCATGATTCCATATACCTCAAGGTCAAAATGCAGGGCACTGCGTACTACTGCCCGGATGCATGCGTTCATGCCCGGGGCGTCCCCGCCGGAGGTGAATACGGCAATATTTTTCATAGCTGTAAAAAAATTAATCGTTGTTGAACCGGGACGGGAGTGTTTTTCCGGAGAGGCTCCACCACAAAAATCATACCTGCAGCCAGGCTGTAAACGCGCATGGCTTTTTTCAGGATTGTGGCGCAGCCGGCTTTTTATAAATGGGCACGGTCGAGCAGGGTTCGCCGTACATAATGCTTTGGGCAAACGGACGAAGCAGGCGGGTGAGCTCCAGATATGCAGAAGCAGGTACAGGGTGATGGCTGCACCCCTTCACCACAATACGTTTCCCTTCGTATTGCGCTGCGTCGAAATTCGCCAGGGCCTTCAGGAAAGCCGATTCGTAGTAGGCCTGCCGATGACCATGGAAAATATCCTTTGCATAAGGCTCGGCATGGGCGGCAACCAGCATGTACGCCCAGACCGGGATAATCGCATCGGTGGAACAATAGACCAGGAGGATCTTATCCCGGTATTCCTGCCAGTCGTGCGCCTTTAGTGCCGCACGAAAGTCCTTTTCTTTCAGGATCAGCTCCATGAACAAGTAGTCTTTCAGGTCGAAAGCAGCCATTTCCCCGGCAGGAAAAAAGTCCTCCAGGTTAAGGGTGATAAGGCCGCTTTCCGTTACGCGGTTGACTAAAGGTTTTGTTTCTGTCATTGTGGTTTCAAATTTTGGCGAATCACACCATTCCGGTCATAAAGGTTCTTCAATAGGGCTCTCCTGCCCGATTACCTGGTCGGAAGACTGGAATTCACGGGGCTGCGGCAGATCCCGCAGGCTGCGAAGGCCGAAATAATTCATAAACTTTTCGCTCGTCCCGTACAATAACGGGCGACCCGGCCCTTCGCTACGGCCCGTAATAGTAACAAGCTCTTTTTCCAATAGTTTCTGCAGGGCATAGTCGCAGTTTACCCCACGGATTTTTTCCAGCGCCGATTTTGAAACCGGCTGCTTGTATGCAATGATGGAAAGGGTCTCAAGGGCTGCCTGGGAAAGACGCCGCCGGTTGCGCTGCTTGAGCAGGGTAGCAACAGTGGGATGATATGCCCCTTTGGTCATGAATTGGTGCCCCCCGGCGATCTCGACAATCTCAAATGCAAAATCATCCCCGGCATATCGGGCCCTGAGCTGCTCAATGGCTTTTTCAATGAGCTCCTGATGAAACTCCATACCGAAGGTCTCCTGCAGACAGGCCTGCATTTCTTGCACGGACAATGGATTGTCAGAGGCAAAAATCAAACTCTCCACGTGTTGTTCGAGGCGTTCCAATGGTACTTTTCTTTTACGCGAAAATAGAAAAAAATGGGATAGCACGTATTTTTTCTGTGAGGAACGGCCTGCCGCAAGTAGCCCCATTTTTTACACAAAACGAACGTTTGTTCGTCGAATTCGTTATATTTGTGTGGTCTAAACCATCATTTTTTTGCGACAGGGATCGTACAGCGGTAAAATGGCGCTCTTTTGCGATGCCCACCTGTCGCAACAAGTTTATTTTTCCAATAACAGCGCATGATGAAATTGCACAATTATGCCCAAGGCCGGTGGCAGCCGCATGAAGGCAGCGGCATACCACAGTTCGATGCCGTAACCGGGGAGCTGATCGCTACCTGCGGGAGCGATGGGCTGGATTATCGGGCAATGGCCGCTTATGCGCGCAGGATAGGCGGCCCGGCCCTCCGACGCCTGGGGTTCCAGGAAAGGGGGCGCATGCTCAAACGGCTCGCACTAATGCTCACCGGGGCACGGGAACGCTACTACGAGTGGAGTTATCGCACAGGTGCCACACGGCAGGATAGTTGGATTGATATTGACGGAGGGATTGGTACCTTGTTTGCCTATGCCAGTCTTCGCCGTAAACTTCCGGACTCCAACCTGCTGGTAGAGGGCGAAGCCGCCAAACTCTCCAAGGGGGGGACTTTTATCGGCCAGCATGTTATGACGCCAAGGCCCGGCGTAGCAATCCATATCAATGCGTTTAACTTCCCGGTCTGGGGGATGCTGGAAAAACTTTCCGTGAGCCTGCTCGCAGGAATGCCTTCCATCATAAAACCTTCCGAGGTAACATCCTATCTCACAGCGGCAGTCGTGCGCGATATCATCGAGTCGGGGATTTTACCGGAGGGCGCACTCCAACTGGATTGCGGTACCGGGGTCGGTATCCTGGAGCCATTGACCGAACAGGATGTAGTCACCTTCACGGGTTCAGCGGAGACCGGGCGTATGTTGCGCTCCCTGCCCGCCGTTGTTAACCACGCCGTCCCGTTCAATATGGAAGCGGACAGCCTTAATGCGGCGGTCCTGGCGCCGGACGCCCTGCCGGGCACCCCCACTTTCGATTTGTTTATCAAAGAAATCCGCCGTGAGCTGACGGCCAAGGCAGGCCAGAAATGTACCGCCGTGCGCCGGGCAATCGTCCCTGCGCAACTGCTCGACGCAGTGGCGTCGGCGCTTGCAGGGGAACTTTCAAAAACTACCCTCGGGAACCCCAGGGCCGAGGGGGTGCGCATGGGGGCACTTGCCAGTAAGGCACAACAGCAGGAAGTACGCAACAAATTGGCTCAACTGGCGGCTTCATCCACCATCCTGTACGGCAATCCGGACGATTATGAGCTGATCGGGGCAGAAAAGGATAAGGGGGCCTTCTTTCCGCCCATCCTGCTGCTCAACGAACGGCCCTTTGAAGCCCTGGACACCCATTTTTTGGAAGTATTTGGCCCGGTGGCCACGCTCCTGCCCTATGAAGGCCTGGAATCGGCTATCGAGCTTGCCAACATGGGCAAGGGCTCCCTGGTCAGCACTATTGCTACCACCGACCCGCGTTTTGCAAGGGCGTATGTAGAGGAATCGGCTCCGTATCACGGCAGGATACTCATCCTGAACGAGCAAAGTGCCCCGGAAAGCACCGGCCATGGTTCCCCTATGCCTTTGCTGGTTCATGGCGGGCCCGGCCGCGCAGGCGGAGGGGAAGAAATGGGCGGCCTGCGCGGCCTCAAACACTTTATGCAGCGCACGGCCATACAAGGCCATCCGACAATGCTTTCGGCAGTCACCGGGGTATTCCAGCAAGGGGCGGCATACCGGGAAGCCCCGGTACATCCATTTCGCAAGTACTTCGAAGAGCTCGAAGTCGGCGATACACACTTCACCCATCGGCATACGGTCACAGAAACCGATATTATCAATTTTGCCAACCTCACCGGGGATCATTTCTATGCGCATACCGATATCACGGCACTGGAGGGTACCCCCTTCGAACAACGGGTCGCACACGGTTACTGGATATTGTCAAAGGCCGCCGGAATGTTTGTAGAGCCTAAAAAAGGACCCGTGCTGCTCAATTATGGACTCGAAGAGTGCCGCTTCATAAAACCGGTCTATCCGGGCATGACGATCGGTGTCAGGCTCACGGTAAAAGAAAAATCCCCGCAGGAGCAGCGCGATGAACAGGATGTGCCAAAGGGCATCGTTAAGTGGCTGGTGGATGTCTATGATAACCTCGGGGAGACGGTAGCCATCGCCACAATTCTGACGATGGTACGGAAAGTGGATGCCGGCAACGGTTCAGCAAACGAGGGGTAAACCAATAAAATTGAACCATGCACAACGAAATCCAAAATGGTCGCCTGGATATAGCCATAAATCAAGGGATCGCAATGCTGTCTTTCGCCCATCCGGCACAAAACGCGCTTCCCGCCTCCCTGCTGTCGGCGCTGTGTAATGCGGTGGAAAGCCTGGGCAGGGATGCAGCAGTAAAGGTAATCGTTTTAAAAAGTGAGGGGGAGCGGACTTTCTGTGCGGGCGCGCGCTTTGAAGCGCTCAGCGCCCTGGAGGATTTTGAGCAAAGCCTGGAATTTTTCAGCGGTTTTGCCAGGGTGATCAACGCAATGCGCAAGTGCCCGAAGTTTATCATTGGACGGGTACAGGGAAAAGCGGTTGGCGGCGGGGTAGGGCTGGCCGCCGCAACAGATTATTGTCTTGCCACCGACGGGGCGGCCATAAAACTCAGCGAACTGGCAGTGGGTTTCGGCCCTTTTGTGGTCGGCCCTGCGATCGAACGAAAGATCGGCCCTTCCGCGATGAGCCAGCTCGCGATTGATGCAGTTTCATGGAGAAGCGCGCGCTGGGCAATGGAGAAGGGGCTGTATGCCGCTGTTTACGATTCAATTCCCGAGCTGGACGCTGCCGTAGAAACCCTGGCAGGCCAGTTGGCCGCTTCCAGCCCGGAAGCAATGTATGCGCTGAAATTGGTATGCTGGCAGGGGACGGAACACTGGGACGAGCTGCTGGCAGAACGTGCCGCAATCAGCGCCCGGCTGGCACTTTCACCTTTCGCAAAAACGGCAATCGCTACATTCAAAAACGGCCAAAAGCGCTGATCGGACACAACCAGATATGACCAATATGACCGGAACAATACCGAAATCAAAACTTTCGGCCACGACCTTGCTGCAGGCCTTCCGCCTCATGGCCACCGCAAAAACCATGGCAGCGGTTTTTGAGGAAAATGCCAAATTCAGCTCCCGGTATGTCCATGCTACTTCGAGGGGCCACGAGGCCATACAGCTCGCAGTAGCTATGCAACTCTTGCCACAGGACTATCTCGCGCCTTATTATCGCGACGACGCCATGCTGCTCGGTATTGGGTTGCGCCCTCTTGACTTGATGCTCCAGCTGATGGCAAAGCGCGAAGATCCTTTCTCGGGGGGGCGCACATATTATGCCCACCCCAGCCTCAAAGATCCGGACAAACCGCTTATTCCGCATCAGTCTTCCGCTACAGGTATGCAGGCGATCCCGGCTGCCGGGATCGCTATGGGCATCCGGTATAAGGAGCAGCAGGGCCTGATGGCAAGCGCCGACGATAAGAAGCCGATCGTAGTTTGCTCCCTGGGGGATGGCGCCGTCACGGAAGGGGAGGTTGCCGAGGCTTTCCAGGCAGCCGCACTGATGCAACTGCCTGTCCTGTTCGTAGTCCAGGACAATGGCTGGGATATTTCGGCCACTGCCGCAGAAACACGCGCGCAGGATGCTGCCGAATACGCCCGGGGGTTCCACGGGCTTGAAGCAGTGCGTATTGATGGCAGTAATTTTGCCCAGGCTTACGAAGCGGTCGAAAAAATAATCGCTACCATCCGTACGGAGCGGCGCCCATTTCTGCTGCACGCCGATGTGCCCCTGCTGAACCACCATACCTCCGGGGTGCGCAGCGAATGGTACCGCGATGATCTGGAGGAACATTTCCGGCGCGACCCCTATCCCATACTCCGTCGGATGTTGAGTGAACGGAAAAGTATCGGGGAAAAAACCTTGCAGGATATTGAACAGGAAGTGTTACTCCAGGTACAGGAAGCATTCGAACTGGCCAGACAGGCGGAAGACCCCAAGGCAGAAGAGGTGTTCGCCCACGATTTTGCCCCTACACCTATCGTGGAAGAGCAGGGGCAACGCCATCGGGCCGGCGGCGCCGAGGTCTTGATGGTGGACTGTGCCCTGCACGCTATCGAGGAGCTCATGCTTAGGCATCCGGAATGCCTGCTCTATGGTCAGGATGTAGGCGGCAGGCTGGGAGGGGTGTTTCGGGAGGCCGCAACCCTTGCCGGTAAATTTGGGGCCGGAAGGGTATTTAATACCGCGATTCAGGAAGCCTTTATCGTTGGCAGCACAGTGGGAATGTCCGCAGCAGGCCTGCGGCCAATCGTAGAGGTACAGTTTGCCGACTATATCTGGCCGGGCTTAAACCAGCTGTTTACGGAAGTTTCCCGCTCCTGCTACCTCTCGAATGGGAAGTGGCCGGTGAGTATGGTCCTTCGGGTCCCAATCGGGGCTTATGGCCACGGAGGTCCTTATCACAGCTCCAGCGTCGAGTCGGTCGTAACCAATATCCGGGGGATCAAGATCGTCTATCCGAGCAACGGGGCCGATCTGAAAGGGTTGCTCAAAGCGGCGTATTATGACCCTAATCCCGTGGTTGTTTTTGAGCACAAGGGGCTGTACTGGTCTAAAGTACCCGGAACGGAAACGGCAAAGGTCGTCGAGCCGGACGAGGCGTACATAGTCCCCCTGGGTAAAGCCCGGATTGCCCTGTCCTCAACCTCAACGGGCAATACCTTGCTGGTGGTAACGTATGGCATGGGGGTACACTGGGCACTCGGTGCTGCCAGATCGTTCCCGGGCCAGGTCGAAATCCTGGACCTGCGCACCCTTTTTCCCCTCGACGAAACCCTGCTGTACGAGCGGGCAAGGCTTCATGGCCGGATCCTCGTGGTCACCGAAGAGCCCGTGCAAAATACTTTTGCCCAGAGTATCGCGGCAAGGGTACAGGAATACTGTTTCGAGTACCTGGATGCCCCCGTGCGCACGATCGGTGCGGCCAACCTTCCGGCAATCCCGTTAAACGAAGCCTTGGAAAGGGCAGCGCTGCCTTCCACAGAAAAAGTCGCAACCGCGATAAAAAGCTTGCTGGACTATTAAGGCCGGCCACAGATTTGTGTATCATGCGCGCTGCAGACGTGGATTTTTTATGGGGTATAGCGCTATTGAACAGGTAATTCCCTAATTTTAACCAAAAAAAGCGGATTATGAAAAAATTGATGTATGCCATTATGATGGCGGCAACCGGTATGGCCGTGTTTTCCTGCCAGCCAAAATCCAGCCCGGAGGGGCAGCCCTGTGATTATGTGAATTTCACGACGCCTGGCGCTTATCAACAAGCCGGGATCCAGATGATCCAGCTAAAGGAAGGGTACAAGGTATGGACGAAACGCTTTGGCAACAGCCCGATGAAAGTCTTGCTCCTGCATGGCGGCCCGGCACTGACCCACGAATACATGGAGTGTTTTCAGAGTTTTTTCCCAAAAGCCAATATCGAATTCTATGAGTATGACCAGCTGGGGTCCAAATATTCCGACCGCCCCCAGGATACTTCCCTCTGGACAATCGAACGCTTTGTCGAAGAGGTGGAGCAGGTGCGTCAGGCACTGGGCCTGAACAAAGATAATTTTTACCTTTTAGGCAACTCCTGGGGAGGGCTCCTCGCCATGGAATATGCCCTGAAATACCAGGATAACCTCAAGGGCCTGATCATTTGCAACATGACCGCAGATTTCGGAAAATATGAGGCCTATAATGCAAAACTTCGCGCCCAGTTGCGCCCTACCCTGCTCGACTCCCTGAAAGCGTTCGAAGATAAAGAGGATTATTTTAACCCCGTCTATGCAGATATGGTGTTCAGGGAATATTATACCCGGCATATCTGTACCCTGGAAGAGTGGCCCGAGCCGGTCATGCGCAGCTTTGCGAATATCAACCAGGAGGTCTATGTCTATATGCAGGGCCCCAGCGAATTCGTACCCGGCGGTATCCTCAAAGGCTGGTCTGTGTGGGACAAGCTCCAAGCGCTTCGTGTGCCCACGCTCACCGTAGGGGCAAAATACGATACCATGAACCCCGAAGAAATGGAGGAAATGTCGAAACTTGTGCAAAAGGGACGGTACCTCTATTGCCCGAATGGCAGCCACCTCGCAATGTGGGACGATCAGGAAACTTTCATGAATGGGGTGATTGACTTCATAAAAGATGTCCACAACGGGGAAATGAAATAACTCGCCCGCAGCTTCGATTTTGCCCGGAATGGGGAAACTTGTTTTTCAACAGACTTGTTGCGGCAGGCCGGCATGGGTGGAAAATCGTGTCTTTTCCAGGCTGTGGCGTTCCCATCGCAACAAGTCTATTCTGAAGTGGGCGTGGCCAGCAGATAGCCGAGACCTTGCTCCAGAACAGAGAGGCAGAGGTCCACTTCTTTTCGGTGGCTGCGGAAGCTCAGCACCGCCAGTCGTATCCAATAGTTGCCTCCAATCCTTGTAGAGGAGAGGAACACCCGCCCATCGTCCTGCACATAGCGTACCAAGCGTTCGTTGAAGGTATCGGGGTCTTCTGGTTTTGGGGGTACATAGCGAAAAATCGCGATGGAAAGTTCAGGGGGCGGCCCGGTTTCGAAGCCGATTGCGCGTAGGCGCGCGTAGGCATAGTTGCAGAGCAGCACTTTTTCCCGGATTGCGGCACGGAAGGGCGCCAGCCCGATCAATTGCAGGGGTAGCCACATGCGCAGGCCCCGGAAGTGCTTTGTGAGCTCAGGGGATAAATCGGCAGGGGAAGGTTCTGCATCCGTGTCCAGGGCGTCCTGTAAATAATTTGCCGTATAGAAGTGGGCGTTGAACTGGGCTTCGAGATTGCGGATGAGGACCGCGCCCAGCCCGTATGGCAGGAAAAGGCCCTTGTGGGGGTCTATCGCAATAGAGTCCGAACGCTCAATACCTTTAAACTTAGGCCTGAGCTCCCCGGCAAGCATAAAGAAGCCGCCGTACGCAGCATCAATATGGTACCAAAGGCCTTCGTCCCGGGCAATATCCGCGATGACATCCAAAGGGTCAATGGCGCCGGTATCCGTGGTGCCTGCGGAGGCGGTGACCAGGAAAGGGCGCAAACCGGCAGCCCGGTCGGCAGTAATAGCGGTCTGTAGCGCCCGTGTGTCCATGCGGTATCGTTCGTCCATCGGGATATAGCGCAACACGGCTTCCCCCATTCCGGCAATACGAAGGGCTTTTTGCACACAATGGTGTACCTGCCCGGTGAGGTAGATGACGTTGTTGGGGATTTCTGCAGCCTTGATGCCGTGATGCTCGCGGGCGGTGGTAATGGCGATGAGGTTGGCAATAGACCCGCCGGAGGCGAGGTTGCCGAGGGCGCTTTCCGGGTAGCCGACCATACGGCACATCCATCGGATCAGGATATTTTCGATGCGTACCGCCCCAGGGTTGGCAAAGAAAATCCCTGCGTAGCGGTTGGTTGCAGCGGCGAGGTAGTCGCCGAGGGCGGCATGGAACAGGCCTCCGCCGGGTACGTAGCCGAAGTGCCCACCCGATGCAGGGTTAATACCGGTGGAATGGATACCGGCATCCATCGCCCCGAGCAAGGATTCGAGGTCCCTGGGGCCTTCCTGGATCGGCAGGGAAAACAAGGCCTCCGCTGCCTGCGCTGTGTCGGGAGAATAGGTTTTGTTGTCAGGTAACGCAGAGATAAACGCATCGGCATAGGCGCCCACATCGCGGGTCATCGTGCGTCTTTCCTCAGGCGGGGCCTCGAGTTTTCGCGCTTCTGCTTCCAGCGCTTCCAATTCTGCTAAAAAGTGCATAAGGCCTGTCGAAAATCTATACCGCAAAAGCCGGGTCTGCTTTTGGTGGGCTTGCTTAAATAAAATCTGCCGTCCATGCTTCGCTTTTTTCCCAAAGGGTTTGTGCCCATCCGTTCTGAAGCGCCCGGGCGGCAATATTGCGCTTGCGTTGTTTTTCATCAAAAAACCCTCCGCTGGCCCCCCCTGCCTCAGGGGAGCTAGCCAGATAAATACTCGTCCGGGCGCCTGCCTCGGGCCGTACCATGAACGGGCGGTAGAGCAACCATAGTGCCCGTTCGAGTAAGCGGCTGTGCTTTGCCCCGAATTGCGTGCCAATAACCCCCGGATGAAGGGCATTGCACGGGATTTCAGGGAAGCGTTTCGCCCACTCCAGCGTAAAAAGCACATTGCACAACTTGGATTGTGCATAAGCACTCAGCCCATTATAGCTGCCCGGCCATTCCCGTAAGCGACCGGTGTCGAGTTGACCTTGCAGATAAGCCAGCGACGAGACGTTCACCACCCTGGGGGCTGCAGATTTCCGAAGGGCGGGAGCGAGCAGGTGGGTAAGAAGAAAGTGGCCGAGGTGGTTGACACCAAACTGTAACTCGAACCCTTGCGCAGTCGCCGCATAGGAGGTGGTGAAGAGCCCGGCGTTGTTGATCAGGACATCGAGTTGTGGCCAGCGGGCATTAAATTCACGGGCAGCGCTTTGTACCGAACGCAAATCGGAAAGCTCCAGGCCAAGGACTTCGACCCTGGCCGTATCGCCTGCCTTTTGCCGGATTTCCCGCGCCGCTGCTGCACCTTTCTCCAGGTCCCTTACCGCAAGAATGACTGCTGCACCGGATCCGGCCAGCCCAATGGCAGTGTGCAACCCAATGCCCGAACTCCCACCGGTAATCAAAACAGTCTTATTTTCCATATCGTCTGTTATTTGGCATCATCAGCAGCTTTGTCGCAACGGGACGTCTTAGCCGGAAAATATAGGGTCGCGATCCTGTCTGAAGGCTTTTTGAGGGGACGTATCCCGGCGAAAAACCTTGGATAAGGTATCCCGTGGGCAAAAACGTGCGATTTTAACAAAATGCCGCCTGCTTGCAACAGGCCAAACCGCTTTTTGTTTTTTGCCTTCATAATTCCCGGCGCTCAATATGCAAATAATGCGCTATATTGGCCGTATAAAAATTGGATAATTATGCTGAAAACAAAGAAAAAACATCTGCTGAAGTGGGCCGTAGCCTTCATCGGCCTGGTACTTGCCCTGCCGGCATACACTCAAAAAAAGGATAAACTTGCCGTACGGGCGGATAAGCTGGCGCATAAGTACATCATTACCGATGGCCATGTGGACCTGCCCTATCGCCTCAAAGTGCGCAATTTCCAGTTGACAAAGGAGTATATCGGTATCCCCATAGAGACAGAGGACGGGGATTTCGATTATGTACGCGCAAAAAAAGGTGGGCTGGACCTGCCATTTATGTCTATCTATATCCCTTCCGAGTACCAGAAAAAGGAGGATATGGGCAGGGGCCTCGCCGATTCGCTGATAAATATGGTGAGCGGGATCGCTGCCGCGCATCCCGATCGTTTTGCAATGGTCGTCTCCCCGGAGCAGGCGGAGACCAATTTTAAAAAAGGAATCATCTCCCTGGCGATGGGTATGGAAAACGGTGCCCCGATCGGCAATGACCTGGCCAATGTGGCCTATTTCCACCAAAGGGGAATACGGTACATCACCCTGACGCACGGAAAAGATAATCAGATTTGCGACTCCTCCTACGACACTACCCGTACCTGGAACGGCCTGAGTCCTTTTGGACGGCAGGTCGTCGAAGAAATGAACCGCGTCGGGATTATGGTGGATATTTCACATGTTTCCGACAGCACTTTTTATCAGGTACTGCGCTTGAGCAAGTTGCCGGTCATCGCATCGCACTCTTCCTGCCGAAAATTCACCCCGGGATTCGAACGCAATATGGACGATGATATGATCCGTGCCCTGAAATCCAACGGCGGGGTGATCCAGATTAATTTTGGCTCCACCTTCCTCGATGGCAAGGTAGCCGAAAACAACAATAAAAAGCGGGAAGAGATGCGGACGCTGATGCAGGAAAAAGGGCTGAAGCCCAACACCCCGGAAGGGCGGGAGTTCATCGCCCAGTTTCAGAAATCCAACCCCAACCTCTTTGCCGATGTCAAAACTGTCGCCGATCATATTGACCACGTAGTGGCACTCGCCGGGATTGACCATGTGGGCTTAGGCTCCGATTTCGACGGGGTTGGCGATTCCCTGCCTACCGGGTTGAAAGACGTTTCCCAGTATCCGAACCTGATCCGCGAGCTGCTCGCAAGGGGGTATTCCGAAACGGCAATCGCGAAAATCTGCTACAAAAACGTCTTCCGTGTCTGGCGGGCAGTGGAGGGCGCAGCAGCCATGCCTTAGCGTCCTCCTACGTCAGTCCTATTTTTGTGCCGTCCGGAATAAACGCCATCTTCTTCAGCACGATAATCCCGTCCCGGATGCAGTAATTATCGGCATCCTGATCCGGCAAAAGCGGGCTGCCTTTGATGACGACATTATTGCCAACCCTGCAATTTTTATCAATAATGGCGTTTTCGATATAACAATCTTTGCCGATCCCAATGGGTGCCCCATATTTGCGGCGGTTGATATCCTCGACGGTTTCATAAAAATCTGCGCCCATCACGATGGTATTATTGATTTCCGTTCCTTCGCCAATTCGCGAACGGATACCGATGACGGCGCGGTCAATTTTTTTGGCATGGATAATGGACCCTTCAGCGACCAGCGCTTTGTTGAGGAAGGTGCCATATATTTTGGTAGGTGCGAGCAGGCGGGGGCGGGTATAAATCGGGCGGCCCCTGTCGAAGAGGTTAAAGTGGGGCAGCGGGTCGGTAAGGGCGATATTGGCCTCAAAGAACGAACGGATGGTACCGATATCCGTCCAGTACCCGTCATAGGAATAACTGGCTACTTTATATTGGTTGTTGATCGCGTTGGGGATGATTTCCTTGCCAAAATCTACCGCCCGCGCATTTTCATCGAACAGCTTTTCAATAACCGGTCTGCTGAACACATAGATGCCCATGGAGGCCAGAAATACACGGCCCTCGTCGCGCAGGGCCTGAGGTACCGCAGATTCCCAGTCCGGAAGGGATGCTTTTTTGGGTTTTTCGATAAAGCTGCCAATGTACCCTTCCTCGTCCACCTTCATAATCCCGAAGCCGGGGGCATCGCGTTCGTTCACGGGGATGGTGGCGATGGTGAGATCGGCATTTTGGGCGATATGATATTCCGCCAGCTGTTTGAAGTCCATCTGATAGAGCTGGTCACCGGAGAGGATGAGCAGGTAGTCATAGTCGTGGTTGGCCATGTGGTGCATAGACTGCCTTACCGCATCTGCGGTACCCTGGTACCACTGGTCGCTGTTGGGGGTTTGTTCTGCTGCCAGGATATCCACAAATCCATGGCCGAACATATCGAAATGATACGTATTTTTAATGTGCTGGTTCAGGGAGGCAGAGTTGTACTGGGTGACGACGAACATCCGCCTAAGGCCGGAATTCAGACAGTTGGAAATCGGGATATCTATGAGCCGGTACTTTCCGGCAATCGGCACCGCAGGTTTGGAGCGCTGGCTGGTGAGTGGGAAGAGGCGGCTTCCGGCGCCTCCGCCCAGGATGAGGGCGATTATTTTAATCATGGCACATGGATTAGATGATTTCGAGATAAAGGCGGATATAATTCTGGGCGGCGTTCTCCCAGGAAAAATCAATCTGCATGACGTGCTCGCGCATCTGCGCAATGCGCTCAGGTTGATGGTAAACTTCGGAGGCACGCCAGATGGCATGATGGGCATCGTCCACATCGGGCCGGTCGAAACGAATCCCCCTGCCCGTTGTGAGGGATGCGCCAATGTCGGTTACGGTGTCTTTTAATCCTCCGGTACTGCGTACAATGGGAATATTGCCGTAGCGCATGGCATACATTTGATTAAGCCCGCAAGGCTCTACGCGCGAAGGCATCAACAAAAAGTCAGCCCCCGCATAAAGCTGATGGGCGAGCCCTTCATCATAAGATAACTGCACATCAAACCTTCCGGGGAAAACAGGCCTCATCATATCAAGGGCATGGTGTATTTCCGGCTCCCCGGTACCCAATACCAGAAAACTGACCCCAAGCCCGGTGGATAATACCTGATAGATCAGGCCGGGCAGGAGGTCGGCCCCTTTTTCCCTCACCAGCCGCCCGATAAAGGTGATGGTGGGCAGCGATGGGTCGAAGTGAAAACGCTGTAAAAGTGCCTGCTTGCTGTCTGTTTTAAAGGCCGGGATATCTCCGCTGAAATGGACGGGGAGATAAGGGTCGGTTGCTGGGTCCCATACCTGGGTGTCAATACCATTGAGGATCCCCGAGCATTTGGCCCACTCGCTGCGGATAAGGCCTTCTAGGCCATTGGAATCCGTAGCCAGCTCTTCGAGGTAGGCATTGGAGACGGTCGTGACCCTCCATGCACATTTGATCGCACTCGCCAGGGGATTGATGGAGCGGCCCCACTCTAGCAAACCTCCGGATTCCGGATAAAAAGCCGGAAGCAGGGGCTGCTTGTCCCAATCCATTGCGCCATGGTATTCGCCATTGTGGATGGTAAAAACCGTAGGGATGTTGCGCAACGCATGATACTCCGGGCAGTGCCTGACCATGAAGGGAATCAGGCCGGAGTGGTGGTCATGGCAATGCAGGATGTCAGGTTTGTCATCAACGTGCAACACCCAGTGCAGGACGGCCTGCTGGAAAAAAACGAAACGCTCGGCATTGTCCCCGAACCAGCCGCCCGCATCACCATAAATGCCCTGACGGTCAAACTGCCCGGGGATGTGGACGACGTAGAGCGGGAACGCGATTTCACCTATCCCGATTTGCTCTACGGAAAAAGGATAGCTGTACCCATTCGCCATTCTGAAAGCGCCGGCGAATACAAGCTCCGTGTGCCGGGAACGTATCCAGGGGATGTCGTATTTTGGCAATACAACAGCAGCGGGCACGCCTGCACGGTTTAGGTACTTGGGAAGGGCGCCCACTACGTCCCCCAAGCCTCCTGCTTTTGCTGCAGGAAAACATTCAGCGCTGATGTGAAGGGTCTTCATGAAAATGCTGCTTCAGGTTTGCTTTAAATATAGCAGTTTTTCATGAAAACACCTTAGAACGGGCGGAAAATTCTCTTATGCTTCTGTTTTTGGCGCCTCGGCCTTCTTTGTCCGGTGCTTTGGCCTGGATTTTCCGTTGGAGCCACGCCAGATTTTTCCTTTTTTGCTTTTTTTGTCCCCTTTACCCATGGTTGATAGATTTTAGGGGGCAAATTTAATACTTTGGCATAGAACTCGGTCGTTGTGCCGATAATATTTTATTGGAGTGCCTGCGGTTGGTTAGCAAGGGGGGGGGAGAATGTCGGTTCGCGCTGTCCTAAAAGCCGGCCATACTGCGTTTTCAGGGTGTGGAGAGGAGCTCCCCGGCGATTTTACGGTCGTTGGAAAGACGCGGGACCTTATTCTGCCCACCCAGTTTGCCAAGGGACTTCATATAGTTGCGGAAGGCATGGCGGCCGAGCGCTACGATTTTGAGGGGCTGCAGGATCCGCCCTTCGATCAGGTCCTGGTAATAAATATTTTGCTGGGTCATCAACAGATCGAGGTGGGCGGCAAAACCGGCCATATCGTCCGGCAATGTATCGAATTCGACCAGCCACTCGTGGTAGGGCAAACCACCCTCAGGCGGGTTGACTTGCGGCGCAACGGTAAATTCCACGACCTTTACCCCGTATGCTGTGCAAGCCTGGTGCATGGCTTCTTCGACTTCCTTGCCGATTACATGCTCGCCGAAAGCGGAGATGAAGTGCTTCACCCTCCCGGTAACGATGAGGCGGTAAGGGTCGGTAGAGACAAAACTTACGGTATCGCCGATGTTGTACCCCCAGAGCCCGGCATTGCTGTTGATCACAAGGGCATAGTTTTTACCTGTTTCGACCTCGCCGAGGGCAAGGCGGATGGGGTTCTCACGGGTAATCTCCTCAACGGGCACAAACTCGAAAAAAATTCCAGAGTTGGAATTCAGTAACAGCCCCGGGGCAGACTGCCGGTCCTGGAAAGCAATAAACCCCTCGGAAGCGGGATAGGTCTCGACGCTGTCCACGCGGGCACCTGCGAGCGCTTCAAGCTTTGCGCGATAAGGGTCATAGCTGACCCCGCCATATACGAAAACGGAATAGTTGGGAAAGATTTCCCGGACGTTAGATTTGCCGGTATGCGCGATGAGGCGCTCGTAATACATTTGTACCCAGGGCGGGATCCCGCTGATGAGGGTCATGTTTTTGTTATGGGTCTCTGCGACGATCCGCTCGAGTTTTTCTTCCCAGTCTTCGATACAGTTGGTCTCGTAGCTCGGCAGTTGACTGTTTTTCAGCCATTGGGGTATGAGGTGGTTTGAAATGCCGGAGAGCCTGCCGGTAGGGATTCCGTTGAGGTCGTCGAGTTCGGGGCTGCCGGAGAGAAAAATGAGTTTGCCATCCAGCCACCTGGTATTCCCGGTTTCGGCGGCATAGTTGAAGAGCGCATTCCTCGCGGTTCCAAAGTGGTTGGGGAGGCTTTCGCGGGTGATCGGGATGTATTTGACGCCGGAGGTTGTCCCGGAGGTTTTGGCAAAATATTTGGGGCGCCCTCTCCAGAGCACATCGGGTTCACCGCTTTTGATCCTTTCGATATAGGGTTTGATGCCCTCGTAATCGCGTATCGGCACCCGTGCCGTGAAGTCCTTGTAATGGGTTATTTCATCAAACCGGTGATCTTTGCCGAAAGCCGTATTTCGGGCGGCCTGGACGATTTGGCGAAAAATTTTTTCCTGGTCCCGGACGGCGTGGCGGGCGTCTTTGCGAACAGACCGGGCGATGAGGTGGGCAAGGGGCCTGGCAAAGAAAGATTTGATTCCCATGATACGTTGGTTTTCACGGGTAAAGTTAAATTTTTAACCGGATTAATTCCGCAAATCCTCAATGTGATAGCCCGGGTAGGCCGCCTTATTGAATAAAAACACACTTTCTGCAAATACTTTATTAGGGGTAAACCGCGTAGGGGCAAGGGTATAGCGGGAGCCGTCCTTGCTAAAACCTTTGAGCTCCACGAATTCCGCGCTGGCCTTGTTGATGGTGAGCCGGAGCTTGGAATAGTCAGAGAATTTATCCAGTGGTTTGAATTCAATTTCCTGGAAAATTTTTCCATTGGCACTGTACTCATTCGAAAGGATATATCCCAGGTTTCCTTTTTCATGGATGCGAAAGAACGACTGCGGGGACAGGATGGCATCGTCTTCTTCCGCATCCGGCAGCGGGTTGATTTGTACTTCTTTATTTTGCGGCATCACCATCCAAAGGGATTTACCATCGCAGATGATCGTCTGGCCACTCATTTCCAGGCGGTATTTGCTGCCTTTCTGCAACATTTTTCCCCGCTGGATATCCTTCGGTTGCTCCGGGATTTCCACCGTAAGCGTGAATTCCATTTCCAGGGAGGGGTAAGATTCGTATTTTTTGCGGACTTTGTCCAGGATAGCCTTTGCTTTTGGGTCGTTTTCCTCCTTTATACCCTGGGCATTTAGCCCCTCCACCGTAAGAGAGAGGCCGATGATTGCCAAGATCAATATTCTCATTGTTCGACTTTCTTGAGATAACGGGGATTACGCCTGTTTTATTGGGCTTATCTGTTCTGGCATTTTATTCAGGCCTCTCCGGAGGTAAAAACAGAGGAAAAGAACTGCCGGTTCATGCGGGCAATATTTTCCACAGAAATTTCTTTTGGGCATTCTGCTTCGCAGGCCGTTACGTTGGAGCAGTTGCCGAACCCTTCGAGGTCCATTTGCCTGACCATCTTATTGACGCGGCGCGCAGCTTCTACCTGTCCTTGCGGGAGCAGGGTCAGGTGGGAGACTTTAGCACTTACGAAGAGCATGGCCGAGGCATTGGGGCATGCGGCGACGCATGCGCCACAGCCGATGCAGGCTGCAGCATCGAAAGCCCTGGATGCTTGTTCTTTTTCTACCGGGATGGCATTGGCATCCTGTGCCTGGCCTGTAGCTACGGAGATATACCCTCCTGCCTGAATAATGCGGTCGAAAGCAGAGCGGTTTACCACCAGGTCTTTGATTACGGGGAAGGCATGTGCGCGGAAAGGTTCGATGGTAATGGTGTCCCCATTTTTGAAGTGCCGCATGTGAAGCTGGCAGACGGTAGTCCCCCCCAGGGGGCCATGTGGATGCCCGTTGATTACCATGCTACACGTGCCACAAATACCTTCGCGGCAGTCATGTTCGAACGCGACCGGCTCCTTGCGCTCTGCGATGAGCTGCTCATTGAGTACGTCGAGCATTTCGAGGAATGACATGTGGTCACTGACGTGGTTGAGTTGATACGTCACAAAGCAGCCATTTTGATATTCGCCACCCTGGCGCCAAACTTTCAAAGTGAGTTTCATTTCCATGATCTAAAGGATTACGTGTAGCTTCGGGTAATGAGTTTGACATTTTCGAATTCGAGCATTTCGCGGTGGAGGGTAGGTTCCTGATCCCACCCGTGGTATTCCCAGGCTGCAACATAGGTATAGTCTTCGTCATTGCGCACGGCCTCTCCGCCTTCATCCTGATACTCTTCCCTGAAATGGCCGCCGCAGGATTCGTTCCGGTTGAGGGCATCAACGATCATGAGCTCGCCGAGCTCGAAATAATCGGCGACCCGCAGGGCTTTGTCCAGTTCGGGGTTGTACGTATCGGTACTGCCAGGTATGAACACGTCGGAATAGAATTCGTTGCGTAAATCCAGAACCATTTGACGGGCGGTGGTGAGGCCCTCCGCGCTGCGGGACATACCGCAATAGTCCCAGATAATCCGTCCGAGCCGGCGATGAAAACGCTCTACCGATTGCTTTCCGCCGATCGCCATTAACTGTTGGATGCGTTGCCGGGTGGCATTTTCCGCATCGTCGAAGGCCGCTCCGGTGGGCTCGAACTTAGGGCTGCGGATTTCTTTGGAAAGAAAGGTGCCGATGGTATAGGGCAGGACGAAGTATCCGTCGGCCAGGCCTTGCATGAGGGCGGAAGCGCCAAGGCGGTTTGCCCCGTGATCGGAGAAATTACATTCGCCGATCGCAAACAATCCGGGGACGTTCGTCTCCAGGTTATAATCTACCCACAGGCCTCCCATCGTATAATGGACGGCAGGGTAGATTTTCATCGGCATTTTATAGGGGTTTTCACCGGTAATTTTCTCGTACATCTCAAAGAGGTTGCCATATTTTTCGGCAACTACTTCTTCCCCCAAACGCAGGATGGTTGCTTTGTCGGGGTTATGCAGGCCGGTGGCATTTGCTTTTGAGCGGCCGTAGCGCTCGATGGCGGCGGCAAAGTCGAGATATACGGCAAGGCCGGTAGGGGCAACCCCTAACCCTTCATCGCAAGCTACTTTTGCAGCCCTGGAGGCGACGTCCCTGGGCACCAGGTTGCCAAAGGCCGGATATCGGCGCTCGAGGAAGTAGTCGCGGTCCTCTTCCGGAATATCGAGCGCAGTTTTTCGCTTTTCCCTGATGGCTTGCGCATCTTCTTTTTTGCGGGGCACCCAGACACGACCGTCGTTGCGCAGCGACTCCGACATCAGGGTCAGTTTCGATTGGTAATCACCGCTTACAGGGATGCAGGTCGGGTGGATTTGGGTGAAACACGGGTTGGCCATGAGCGCGCCACGACGCACCGCACGCCATGCCGCGGTGACGTTGGAGTTCATGGCATTGGTCGAAAGATAAAATACGTTGCCATAACCACCGGTAGCGAGGACAACCGCGTGCGCAGCGTGGCGCTCGAGTTTGCCATTGACCAGGTTGCGGGCGATGATCCCGCGTGCCTTACCGTCCACCAGGACCAGGTCGAGCATTTCATGCCGGTTGTACATTTCCACGGTGCCCAGGGAAATTTGGCGCGACAGCGACTGATAGGCCCCCAGGAGCAATTGCTGTCCTGTCTGACCGCGTGCGTAGAACGTCCGGCTAACCTGAACGCCACCGAAGGAACGGTTGTCGAGCAAGCCCCCGTATTCCCGGGCAAAAGGGACTCCCTGTGCTACTGCCTGGTCAATAATAGAGGTACTCACCTCCGCAAGCCGATAAACGTTGGCTTCCCTGGAGCGATAGTCCCCCCCTTTGATCGTATCATAAAAAAGCCGATAAACGCTGTCGCCATCGTTGCGGTAGTTTTTTGCCGCATTGATGCCCCCCTGGGCCGCAATACTGTGCGCGCGCCGGGGGCTATCGTGAAAAGTAAAGCATTTGACGTTGTAGCCGAGTTCCCCAAGCGTTGCGGCGGCAGAAGCGCCGGCAAGGCCGGTACCTACCACGATTACGTCGAGGCGGCGCTTGTTGTTCGGCGCCACCAACGGGATGGTGGACCGGTATTTAGTCCACTTCTCGCTGAGCGGCCCTTCAGGTACTTTGCCATTGAGCTCGTGCATGGATGCGCTATTTATGGGTGTGAGAGAATGTTATTTTTACCACCAGCCCTGCGACCGGCCAAACATGACGATAGGAATGATTGCGAAGCCCAGCGGCACGAGCAGGGCATAGGCTCTTCCAATCCATTGTACCAGTGGAAAGTACTTGGGATGGTTCCAGCCCAAGGTCTGAAAAGCGCTCTGAAACCCGTGGTTCAGGTGCATCGCAATGACAATCATGGACGCGATATAAACGACTACGTACATGGGGTCTGAAAATGCTGCCTGGACAGGGGTGAACAAGTCCTTCATTTCCGTGCCGTTAATCACTACTTTAGGTACTTTGCCCAGCTTCATCTGTAACCAGAATTGCCAAAGGTGCAAAACAATGAACAGAAAGATAATGGTTCCCAACCAACCCATACTGGATGCGGCTTTGGCATTGGTATTTACCGCCCGGGTGACTTTCACCGCATAACCCGCCGCACCCCTCGCCCGGCGGTTCTGCTGCCATAAAGCCCATCCCTGAACCGCGTGGATAAGAATGAACAGGTATAACAGGTAGGACACCGTCTTGATCAGCGGGTTGGTCGTCATAAATTTTGCGTAAACATTAAACGCCGTTCCGCCGTCCTGCTGGAGCAACTGCAGGTTCCCTACCAGGTGAACGGCCAGGAAAACAATAAGGAAGAGCCCCGTCAGGCTCATAATGATTTTCTTGCCTATCGAAGAGGTCAGAAACTGGTCAAACCACTTTAGCCCAACCGGATTTAATACACTCGCCAACCAACTCATAGCGTTTGATATTTGCGTTTGATGTTTTGATAACTCGCGTCGCAGGATGCCGATAGACCCACGGTCACACATTGCCCACACCAATGCTTTCACACTCAGTATCGGACTACAAAACTATATGTTTAGACGCACAACCCCAACCGTTGTTTTGGTTTACCCCGGCATTTCATTTTTATTTAGAATGAGTTTAAATAGAATTGTTGCTATGTGCGCGGTGCTGTTGGAGAATAGCCGCTTCGGGTAGTGCGTTTTCTTGTGCAAAATGCTGCCGTTGCTTTGGCCGATACCCTTAAAAATGGCCGTGAGAGAATGGGGAACGAACCATCCGATTGCTTATTTTTGTCCGGAAAAGGGTGAGAATGAGCCAAACTGCCCAAATATTTGTTGCTGATATATCGAGACTGACTTGTTGCGATGGGTTATCGCGCTGGAAAAAAATATGCTGTTTTTGGCCATTGTGCAGGCTTTTTGAACCTACATTGCGCGGCAGTGCGATCGAAAAAGGCAAAGGGTAGGCGAAAAGCCCTATTTTACCCCAGGCCCATCTTGTAGCAATAAATCTATTGATTACCGAAACAAGATTTTGTCATGTTGAAGCAATTTCTGGCGGCTTTCCCGAAGATTCAGCTGCCGGTGACCCTTACACCCGATCTGATTCATGTATTCAGTCAAAACAATGACCCGCTACCGCTGTCGCTCGCCGAGGGTTTTCTCTTGCCCCTCCTGGGCGAAGCGGCAGATGAATTCACCGAATTCATCCCCAGCTTTTCCCTGCCGGATACCGAGGGGTTTCATGCCGTAGTCGTCTGGAAAGCTTCCCTCATGCACTACAGCTACATCCTGATCACCCTGGATAATAACGGTGCCTTGATTGACCGTGTAGTGCTTTCGGGAACTTTTGTGGACCAAAACACCTTAATACAGTCTGTAGCGACCATTGAGGAGGACTGGGATATCGTGGTGATGTCGGGAAAGGCTTCCGGTGAGGCGGTGTATGATGCCACTTCAAGTAAAATGACGACTATGGAACTACTCCCTGACGGGAAATTGATCATTTACCATTCATGAAAAGAAAAAATAGCAAATCGCAGGGCAATAAGCTCACCTCGAAAGAACTCCGGCAGGCAATTCTCCGGCTCTTCCGGCAAGAACCCAAGAAGCGGCTCAACCCCCGCCAGATCATCCAACGACTGCGGCTGGAAAATAACAGGGACGCTGTGAATTATGCCTTGCAACACCTGCAGGAAGAGGGTTTCCTGGAAGCGCTGGAGGACTACAAGTTCCGCCTGCTCAAATCCCCTGCCGCAGTGGCCCCGAAAAAGGGAGATTCCTCCACATTGGAGGGTATCGTGGACATGACCCGTTCGGGTGCTGCGTACATCGTTTGCGAGGGTCAGGCCGAAGATATTTATGTTGCCGCCAAATATATCAACACCGCGCTGCACGGCGACAAGGTGCGCATCCATGTCTGGCAGCCGCCGGGGCGCAGGCGTAAGGAAGGGGAAGTGCTCGAAGTCCTGCAGCGTGCGCGTGAGCAATTCATCGGCACTTTCTGGCAATATCCAAAGTATGCGATCGTCCTGCCAGATACGCCGATGCCGCTGGATATCCTGGTGGATACGGCAAATACCCTCGGTGCAAAGGATGGGGATAAAGTAGTCGTACGTATTGAAAACTGGGCGGGCGGTCAGTTCCAGAACCCAAGCGGCCGGATCGTCTATGTGCTGGGCGAGGCAGGCAGCCACGATATCGAGATGAAATCCATCCTGATCAATAATGGGTTCAATTTACTTTTCCCGGAGCAGGTGCTCGAGGAGGCCGGAAGGCTGCCCACGGAGCTTGTGGATGAGGAAATTTCCCGCAGGCGCGATTTCAGGGCGGTTACGACTTTTACTATAGACCCCGAGAATGCCCGCGATTTTGACGATGCGCTCTCCATACGTATTCTCGATGATGGACGCACCGAGATTGGCGTGCATATTGCCGATGTTACCCACTATGTGCAAGAAAACTCGGCACTGGATAAGGAGGCTTACTTCCGTTCGACTTCCGTATATCTGGTGGACCGCGTGCTGCCGATGCTGCCGGAACAGCTTTCCAACGAGCTTTGTTCGCTGCGCCCGAATGAGGATAAACTGACGTTTTCGGCAGTTTTTATTTTGGATGAAAAGGACCATGTCGCAGAGCGGTGGTTCGGGAAAACAATCATCCACTCCGACCGCCGCTTTTCATACGAAGAGGCCCAGGAGGTACTCGACAGTAACGAAGGGGAGTTCTCGGCTGAATTGACCCGTTTAAATGCCCTTGCCGTCAAGTTGCGCAAGAAGCGTTTCCGCCAGGGTGCCATCGCCTTTGAAACCGAAGAGGTGCGGTTTAAACTGGACGAGGCCGGCACACCGCTCGAGGTCTATGTCAAAGACAGGAAAGCCGCACATTTGTTGATCGAGGAGTTCATGCTCCTGGCCAACCAGGAGGTGGCTACTTTTATTGCGCGCAAGGGAGCTGCCGAAGGCAGTGAAATTCCTTTTGTTTATCGGGTCCACGACGAGCCTGATCTTGAAAAAGTAGAAGAATTGGCCCGTTTTGCCCGCGAAATGGGTATCGAAATGGATATTTCTACGCCTGAAAAAATCGCACGTTCCTATAACCGACTTGCAGAGGTCGCCGAATCTGACCCCGCCCTTCGGGTACTCGAGCCCATTGCCATCCGGACAATGGCGAAAGCAGCCTATTCTTCCGACAATATCGGGCACTATGGCCTGGCATTTCAGTATTACAGCCACTTTACTTCTCCCATCCGGCGATATTCGGATGTATTGGCCCACCGTATCCTCGAAAAAAACCTGTCGGAGGGAGGCCATACGTTTAGGGTCAACAAGACCTGGCTGGAAACCCAGTGCAAGCATATCTCCAGGCAGGAACGCAATGCCATGGAAGCTGAACGTCAGTCCATCAAATACAAGCAGGCAGAGTTTATGGAGCGCCATGTCGGGGAGGTATTCGAAGGCTATATCTCGGGGTTCAGCGACCGCGGGATTTTCGTGGAGCTTCGCGATAATCATTGCGAGGGTATGGTGGCTTTCGATACCATGCGGGAACCTTACGAGACGACCGGTTCCCGTTTGCGGATCCGCGGTTTATATACCGGTCAGGAACTGAGTATTGGAGACGAAGTAGTTGTCCGTGTGATCGCAACCGACCTTAGCCGCAGGCAGATTGACCTGTCGTGGGTAGGGGTAGGTTTTTCCGGAGAGGAGGAGTAGCATGCTCTTCGCAGCGGATGATTTTACGGCCTCAGGTTCATCCAGTATGGTCCCATCATTTTACGCACCCCAATGAAGACCCCTTGCGTGCGGTATCTTTGTTCGAGGGGGTAGTCGGCAGTCGTAACCGCACCGGGGAATACACGCAGGTAAGGTTCTGCAAAGAGGTGCAACGAGGGGGTCAATGGGTAGGAAATATTGATACTGCCATAGAAACCCATGCCCAGGCGGTTGCGAAAAGCAGGATAGGCATCCGGGGTGGAAGAGGAAAAATCCACGATCCGCTCCCCGTCTTCCGCCAGGAATTTGCCGCGCTGATAGAAGGCCATGTTTAATACCGGCCCGGCATGGATGCCAAGGTTGGCCCTTCCCACGGGGAATTCAAAACCGAGGGTCAGGGGGATGTCTATTGTTTGGAAACGGTTCATCTGCCCGTTGGTCGTGCGCACCGTCTGAAAGACAGTATCGGTGCCAATTACCAGGCCCCCTGCATCCCGGCGGGGGATATATTGTATTTCCTGTTTTTCTGTGCTGTGGCTAAACAATTCATTGAACCTTGCGACCTGGATACCTCCTCTCAGGGTAATGCCGGACGCGGCGATGAGGGAAAGGCGCAGAGAAGCGGTATTGGCGCTACGCAGGGCTTCGGTACTATTGCGCAGGAATACGTAAGGCTCGTCCCCCGGGTTTTTTGCATACAGGTTTCGCTGCATCCAGTCGTTTGAGTAACTAAAATCAACGCCTGCGAACCACCTTTCGCCGAGGAATTTTACGGGTGGTACGGCATCTTCCAGGGGCATTGGGAAAAATGGGGTGCTGCGTTTCGCGACAAGGGGCAGTTCGATGGCAGCCGGCCTTTTTTCACGGGGTTTCTCCAGCGTAGCGGAATTTTCTGCTTGCAGGGCAGCGGCTCCGGGTTCGGGCGATACTTCCAGGTCCTGACCCTGTCCTGTGAGCGGGAGTACGGTAGTTTGCCCTCCGGCAGGTGTTGGCCATATCGGTCGCGTTCGACGGCGGGGTGCTTTACCGGGAACGGCTGCCTCCGGGGGATTTCCTTTCAGACGGGAGGTGCCGGCATCAATAGCGGCCTGGTCGGAGGGGGGTGCAGAGCGGGTTTGGAAGTTGGACGGGGAGTTGATTTCGGCAGCCGGCAGCGGAGGAGCGCCCGTGTCCTTGTTCCAGTTGATCATCTGGCCGTCGCGGTGGAGCAGGATGCCGAGGATAAAAGCAAACAGCGCCAGCCTGCCCGCCCGCCCGGGCGAGAGGAAGGGTTTGGGTAGCCGCTGGGCAACCCCAGGCCACAGGTGCATCGGCGGGCTGTATTCCTTTTCGCCGAGTCCTTGCCGGAACAAGTCGTCTATATTCCCGTCCGCTTTCATATTTGCAATTTCCTTTTCAGGCGCCCTCTTAATTTTATATTTTTCCGATCGTTTCTTCCTTTTCCAGCAGCGCGAGCTGTTCTTGCAGGAATTTTCGCGCTTTGACCAACTGCGAGCGCGACGTACTTTCCTGGATGCCCAGCATTTCCGAAATTTCCTGGTGGCCATACCCTTCTATGGCAAAAAGATTGAACACCACCCGGTACCCGTCCGGAAGCCGGTTAATAAGCCTTAATAACTCCTTTTCTCCCATGGCCGCATCCCCGGGCGTATCCGGGGCGATCGCGTCCCAGTTGGGGTCTATCCCGATTTGCTCATGGGTAAACGGCTTTCGGTCAAAGGTTTTGATCGCTGTATTCACCACGATCCTGCGGATCCATCCTTCGAGGGACCCCTTAAAGGCGAATTGCGGCAGATGCTCAAAAATTTTAACGAAGGCATCCTGCAGCACATCTTCGGCCTCCATACGGTGGCGTGCGTAGCGCAAGCATACCCCGAACATCTTGCCGGAGTACCGGCGGAAGAGTTCCTCCTGGTACTTTTGCCTTCCGCTAAGGCATCCTTTAACGAGTTCCTGTTCAGTCACGCCTGATTACGCTTAATAGAATGCCTCCCCGAAAGTATAGAGGCGTTAAAATCCGGTTTCGCTGCCTGATATACACAAATATTTGAACGGACCTGTTGCGGGCGTTCTGTGCGGTATGAAAAATAGCGTATTTCTTGAACTGCACCGACCGCTCGCCACAAATCGGATATTTTTAGTTGTGAAAAGTATCCGATACGGACTTTTTCGCCGGCAGCCTAAGCAGCATCACCAGGCCGATCGCAAACCAAATGACCAGCGCGAGGATAGATCCGCGCATGCTGCCCGTCAGGTTATCCAGGTATCCGAACATCACCAGGCCACACATAATAGCAATTTTTTCGCATACATCATAAAAGCTAAAAAAAGCGGCGTTATTTTCCAATGGGGGGATGAGCTTGGCGTAAGTCGAACGGGAGAGCGACTGTATGCCGCCCATCACCAGGCCGATAAAGCCGGCACAAATATAGAAGCTCGTTGGCCCTTTGATGAAATAAGCCCCCGCACAAATTCCGATCCATACAGACACGGCGATGCGCAGGGCCGGGATGTTACCGGCTTTGCGGGAGATCCAGGCAAAAAGGAAAGCGCCTGCAATCCCCACATATTCGAGGATCAGTACAGTAGCGATAAGGGCGGCGACCGGCAGCCCTATTTCCTTTTCGCCAAAAGAAGCGGCCATAAACATGACCGTTTGTACCCCCATGATATAAAAAAAGAAGCCGGGCAGGAAACGCCTGAGCCTTGGTTCTTTTCGAAGCCTGCGCCATACCTTGCCGAGTTCCTGATAGCCATGGGCGAGGTAGTGCCCATCGGGTTTAGGGCGATACAGACCGCGGGGAAGATGGGAAAACGGGATTTGAGCAAAGCCCAGCCACCAGATACCGGTGAGAAAAAACGACAGCCTGGGCAGCAGGGTTTCATCCGTTACCCCAAGCGCTTCCCGGTTGAGGATGGCGGCGAGGTTGATGAGGAGCAGGGTAGAGGCCCCGATGTAGCCATACGCGTAGCCCCTGGCGCTCACTTTGTCCTGTCTGGGCGCAGAAGCAATTGCGGGGAGAAACGCGTTATAAAAAACGATGCTCCCCGAATAACCAATGGTCGCGAGCATCAGGCAGGATAGCCCAAGGAACAGATTGGGGCCTTTGAAGAAAAAAAGGCCCATACACGACAAAGCGCCCAGCCAGCAGAAAAAGCGCATGAAAGATTTATGGTTGCCGGCGTAATCCGAGACGGAAGAGAGGAGGGGGGAGATTAGGGCCACGACGCCGAATGCGAGGCCGAGTACAATGGCATAGAGCCCTGTATTTTGTATGCTCAGGCCGGCGATTTCGAGCCGACCGTCCCCCTGGGCACGGGTCACTTCATTGTAGTAAGCAGGGAAAATGGCCGAGCTGATCACCAACGCGTACGCGGAGTTGGCCCAGTCGTACATTGCCCAGGCATGGATGGTCTTTTGATCGTCTTGTTGGAGGGCGGATAGCGGCATATTGCGGCTTTTCCTGCAAAGCTATTGAAAACGCGCCAAATAAAGGCGGTTTTCCACAATTACCGAGGGTTCGGCAAACAATGTGAAGATGTGGATCATGCCGCGCCCTTTTTTGTAGATACTGGCCATCTGGCAGTAAGGCAGTCCGTTGCCAAAGGCCTGCTTCGGCGGAAAAAGGTGCACCTGGCCCCAATCCGCCCCAAATAGCGCGGCCAATTCTACATCGTCGAGGGGCCGGGCGGTAATCACCGCATTTTCATCGTTACTGCATAAGTGGAGCGCCAGCCTTCTGCTTTCCAACTGGGGCGGAATTTCCTGCGAAACATCTGGTTGAAGAAAAAAGCGTATTTCGATACCTTCTGCCCGGGACGACAAGCGGTAATGACACGGGAAGAAATCCCGATGCGTTTCGGGTGCTACGCGGTATCCGCCGTCGAGTGGAAAGAGCAGTTCTGCTTGCAATAATTGGAGCATCGCCCGTGTCGTCGGGGGGATTTCCCCCTGGCCGGTTTGGGCATTCAGGCGGGCAACAACCAATGTTAAGCATGCGAATGTAAGCGCGGGAATCAGGCGCCCCATAGCCATTCAGGCAGAAGTGTGCCGGATTTTTTCGAGGATGGAATGCTGAAGGCTTGGCGGTGGCGCATCGCGTCTGAAGCTGGTTTTGAAGAATTTTCGGAAGGAATGTTCCGCTTTGAGGAGGTTTATGGAAGTTGGATTGTTTTGTATTTCCAGGAGCAGATGTTGTTCGGAGGTCTCTTCGAAGTCCCGATCCAAGTACATCTCGACTTTTCGCAGGAGCTCCATGAATTTAGGATCGGAATTCTGGTTCGCACCGTTCGTTTCTTGAGCAAATGATACAGACATAACTAAATGTTTTGAAGGCCGTAAAATTTAAGTCCGACCATGGGGACCAAACACGTCTGCCCGGACACGTAACGGCCGTTGCTCCCGGGGAGTGTCCTGCCCCAGGGAACAGCGGCTGTTAAGCGGATGTTCGGATGTTTGTACCACATAGTCTTTATGTAAATGAAATCCGACGGCCCCAAATCATCAGAAAAGCCGCCGGTGAAAAAATATTATCGGTCGTTGTCGCCGTAGCCCATACATTCGGCATATCCCTGCAACCGCTCTTTGAGCATGTGCCTCGCGCGGTGTAGGCGGGAACGCACCGTGCCCACCGGTACATTGAGGATAGCGGCGATTTCCTCATAGGAGAAATCTTCGATGTCGCTCAGGATAATAACAACGCGGTGAGCTGCATTGAGGGAATTCACCGCACGGGTCACCTCATCCCCCAGGCTTTGATGGACACGGCTTTCCTGCGGGTCGAAGTAGCTTGCCGATGACGACTCCGCCTTGTCCTGCAACGAAAAAACCTCGTCAATGTTCACCAGGTCGGGCTGCCGTGTATGCTTTCGGTAAAGGTTGATGAAGGTATTTTTCAATATCCTGAACAACCACGCCTTGGCATTGGTGCCTTTATGGTACTGACCTATCGCCTGGAATGCCTTTAAGTAAGTCTCCTGTGTGAGATCAGCAGCATTTTCCCGGTCGCGGCAAAGATACAACGCAAAGTTGTACACATTGTCCAGCAAAGGAAGTAATTCCATTTCGAAAGTGCGCTCCAGTTCGAGCTTGCTTGGACTGGATAACTGGCCTGCCGTGTTCATGATATCGGACATATTTTTAGGGTTCGGTATCGGTAGGGGCACAACGACTGGATTTGCCACTGCCGATAGATGCACCATTTTCCAACCATGTGGAATGTGCAAAAGTTCCATTTTGCAAAAATTATTTTATCACCGCGTATTTCCGGGCGGTCAGGGAATCAATTGCCATGTGGGGCCGATGTGATCGGATGCCAGCGTGGGGGCGTCCGGGAAAGGCGCTATGGCGAGCTGCGGGACTTCGCGTTCAAACCATTGTAGGGGGGCCTGGGTTTTGTCCCCGGTACGGGTATCGCATTTGAAAAACAAATAATACAGCTGGAGGAAATTTTCTACCCGTTCCAAAAGGGCATTCAGCCTGATCCTTCCCGGAACGGCCTTGCGGTAAAGGTGCTCCATACGCCAGGCATAATACGCCTCATCATGAAGTTCTATGATTTCCAGAACGGTGTGGTCGCTGATATAGCGCTCGGAAAACTGCCTTGCGAGGACGCTGTGGTGCCGCGACCAATCCCGGGGGGTACTTCTCGATTCCTTGTGTTTGAACGAATCATGTACGAATGCAGTCAGGCGGAGCCGTTCGCGGTCGGAGCCTTTGATACCAAGCTGGTCAATATTTTCCAGTACTTCCAGGATGTGCTTATAGATTTCCCCTTCGGGATGGCCATACCGGGGCACGCCCCAACTCAGCCCCTCGGTGAACTCAGGATCGCGGAGCAGCAGGTTTTCCAGCTCCGTTTCCGGCCGCAATACTTCCAGGTAATTGACCGGACCGCCGATATTTGGTGCCATCTCCAACATCGGGATGTTTCATTGACCGCATTTGCCCCGCATACCTCCCCCTCCAACCTTTGCCTGCGTTCCCCTGTTAATTTCGTGTTAAATCAAAACCGGGATTATAACAATGAACGGGGTTTCAGGGTTTGTATTTTGCTGAACTTGTTGCAATGGGTAATCGTTGTGGGAAAAATGAGCAACTTTTTGTCCACACAGGTCTTTTTAAAGGGAGCATAGCCTGGTAGGGGGTGTGTAAAAAGTCTTTGTGGCAGAATATTCTCCTGAGAGACACGTCATTTTCGCAATTTCGCGAAGCGAAATTTCAAAAATGATGTGTCTATCAAAAGATAATTTGGCG
>JBMOJO010000397.1:0-2654 GCA_049315745.1 Saprospiraceae bacterium | reverse complement strand
ACGCCAAATAAAATCCTTCGCGGCGAAGCCGCGGACACCACTGGTAAATAGATACCTTTTTTGTTGAATATGCCTTATTTTCGGCGCCGCAAGGGCACTGAGGGAAGGATTTTGGCTCCTATGCTTTCCTCAAAAAGAAGTCACTTTCGCCGTTTAACCGTATTAAAGATAAATTTACAAACATGCGTTTAGAACCCAGGGATATTTTCCAACGGCTTGAGTTTGATAAAGTCCTGGAACTTATTGCCCAGGAGTGCCAGGGCGATCTGGCCAGAGAAATGGCGCTGCTGCTCAAACCAGGGGCCAGCCTCCAGCATATTTCCGCTAAATTGCGGGAAACCAAGGAAATGAAACGTGCACTCGAGCACAACGACCGGATGAAAATCCCGGTTTATCACGATATTACTGAAGACCTGCGCATGCTGGAGATCGAGGGGTTTGTCCTGGCAGAGGATAGTCTTCGGCGGATTAACACCATCCTTGTTACCGTAGCCGGGATTTATGATTTTTTCGGGGACGTACGGCGCGAGAGTTATCCGGCGATGTATGCGCTCATCCGGCAAACCCATTTCGACAAAACCCTCATCCTCGAAATTGACCGGGTGGTGGACCCCGAGGGAAATATCCGCTCTGATGCCTCCCCGGAGCTCGCCCGCATCCGCAAAAATATGGCGGGTAAAATGCGTGAGCTGGACAAGGTTTTCAGAGAAATTGTGCAGCAATACCGCACCAAAGGCTGGCTGACGGAAAATGTCGAGAGCCTTCGGAATGGGCGCCGAGTGCTGAGCGTGCCGGCAGAACACAAGCGCAAAGTTAAAGGCATAATCCACGATGAATCTGCAACCGGTAAAACAGCCTTCATCGAGCCCGAGGGGATTATCGCTATCAACAACGATATCTTTGACCTCGAACAGGAGGAAAAACGCGAAATTTACCGGATTCTCAAGGCGCTCAGCGCCCTGCTGCGCCCTTATGCGCCGGCCTTGCGTACTTACCTCGGTATTCTGGTGTATTTTGATCTTACCCAGGCAAAAGGACGTGTCGCCCTGGCCATGAAGGCAATCGAACCTCAGTTGCGACCGCATGCACACCTTTATCTGGTGGAAGCCCGACATCCCCTCTTATACCTGCGGAATGCCCAACAGGGCCGGGTCACTGTGCCCTTTTCACTGAAAATGGCCCATGGCAACCGTATCCTCGTGCTGAGCGGGCCTAATGCCGGCGGGAAATCTATTACGATGAAATCCGTGGGCCTCTTGCAGCTTATGATCCAGTCGGGTATCCTCGTGCCCGTTCACGAAGAAACGGAAATGGGGTTGTTCGCCCAGGTTTTTGCCGATATCGGCGATCAGCAATCCATCGAAGATGACCTGAGTACTTATAGCTCCCACCTGGCAAATATGCGCCAGTTTTCCCAACTCGCCACCGAGCGCAGCCTGGTACTGATTGACGAGTTTGGCTCCGGGACAGATCCTCAGATGGGCGGGGCAATCGCAGAGTCTGTCCTGCAGGCACTCAATGAAAAAAAGGTCTTCGGGGTAATAACTACCCACTACTCCAACCTCAAAATCTTTGCCTTCAAAACGAAGGGCATCCTCAATGGCGCGATGCACTTCGACAAGGAAACCCTTTCGCCTACCTATGAACTGAAGGTCGGCAGGCCGGGCAGCTCGTATGCGTTCGAAATTGCCGCGAAGAGCGGGCTGAACGATAAAATCCTCGAGTACGCACGCCGGCGCAGCGGTAAAAGCGAAACAGCCGTGGATCAGCTGCTCATTGACCTGCAGCAGGAAAAGCAGTCGCTGACGGAACAGCTCGCGCTGATGAAAGACCGGGAAGAGAAGCTGGAGCGCCTCATGCGCACGTACGAGCAGATGCACCGGGATATGGAGTTTCGGAGAAAAAAACACAAACTGGAAGTCAAAGAGCTCGCCCTCCAGCAAACCAGTCGGGAAAACCAGGCCATTGAGAAGCTCATCCGGGAAATCCGCGAGGAAAAGAATCTCGAAAAAGCAAAAGCGCTTGCCGAACAGGTGAAGGCAGAGAAACAGGTGCTCCAGGTGCAGGTTGTCGAGTTAAAAGAGGAAATTTATCACCCGCCTGCCCACCTTGCAAAAAAGGAAACCCCGCTGAAAGCTGGGGATTTTGTGCGGCTGATCAACGGGGGGGCGATGGGCAGGATAGAAGCCCTCAAAAAAGATAAAGCGATCGTTCAGGTAGGGGATATGCGCATGACGATCCACCTGCGCGACCTCCAGGCGCTAAGCAATGAGCCGCTGGATATCCAATCCGCTAAAAGCGTTCAGACCGACGCCGCTTTCCCCGGGAGCGGGTTTCAATCAAAACTCGATATCCGCGGGGTCCGTATGGAAGAAGCCCTCAAAATCGTCGAGGATTTTATTGACCAGGCCATCCTCGCCAATGCGGCACAACTCCGTATCGTACATGGAAAAGGTAATGGGGTTTTGCGCAAAGCGGTGAAAATGAAACTCAAGGAATATAACCTGGGTATGCAAATCAGTCACCCTGAGCCGGAATTGGGGGGGGACGGTGTCACCCTGGTGAGTTTTGCCTAAAAGACGAGCCTTACGGCGCTTCGCGCCGAATTATGTTTTGATAGACGCGTCATTTTCACGATTTCGCGAAGCGAAATC
>JBMOJO010000396.1:0-2666 GCA_049315745.1 Saprospiraceae bacterium | reverse complement strand
GTATCTATTTAGCAGGTAGCTGTCCTGAGAAATAATCTTTGGTGGGGTTGTGCAAAAAGTCTTTTTTCGGCGCTTCGCGCCAAATTATATTTTTTGAGGCATATAGTTTTCGAAATTTCGCTTCGCGAAATTTCAAAAACTATATGCCTCAAAAGGGAATATTCTGCCGCCAAAAGCGGCATTTTATCTGAAAGACGGCCGATTTAGCGCACGAACATCAATTCGCGGTATTTTGGCATCGGCCACACCTGATCGTCCACCAGATATTCCAGGCGGTCGGTATATACGCGGATATGCTCCATTTGTGGCTTCACCTTCAGACAATAGGCGTACGCGATTTCATCGGCATGATTCAACTCATTGGCTTCTTTTCTCGCTGTAGTCATGGCTTCTACGCCGTCTTTGATCTGGTTGATGCCCTCGGAAATGCGCACCAGCAGATCCATTTGCGCGCGATACATTTCTTCAGGCAGACTCAAATCGCGCAAGCTCAGGATATTGTCTGCGATCTGGGTCTGATAGCCGATGGCTGCGGGCAGGATGTGGTTAATCACCATTTCCCCCAGCGTGCGCGATTCGATCTGCAGTTTGAGGACGTAATTGTGGTACATCACGTCGTAATGTGCGTGCAGCTCGCGCGCGGTAAACACGCCGGCGCTCATAAAGAGTTCCTGTGCGGCATCCGTCAGATAGGCCTTTAGCGCGTCCGGAGTGTTAGGTGTATTGCTGAGGCCCCTCGATTTTGCCTCTTCCTTCCATTCGTCGCTGTAGTTATCCCCCTCGAAGCGCACTTTTTTGGACTCGGCAATATAGGCCTTGATGACCGTGAGCACAGCCGTATCGCGGTCCTGGCCGGCCTGCATCAGGCGGTCCACCTCGGCTTTGAAATCCATCAGCTGGCGGCCCATAATGGTGTTCATCACCGTCATCGGCGCGGCACAGTTCATGGAAGAACCCACCATGCGGATTTCGAATTTGTTGCCCGTGAACGCGAAGGGGGAGGTGCGGTTGCGGTCGGTATTATCGCGCTCCAGGTCGGGGATTTTGCTCAGGAGGTCGAGCAGTTCTTTCACCCCGCCTTCATCTGCGTGGATACCCGCTTCGATATTGTTGAGGAGGCGGTTCATGGAATCGCCGAGAAATACGGAGATGATGGCAGGAGGCGCTTCATTGGCCCCGAGGCGGTGGTCGTTGGAAGCGGAGGCAACGCTTGCGCGCAGGATATCCGCATAGCGGTTGACTGCCTGGATCGTGCAGACGAAGAACGTGAGGAATTGGAGGTTTTTACCCGGATTTTTGCCCGGGCTGAGCAGGTTTTTGCCGGTATTGGTGGCCATAGACCAGTTGTTGTGCTTACCCGAGCCATTTACGCCGGCAAAGGGCTTTTCGTGCAGGAGCACGCGGAGCCGGTGGCGGCGCGCAACGCGGTCCATCACATCCATCAGCAACTGGTTATGATCAACGGCGACGTTGACCTCTTCGAACATGGGCGCCAGCTCATACTGCCCCGGGCCGACCTCGTTGTGGCGTGTGCGCACAGGGATCCCGAGTTTATGCGCTTCAGTCTCGAGGTCGCGCATATATGCGAATACCCGCTCGGGGATAGAACCGAAGTAATGGTCTTCCAATTGCTGGCCTTTTGGGGAATGTTTGCCCACGAGCGTCCTGCCGGTGAGCAGAAGGTCCGGGCGTGCGGTGTAGAGCGCCTCGTCCACCAGGAAGTATTCCTGTTCCCAGCCCAGCGTAGCATGCACCTTAGTTACTTCCGAATCGAAGAGCTGACATACCGGAACGGCGGCCCGCTCGAGGTAGGACTGCGATTTCAGCAGGGGAAGTTTGTAGTCCAGGGAATCCCCGCTGTAGGTGACAAAAATCGTGGGGATACAGAGGGTTTTCCCTTCCCCGATTTCGAGGATGAAGGCCGGAGAGGAGGGGTCCCATGCCGTATAGCCACGCGCTTCGAACGTAGAGCGCAGCCCACCGCCGGGAAAGCTGGACCCATCGGGTTCCTGCTGCACGAGGGCGTCGCCGGTGAACTCCTCCAGCACCTCTCCGTCGGGCTTGAGGACGAAAAAGGAATCGTGTTTTTCGGCGGTACGGCCCGTCAGGGGCTGAAACCAGTGGGTGTAGTGGGTGGCGCCCATATCCATCGCCCATTTTTTCATCGCCGCGGCTACGACGTCCGCCTGATCGCGGTTGAGTTTATTCCCCGAATGAATAGCCTTTTTCAGTGATTTGTAGGCGTCTTTGGAAAGATAATCTTCCATTGCCTGTTCAGTAAAGACATTGCATCCGAAGAAAGACGAGATTTTTTCCCCTGGCGTATCCACGAACTCGAGGTCGTAGTTGGACCTGTTCACGACGGTTTCCAATGCACTGAATCTGGAATTACTCATAGCGCTCGTTTCTGTTTTGGTTTTAAAAAAATAATCCCTGCCAAACCCATTTCGGTGGCAGAACAGTCTCTTCGGGTTGTGTAAAAAGGTTTTTTACGGCGCTTCGCGCCGAATAATGTTTTGAGAGACACGTCATTTTCACGATTTCGCTTCGCGAAATCGTGAAAATGACGTGTCTCTCAGAAGAATATTCTGCCGCCATAGGCGGCAAAAGACTTTTTACACAACCCCAAAATATAATTTAGCGCGAAGCGACACTAAAATGCTTTT
>JBMOJO010000395.1:0-2667 GCA_049315745.1 Saprospiraceae bacterium | reverse complement strand
CACAGAATGCACGCATACCAAATAAAATCCTTCGCGGCGAAGCCGCGGATACCCCCTGGTAAATAGTTGCGAAAATACACAGAATACTATGAATAGAGAAGTATTGGCAAAAGCGGTTTTTGAAGAAATGTATGCCAATGACGCCTTTAGCAAATGGCTGGGTATTGAGGCACAGCGCCTGGCACCTGGCTATGCCCTGCTGCGGATGCAGGTGCGCAGCGAAATGCTCAATGGGTTCGGTATCCTGCATGGAGGGATTACTTATGCTTTTGCCGACAGCGCATTAGCTTTTGCTTCCAACAGCCATGGCCGGCAAGCGGTATCCATAGAAACGGCGATCAACCACCTCAAGCCGGTACAGGACGGGGAATGGCTTAGCGCGGAAGCAGAAGAAATCCACCTGGGGAACAATACCGGGGTATATCAGGTAAGGGTAGTGGATGAAACGGGAAAAAAAGTGGCCGTTTTCAAAGGTACGGTTTACCGGAGCAAGCATCTTTTTGACGCAGCAAAAGCAGGGGGCCTGTAAGCGGGTGTTCGAAATTTACTTACCGGGCCTAACGGCCCTTTTTTCGTGCGTTTTTGACTCCGGCATCAAATTCCGGATACGCGCTAAGCATTTTGCCGTCGCTTGGAGCAAGTTATTTGTGCAACAGCCGCTATCCAGAATATGGCCGTCCCCAATGGCATAGCGGCGCAGCTATTCCGACAGGATATCTTTCCGGGCAAAAAAATTGAGCAGTCCGCTCACCGTATGGGGGTGCTCGAAATCGCCGTTGAGCAGCATTCGGCGGGCCTCGTCCATGGGTATTTCCAGGATTTCGATACTTTCTCCCGCATCGGGCTGGACCGGGTGCGTGCAGACAGCCCCTTCGGCCAGGTAATGATGGATGTAGCTGTCCATGAAGACAGGGTTGGAGGCGACTTTGCCCAGATACTTCCATCGAGGCGCTGTAAAGCCTGTTTCTTCCCGCAATTCCCGTGCGGCCCCCTCGAGGGCGTCTTCCCCGGGATCCACGATGCCGCCCGGAAGCTCGATCGTTTCCCTGCCGATGCCGAACCGGTACTGCCGTACAAAGAGCAGTTTACCTGTTGGTATAGCAGCGACGACGTTGACGGAATCTGTAGAGCAGAGCACGATCATGCGCTCTGTTGCGCCGTTTCGGGGGTTGCGCATTTCATCGTAGCGCGCACGGAAGAGTTTGAGGTCGGGGCCGGGTTCTGAGCCGAGGCGGATCCAACCGGTAACCGGGTCCTTGCTATTTTCCATATATTAGACTTGTTTCGATGGATAATCGTCGAGGGAAAAAGGAGCTGTTTTTTTGTCCACGCGAAGGCTTTATGAGGGAGCACAGCCTGGCTACGCGACCGAAAAGCGGCACAGTGTGGCGAAAAAGGGCCATTTTACCCCATGAGCGTATCCCATCGCAACAAGTCTGTCAGTCGGGTCCATTCCCGGGAATTTGTTTGGCAATCAGGGATTTTCTACGATGGCATCGTCAATCAGGTCTTCCCCGTCGCCGTCCTGGTCATCAAAGCCATGGGTTTTTCCGGTCTTTTGCCCGGGCTTGAAATTGGGGTCTTTACCGATTTCCGGTTTGGAACGCACGGCGCCATAGTCCCCGTCGGCAAATTTTTTTGCTTTCGAGAAAAAGTCGTCTTTTTGATCCAGGGTACTGCTTTTGTTTTCGCGGACGATATCGGTGAAATGGCGGTCCTTGTCCTTGGCCTTTTCTTCGATTTTATCCCCCATTTCCCGGGCCTTGCGGATCAGTTCGTCCAGTTTGCCGGGGCCTTCGGCTGCTGCTTCCTGTTCGGCTTTGCGCGACATTTCCTCGGCCTTGTGGAGCAGGTGTTCGCCGAACTCCTTTGCCCTTTCGAGTATTTCCCCCCCTTTTTCCAGCACTTTTCCGCCTACCTGTTCGGCCGTTTCCTTGAATTTTTCCATGGCAATTTCTCCGGCGTCCAGGACTTTGTGGCCGATTTCCTCTGCTGCTTTTTCCACTTTTGCTCCGGCTTCGAGCGCTGATTCCATCACCTTTCCACCAATCTTTTCGACGGCAGATTTCTCTGTATGCGTTGACTCGGGTTCGTCGGGATGGTCCAGCGAGCTGAAATCGAGCGGTTGTTGCGCTTGTGCACCAACTGGTTCAACGGGTTGGTTGGCGAGGGTTTCCGGGGCAATCGGGGTTTCTGCCGCAGGGGGCATTTCTTTGGCCACAGCTTTTTCCTGCGGCGATTTTTCAAACAGCTCCTCCGCTTTTTCGGCGGTGTGATGGATAAACGCCCCCGTTTTTTCCGCCACATTTTCGCTTAGTGCTTTGGCCTTTTCGAGGGTGTTTTCCAGCAATTCGGAAGTTTTTTCTTTTGCCTGGTGCAGGGCTGTTTCCGAATGCTCCAGGAATTCCGCCCCTTTCGCCTTTCCCTCCTCCACTATTTTTCCCGTTGCCGATTTGCCCACTGCTGCCGCGCCGAACAACAATTTCTTCAGGTCATTGATCATTCCCATGATGCTAAGATTTAGAGCGGATCGGTTGCAACGGGGCACCCGCCGCAACTATTTTATTTAAAATATCTGTATTTATTAATTTAATGGCGCTGTCCTAATAAGGAAGACGCCGCCTTCGGCGGCAGAATATTCTCTTTAGCGACACACCGTTTGCGCAA
>JBMOJO010000394.1:0-2677 GCA_049315745.1 Saprospiraceae bacterium | reverse complement strand
CGAAGCGAAATCGCAAAAACCATGTGCCTATCAAAATAATCTTTTGCCGCCGCAGGCGGCAAAAGATTACCCGGGGCCATGCTCCCGTGTTCGAAGTTCATAAATATCCGTCCTCCGGTCTTTGAGGTTGCGCACACTGCCATAGACGTGTAGTTCCCGCAGGAGGTCGAGGTCCACATCGGCCACGAGGATCATTTCTGTATTCGGGGTGGCTTCAGCTTTGATGCCTTTAGAGGGAAAAGAAAAATCACAGGGGGTGAAGACAACGGACTGGGCATACTGGATGTCCATATTGTGTACCTTGGGGAGGTTGCCCACGCTGCCGGCGATAGCGACATAACATTCGTTTTCGATTGCACGCGCCCGGGCGCAATAGCGCACGCGGGAGTAGCCGTTCTGGGTATCGGTGAGGAAGGGGACGAAGAGGATTTTCATGCCTTTTTCGGCCTGAAGGCGAGGCAATTCCGGGAATTCGACATCATAACAGATCAGGATGCCGATAGGGCCGCAATCGGTTTCATAGACGCCGATTTTTTCACCGCCCACCATGCCCCAGAATTTTGCTTCGTCGGGGGTCACATGCAGTTTTTCATAGCTTTCCCAGGAACCGTTTCTGCGGCAAAGGTAACCGATATTGAGCAACCTTTCCCCGTCGAGGTAGGGCATGGAGCCGGTGATGATGTTCACATTGTACCCAATCGCGAGTTGTACGAAGCGCTCCCGGATTTCGGTGGTATATTCGGCAAGTTTGCGGATGGCCTCAGATTCTTCGAGGTGGTTGTACCGTGCCATCAGGGGCGCGTTGAAAAATTCTGGGAAAAGTGCGAAATCGGCATTGTAGGCAGCTACAGCATCTATGAAATACTCGACTTGTTCGAACAGTTCGTCGAGGCTTTGGTAGGGGCGCATCTGCCACTGGATCAGTCCGAGCCGGACGATGGATTTAAATGTCGAAAGTTTGCCCTGAGGTTGTTTGTAGAAAATATTATCCCATTCCATCAGCACCGCCACGGCCTTGGATTCATGATCGCGGGGCATATAGCCTTCCAGGATTTTCTTGACATGGAAATCGTTGGCGAGCTGAAAGGTGAGGACGGGGTCGTAAATTTCTTTGTGCTTGACTTTTTGAATATACTCCCATGGCTTTAAATGCTGAGCGTGCAGGTGATAGTTGGGGATGCGCCCGCCATATATAATGGCCCTCAGGTTGAGCCGCTCGCATAACTCCTTGCGGGCATCGTAGAGCCTCCTGCCAAGGCGCAATTCCCGAAATTCGGGGCGCACGAAGATATCTATCCCGTACAGTACATCCCCCTTAGGGTTATGTGTCGTAAAGGTATAGTTGCCGGTAATCTGCGCGAAGGTATGCTCGTCGCCAAAAAGGTCGTATTTGACGATAATGGCAAGGGCACACCCTGCAACTTTCCCGTCCACGACTACAACGAACTGTCCCTCCGGAAAAACCTGGATCAGCGTATCAATATGCCGTTCCCGCCAGTGGGAGCCAGGCCAGTTGGGATAGGCTTCGATCATGGAAGATTTGAGGTCTTCGTAATCGTCCGGGCTGAGTTCCCGCAGTTCGACTGTCTCCATGGATGCGTTGGTTCAAAAGAAGGAAAAAGTTAAAGCAACAGGGCGAATCATCCCAGGGTGCAGGGAACCCGTTTCATCTGCCCGCGGCCTGTGCAAAGGTAATTTTTTTAAGCCGGGGGCGCGCAATAAACCTGCGAATTGTTCGCCTATTTGAGCAGGGCTTCCAGTAGCCAGGAGGCGAGGGCCTCGCGGTTGCTTTCCAGGAGGATACGTTTTTGATCAAAGCTGTTCCGGATATTTCCGAGCTCGATATAGACGGTTGGGGGTTTGAAATTTTTGAGGGTAAAAAGGCCCCTCGGAGTTACGGTGCCGTGGTAGGCGCCATTGGCCCGGTTGGCTTTATAGCGTTGGCGGATGGTTTCATGGAGTTGCCCGGCGAGGGTTTCCGAGTCTTTGCTGGCAGCCTGGTAATAGAAAAACAGGTCCACCTGCTCGCTGTGGCTGCGCGAGTCCACATGGATTTCAATCGCCTGTTGCCGGGTAAAGCCCTGGCGCCGGTTTTTATCGTAGAGGTCATTGATGATATCGGCGCGTTCCTGAAGTCGGGAGAGTTGGGTAGGGTGGATATCTTTTCCCCCCCAGATGATTTCGTCTTCATCGCAGGGGAGGTGGTTGCCTTTGCGGATACCGTCATCGGGGTCGCGAACGATCATGTAGGCGATGGCGCCGTTTTCGATGAGTTTGCGGCACAGGCGCAGGGTAACATCGTACGCGTACTCGTCCTCGCACAGGGACTTGCCGGAGTGGGTTGCCATAGCACCGGGATCCGGGCCCCCGTGGCCGCTCACGAGGTAATAGATCTGGCCTGCGAGCGCCCGGGTTTTCAGGGGGGTATAGGCCAGTTGCTCCCCGAAGATCGGGAAGACCCTGGAGGGGTTGCCGCCGGCATCCGGGTCCGGAAAGCTTTCGGGTGTTTCCGGGGGTGCCGGCTGGTCGAGGTCGGGCGGGCCACAATACATCAGGTGGTGGGGTACCCAAAGGAGCTTTTCTTCCTGGAAAGATTTTTGACGAAGCCCCGCCTCCAGCATTGCTTCGTTATAGCGCTGGATGTTCAGGGCCGTGGTGTAGTCGGATATCCCGACCG
>JBMOJO010000107.1:0-12019 GCA_049315745.1 Saprospiraceae bacterium | reverse complement strand
GTGGGATTGAATAGCCACGGGCTTCAGCCCGTGGAATTTGTGGGATTGAATTGCCACGGGCTTCAGCCCGGGCGGCGATTAATTTTCCCAAACTGCGTTTTTTTCTCCCCTCGCCTCCGGGCTGCTTAGGCAATAAACATATCGCCCCTGACGGGGCTTTTCAAAAAATATTTGTATCCGTTCTATTCAGGTGCCGCCCCTAACGGGGCTAATCAAAAGATTGCATTTCTGAAAGCCCTGTTAGAGGCGGGATGCCCATTGCCCCATCGCCCAATACCCTGCCCGGCTGTTGGGGGGTGAAAGACACGATAAATCGCGTCTCTACGGGGGTGGTAATGTAGAGACGCGATTCATCGCGTCTTTGCCCGGCGCGTGGAAAGAGGGTCAAATCGGCGCGCTGGGTGCGCTAAATGGGCCCTTGGGGTAAAGAGGTTGTGTAAAAAGGTTTTTTACGGCGCTTCGCGCCAAATTATGTTTTGAGAGACACGTCATTTTCACGATTTCGCGAAGCGAAATCGTGAAAATGACGTGTCTCTCAGAAGAATATTCTGCCGCCGAAGGCGGCAAAAACCTTTTTACACAACCTCCACCCAAATGTTATTTGGCACTACGCGCCAAATTATCTTTGAGCGCCACTTCATTTTTGCGATTTCGCGAAGCGAAATCGCAAAAATGAAGTGGCGCTTAAAAGAGCATCCCGCCGCCGCAGGCGGCGAAAGATGCTGCTCAAGGCAACGACCTGCTGTCCAGGTACAAAAGAAAAAGAGAACATGAAGAAAATGCTATTCGTATTGTTGATGGTAACAGCCGGTACTGCTGTTGCCGTAGCCCAGCAAAGGCCTGTGAAGCGGCCACTGGCCAATCCCGCTCACCTGGACCATCTCTATGATGTCATTTCGGTAGGGGATAACTTGCTCGGTACGATTTGGATTTATTGCGAAGCCCCGGATTACCGCCTGGTGGGGGATGAAGACGAGGGCTTTACCTGCGTGGACGACGTGGCGAGGGCGCTGGTATTCTATTGCAGGGCCTTCCGCGCTGCCCCCTCGGAAGTCTATCTGGACAAAATCTATCGGCTTACCGAATTCCTGCTGTATATGCAGGCCGAAAACGGGTTTTACTATAATTTCCTTTTACCTGGAGGCACGATCAACACTACCCACCAGAACAGCAGGGCTATACCGTCCTGGTGGAGCTGGAGGGCATTCTGGGCCCTTTCGGAAGTGCACCTCGTCAATCCCGGTGCGATTGAGGCATTTCAAAATTCGACCCGCGCGATCATGGATACGCTCGTGCAGGCGATGTGGGAATTGTGCCCGGAACCCAATGTCCAAGAAGAATATGAGGGTATAGTGCTGCCGAAGTGCATGGGCGACCTCGGGGCCGACCAGGTGAGCGTGATGGTGCTCGGACTTGCGAATTACTATCAGGTTTATCCGGATGAAAAGGTGAAAAAACTGCTTTTGCTTTTGGGCAACTTGCTGCTTGCCGACTTATCGGAACAACCGGATGGTATGCGCTGGAGGGCTTTTCTAAGCTGGCAAAACTACTGGCACGCCTGGGGTAATACCCAGGCCTACGCCTTGTTGAAAGCGGGTAAAGCCCTCGGGCATTCCCCCTTTCTGGAAGCAGGGCTCCAGGAGGTCAAAAGTTTTTATCCCTGGGTACTGGACCAGGGATGCCTCAGCGAGTTCAGGCTGACCAAGGAAAACGGGAATGTGATGGTGCGGGACATAAAGCAATTTCCCCAGATTGCGTATGCCATCAGCCCAATGCTGCTCGCTGCGCTCGAGGCCTACTCGGTAGAAAAATCCCCGGAAATTGCCAAAACAGCCGGAAGGCTCGCCGCCTGGTTCCTGGGCAATAACCCTGCCGGAGTACCGATGTACGATCCGGTCAGCGGCAGGACTTTTGATGGGATTGGGCCGGATAAGCAAATTAACCGGAATGCCGGGGCAGAATCTACGATTGAGGGGCTTCTTGCCCTGCAGGCGCTGGAGACCGTTCTCCCGGCACGACGGTATATGGAAAAAATAATCAAAAAACCTGTCAGACCCTAACCTTTATGGCCACTATTCAATTCGACCACGTTTACAAACAATACGATAAGGTTACTGCTATCGCCGATGCCCATTTTGAAATCCGGGACCGCGAATTTATGGTACTGGTAGGTCCCTCCGGCTGCGGAAAATCCACCCTTTTGCGGATGATTGCAGGATTGGAGGAAATCAGCGCCGGTAACCTCCTCATTGATGGAAAGCGCGTGAACGACCTGCCGCCCAAAGACCGGGATATTGCTATCGTCTTTCAGAATTACGCGCTTTATCCCCACATGACCGCTTATGAAAACCTGGCTTTTGGCTTAAAAATCAGGGGGATGGACAAAGCTGAAATCCACAGGAAGGTCCTGGAAGCTGCCCGTATCCTGGAGATAGAACCGCTGCTTGACCGCAAGCCTAAGGCGATGTCGGGTGGGCAGCGGCAACGCGTGGCCATTGGTCGCGCGATCGTGCGCGACCCAAGGGTTTTTCTCTTTGATGAGCCGCTGAGCAACCTCGATGCCAAACTCCGTGGCCAGATGCGTTTGGAGATTGCCAGGCTTCACCAACGGCTGCAATCTACAGTCCTCTATGTAACCCACGACCAGGTAGAGGCCATGACCCTCGGGGATCGGATTGCGGTAATCAACCAAGGTAAAATTCAACAAATTGATACGCCGCAGCATATCTATGCGGCCCCAAAAAACCTTTTTGTCGCCGGGTTTATCGGCGCTCCACAGATGAATTTCCTGCAGGGGCATATTCGCATGGAGGAGGGAGAACCGATTTTCGAAGAAGTTTCGCAAACATTTAAATGCCCTCTGGATGCTTTCCGGGTTTCGGAAGCGCATAGTGGGAAGCCGGTTGTCCTTGGCATTCGGCCAGAGCATCTGTATGTTCGTCAGGAAAAGGGTGGACAAAGCGCAGCAGCCTTCCGTGCCGAAGTCCAGCTCGTAGAGCGCCTCGGCCATGAAAGCTTCGTTTTTGCCCATTTTGGGGGCCATCAGATTGTTGCAAGGATGGGGCCGGAGGTGCAGGTTGAACCAAAGGGTATCCTCGAGTTGTATGCCGATACCCGTCAGGTTCATTGCTTTGACCCGGAAAGCGGGGAGGCCATACCCAGGAACCTTTAGCGCAGAAGCTCGTCTAAAATGGATTCAATGGAAAAAGTGGCTCCACAAATCACTTCATCGGAAGCGCCATAATATACGGTGATTTCATCCCCTTCGACTAAATGGCCATTGGTGAAAATCACATTTCCAAAGAATCCCTTGCACTCATAGGGCATCTGGGGCTCCATCAAAGGATCATGGGAGCGGGCAATAACCCTTGAAGGATCCTTCAGGTCGAGCAATACTGCACCAAGGCAATACCGGTGGTTGTTATCGGCACCATGGTAAATTTCCAGCCAGCCTTCTGGCGTTTTGATTGGCGCTGCCCCCGCGCCTACGCGCTCGCTGTCCCACCAGCCTTCCCGGGTGGTGAGGATACACTGGTGCTCGCCCCAGTGCAGTAGGTCCGGAGAGGAAGAAATCCAGATATAATTGCCGCCAAGTCCGTTGCCTGAAGGGCGGTGCATGCAGTAGTACTTGTCGTCAATCGTTTCTTCAAAAATAGCACAGTCTTTATTAGTCGGAGGGAAAATCATTCCGGAGCGGGTAAAATGGCGCCAATCGCGGGTTTGCATGAGTCCAACCCCAACCCCGTTTTCCGACACCTGGGAGTAGGTCAGATAATATTCTTCTCCTACCTGGCTTACCCTGCAATCCTCGATACCAAAAGTTTCCAAAGACCCATGCCCAAAAATCCTGGTCGGGAAGCCTTCGGGTTCCCGGAAATGGACCCCGTCATCGCTGCATACCAGCCGGAGGTGAGAATAAGTGGAAAGATAGGTTGTCCCATTATATCCGACCAGACGGGGATCGCTCAAACGGAGCTTGGGATCCTTTTTATCGAACTCGATGATGCGCATGGCACCATTTTCCTGCATAACGGGGAAAGACACTTTTCCTGCCATTTGCAAGGGGCGCTCCGCAACCCGGAGTACCAGCCAGATTTTTCCATCGAAGCGAAAAACGCCTGGGTTCAATACGCATTCGACAACCCATCCCGACTGACTTGCCGCTAAGTCCTGGGTTGTCAGTATCGGGTTTTGTTTAAAACGCAAAGCCATATAATACTTAAAACGGATTTAAAGATTAACGAAAAGGCTACCTGCCTTGCTAAAAGTCTGTTGCCGCCTGCGGCGACGGAATATTCATAGGATAGGGTTTTGTAAAAAGTCTTTTTACGGCGCTTCGCGCCGAATGATGTTTTGATAGACACGTCATTTTCACGATTTCGCGCAGCGAAATCGTGAAAATGACGTGTCTCTTAAAATAATATTCTGCCGCCGAAGGCGGCAAAAACCTTTTTACACAACCCAATTATCTGTTGATAGACCCATCATTTTTGAAATTTCGCGAAGCGAAATTTCAAAAATGATGGGTCTATCAAAAAAATCCTCTGCCGCAGCGGCATATTACTTTTTCGTAAACCTCATAGAGCCAAGGTTCTTGCCGCCCATCACAAAATTGAGCGAGTAAATGCCTTGCGGCAGCCTTGCAACATCTACCGAGAACTGGCCGGTTGCGACATCGCCCTGGGTGAGCCGGAGCGCATCGAGCTGCCTGCCCTGTATATCAAATACCCGCACCAACAGCGCTTCGTTCGATGGAAGGCGATGGCGGACTTGGAGGATATCCGAAACCGGGTTCGGGAAAATGGGCTCTACATAGGTATCCACCAAGCTTGGTTCGTAGGTGTCGGTAGTACCGCCCGTAAACAACTTCAGGGCTTCGGCATCGGTCAATGCTTTGTTGTAGATCTTTACATTATCCAATACCCCGTTGAAATACTGTTTTCCTTCGATCGGGTTATTGCCAAATCCAAGCGGACGATTGGTGGCGTTGAGTTTGCCTTCTGCAGGTTTGGTGTTCACCTTCACGCCGTCCTTGTAGATAATGTCATTTTTGCCATCATGTACCATGGTGATATAGGACCAAACCCCGACCGGAAGGTCGTTTCCGTCCCCGCTGTCCATATCGGAGATGAAATTGGGGAACTGGTTGTTCTTGCTGTTGGTGGTCCATACGATCTTACGGTGCTGTGGCAGAGAGATTTTCCAGCGCTGGTCCCAATGGCCGAAATCCATCACATAAGCTTCAGGGTCGGCAGTGTTGATCTTGTCCACGCGGATCCAGAAGCTGACCGTGGTGAAATCGGAAAGCAATTGTACCGCATTGGGGGCGAGCACGGAATCCTGGTCGCCATCGAAGCGGATAGCCTGGCCGGTAGCTCCCGGCCTTCCGGCAGGGATAAAGGTTGGGTTACCACCGATAACGCCGTTGTTTTTATAGGGCGTGGCATCGTTGGCGTTACCATCAAAGGGATAGTGGGCAACGAGGCCGGGCTCGCCGGTGTCCAGTGGTTTGGTGGTCTTGACCGTAATTTCTGCGATGGCAGACCGGTTTTTGGCCTGGTCGAAAGCAGCTACTTCAAAGCTATAGGCCGTCTCCGATTTCAGGTCTTTGACGAGAATGGACAATTCATTTGCCAGGAGCGTATCCAGGATATCCCCGTCCACCCAAACATAGTATCCGGCTACCTGGGTATTATCCGTGGAGGCATCCCAGCTGAGGAGGACAGAGTTGAAGCTTGGGCTTGCACGCAGGTTGGCAGGCTTGGTCGGCGGAATGGTATCTGGTGCCTGGTCGGCGCCGGTGGTCACGTTGAGCGAGGTGGGCAGGGATTCATTGCCTGCCGCATCGAGGGCCGTCACGGAGAATTTGAACTTCGTGAGCGGCTTGAGCTGGTTGAAGGCCTGGGAAGTCCCTGTGGTGGTTGCTGTCAACTTATTGTCAACATAGACATTGTAGGCCGTAACACCCTGGTTGTCGGAAGAAGGCCGCCAGCTCAGGGCTACGTTGTTGAATACCACTGACGCGGCAAGGCTGAGGGGAGCCACCGGTGCGATGGTATCTCCGCCTGCAGGAGCCTGCGATTGCGCGTTGTAAAGTGCCCTGATCTGTGCAGAATCCAGGGCTACCTTGTAAATCTGGACTTCGTCGAGGTCCCCGTCGAACCAGTTTCCGCCGTCAATCGGGTTGTAACCGATACCGAGCGGGAAGGTGGTATTGTCGAGGGTGCCTACCACTGCTTTTTCAGCCACTTTTCCGCCATTGAAATAAATCAGGTCCTTCGCACCGTCGTGTACCATCACCACATGCGTCCATTTGCCGAGGTCGAGGGGCTTTCCGGAATCCATATCGGAAATGCCGTTGGAGTGGTTGGTGGTCCAGACTGGTTTTCCATGAGAAGGCACGGAAATTTTCCACCTTTCCTGCCAGCCACCGAAGGAGAGCAGGAAGGACTCGCCATTGCCGGGGAAGGTATTGGGCTTTACCCAGAAGCTGACCGTCGCCAGCGGTGTGTTCAGTTGCGGGGAGTTGGCCGCCCGCACTTCTGTTTTGCCATCAAAGCTGGCAGACCTGTTGGATTTCCCGAAACGGTCTTTGCCAAATTTTGCGGCAGAGGCGTGGTTGCCATACGCCGTTTGGTCCATACTGTTGCCCTGGAAGGTGTAGTTGGCTACCAGGTCGCCAGATACTGCGGGTGCCGGGTTTTGAGCAGCGTATAATGCGGCAATTTCGGTGGCAGTAAGGGCTTTGTTGTAAATCTGGATATCGTCGAGTGCACCATCGAAGAAACTGCCTTTGTCAATCGGGTCATAACCGATGCCAAGTGGGTGAACGGTTTTGCCCAATGCACCGGCAACGTTCTTTTCATTTACTTTTTCTCCGTTGAAGTAGATGAGGTCTTTTGTGCCGTCATGTACCATCACCACATGCGTCCATTTATTGAGTTCGAGTGGTTTGCCGGAATCCATATCGCTGCAGCATGCCCCGTTGGAATTCGTAGTGAATACCGGCTTGCCGTGGGAAGGCATGGAAATTTTCCAGCGCTCCTGCCACCCGCCGTTGGAGAGCAGATATACTTCGCCGGTGCCCGGGAAGGTTTTGGGGTTCACCCAGAAGCTGATGGTCGTGAAATCTGACTGCAGGGCGGGAGAGTTTTCTGCAGTGGCAGCGCCCCGAAGTGCATTGGAGCCCCATCCATGGCGGTTGGAGGCGCCGACAGCGCTTGTACTAAGCACGGCATGGTTGGCAAACTGCGTATTGTCGGTCCCGTCGCCGTTGAGTTTGTATTCTGCTACCAGGTTGGTGGCCGTTCCCGGGAAAGTGGACTGCGCGGTGTAGAGGGCGGTTACTTCAGTAGCCGTAAAGGCATAGTTGTAAATTTCCACTTCGTCGAGTTTCCCGTCAAACCAGCCGCCGCCGTCAATCGGGTTCCAGCCAATGCCGAGCGCATATTTTGTGGTGTCGAGATTGCCGGTTACATTCTTTTCATTGACTTTGGCGCCATTGAAATAAATGATATCCTTGGCGCCATCGTGTACCATCACCACATGGGTCCACCTGTTGAGATTGAGGGGTGTGCCGGAATCCATATCGCTGCAGCAGGCCCCATTGGAGTGGGTGGTGAAAACTGGTTTGCCGTGTGAAGGCATGGAGATTTTCCAGCGTTCCTGTCAGCCGCCATGGGAGAGCAGATAAACTTCCCCACTGCCCGGAAAGCTTTTGGGATTGATCCAGAAGCTGATCGTGGTGAAGGGGGTGTTCAACTGGGCGCTGTTGGAGGCGGTGACCGCAGTGGAAGTGCCATTGGTCTTCAGGGCGCCGTTGCCATAGCCGAAGCGGTCTGCCGTCATCGTACCGTTGTTAATCGTAGCATGGTTGGCAAAAGGGGTATTGTCCACCCCATTACCGCGAAGGAATAACCGGCAACCTTTGCCCTTGCTGCTGCCGGTGCTGTATTCTGCGCTGTGTAAAGGGCAGTAATTTCAGTCGCGGTGAGCGCCTTGTCGAACAGCATCACTTCATCGAGGGAACCCCTGAAGTAGTTACCGTTGTCAATTGGGTCAAAGCCGATGCCAAGGGGGTACCTGGTGCTGTCCAGTGCACCCGTTACGTTCTTCTCATTGACTTTTGCGCCATTGAAATAAATGATGTCTTTTGCCCCGTCATGCACCATTACGACGTGCGTCCACTTGTTGAGGTCAAGCGGCTTCCCGGAATCCATGTCGCTACAGCAGGCCTTGTTGGAGTGGGTGGTGAATACCGGCTTGCCGTGGGAAGGCATGGAAATTTTCCAGCGCTCCTGCCAGCCCCCGTGAGACAAGAGATACACCTCGCCTTGTGCCGGAAAAGCAGCAGGGTTAACCCAGAAGCTGATGGTGACATTGGCGGAATTGAGCCGGGGGTCATTGGGTGCTGTAGCGCTTCCCTGGACCCCATCAAAGGCCATCGCCCTGTTGGAAATGCCAAAGCGGTCAGTGGTCAGGGATGCCCCGTTCACCGCCGCATGGTTGGCAAAAGTGGAACCGTCATTTGCGCTGCCGGTAAAGCTGTAGGAAGCAACAGGAGTCTGTGCCTGAATACCTGCAGCCAACAAACAGCAGCAAACCAGTCCTAAAAACCATGGTAATTGCTGTTTCATCGAATTAAGGTTTTTTAATAATGAAGAAGTTCATGTATTGGGAACTACCCGATGCCCAACCATTTTTGAGGCAATGGTTTTGACATCGGGCACCCCGTCGTGTTCAATCAAATCCTAACAAATCGGCCACAAACGCTGCCTTGTGGCCCTATTCCGATGATCTGGTATATCCCTGGTGGTACATTCCCCAAATCCAGCGCTGCTTGTGCAGTATTACCACAGGAAATTTCTGTGACCAGCTTTCCGGAAGTATCGAATACTTTAACTTGTTCTATTGCTATTGGCGCCTTTACGGTAATTAGCCCTGCTCCTGGATTTGGGAAAATGACCAATTCCTGCAATTCCGGTCGGACGAGGCTTCTTGTGGAAGTGGCGCCCTGGCCTGCCAGCAATTTTACGGCGTCGGGCGTCAATGCATAATCATAAATTTTTACCTCATCTATGACGCCTTTGAAATTATAGGCATTATCTCCGGGCAGCATCTGTCCCACGAGAAATGCTGCCGATGTAGTGCGCATCTTTCCGCTCATCGGCCGAAAATGATGGAGTTCCCCATTGAGGTACAGGGCCATCAGACCTTCTGAATAGGTGGCGGCAACGTGGTAAAACGTATCGGTTTTGAGTGAAACCAGTGCATCGAGGTCGGCTATGGCGGAAAAGGTGTTTACCGTCCACCGCAGCTTGCGGTCGGGGGTGATAGATAGTTTCCAACGATTCTGCCAGCTGCCGTGCGATAGGAGAAAGGTCTCCTTGTCGGGCAGGGCCCGCGCGTTCAGCCAGCAACTGATGGTGATGCCATCCTGAAAATTGAGCAGGGCATTGTTTGCCACTGAAATGTGCTGCGCCCCACCATTAAAGTAGTAAGCGCTTTGAGCTTGCCCAAACCGATCGGTATTTGGAATGGCGCCAAAGGAAATTCCATGCAATTGGTTTCCGCTCACATCGAAGGTATTTCCGCTGAAGGGGTAGTCGGCAATGATTTTGCCCCGGGCAGCCGGATCAAATACCTTGATCAACACTTTTATCCTTGATTCTGCGGATAAGCCACCAGGATCAAGGGCCCGAACAGTAATCTCCGCGATGCCTTCTGTTGAAGGTGCTGTCCACCTGACGCTCTTGCCCGACCCACTAAAGAACCCGCTGCTTGCCGACCATTGATAGGTGAGCGTGTCGTTGTCGGGGTCTGTCGCCAGACAAGTGAAGAGGAGTACTTCGCCAGGTGCGGCATGGGATTTGTCTTTCAAGACTTCATTGATCTGGGGGGGATCATTGATTTTCAGGACTACCGGTAGCATAAAAGTTGCCGTATCGCGTTTGCCTTCCGGATCACTGGCGATACAACGGATCTGGACGTTTCCAGCGCCAGAGGGTGCAGTGAACCGCACGATCGCGCCGTTACCGCTGATGCTGCCGGCACTTGCACTCCATTGGAACTGCAATTGCGGCGAATCCAGGTCGGAGGCAGTAACATAAACCGCAGTGGAATCCCCGATTTCTACCGGTGATTTTAAAGCGGCAAGCCCTTTGATGCGGGGGGGGCAGGTGAAAGGAACACTTTGCTGGCGGAAGTCCACCACGACCCCATTTACCAGCATTTTGTTCTTGTCATAAGTAAGTGTTCCTCCTGCCGGGCAAAGGGTGACAAGGATAGCTTCGTTTGCCGGTATGGATAGCTTTACCTTACCGCTCACGTTTTTTAAAATAAACTTTTCGGATAGTGCTTCATAAATGTCTGAGGGTGTATTTCCGGCATCCAGCTCGACGTTTTGGGCGATAGAGTAGGAATTGTAGTATAGAAAGGTCGGATAGGCGCTCCCGCGGTAAAAATCTGTCGCTAAAACATTTATTTTAAGTATTTTATCAACATCCGTCTTTTCCACCAGGGCGCCGAGGTACCCGAGGGAGGAGGTGCTGTACAGGGACAGGTTGGTAGCGGCCCATCCTCCCCGGAGGGCATCTCCTGTGGCAAAAGGGGAAATGCCCTGCCATACCTGTCGCAGGGCTTCGTAGCCGATGGCGCCCTGCGGATCATTCGCCGAGGACCACGCTGTGCCATCCTGTAGAGAGGAGGGCAGGAAGTTTGGGAAAAACAGCCGGGTGGCGTTGGCGAGGTTGAGCATCCACTTGCCGATACCGCGGGCAAAGCGTTTGTCATACCGGACCATTGGCACCAGGGCAGCGGCTTGTTGTACGCCATTTAACTGAAAAGCATAATCGTTTCCATTGTCATTGGCTTCCCCGATAAGCCCGGATACGCTGATATTCCCCCAATTTCCGACAATCGCGCCCCAGCCCCTAAGCGCTCCCCGGTCGAAGGCCCAGTTGACCATTTTGGGGAGGTCGTAATTGGTGCCTTCTTCCGCGTTCATCCGCGCCGCGGCCAGGATGCCGTAGGGCAATTGCAGTTCGTATGAGGGGTTGGAAGTCCATTCGTTCAGGAATTCGAGCGACCATTCCGCCGCTTTGAGGTATTCCGGGTTGCCGGTTTTTTTCCATGCCGAGTAGAGCAACCAGCCGAATGCCCCGGCAGCTTCGGGCTCCGGGACCCCGGTGGCGTTGGGGGTGCCGGTTTTGAACCGCCAGCCTCTGTAATTCATAAAGGGCACCTGCCAGGGGGCATCGTTCCCGCCCATTGCCCGGACTGCAGCGGCCATTCTTCCGGCGATAGTATTGAATTGTGCCTGGGCTTCACCGCCAATATTGGGATAGAGGTCGTAGAGTTGGTAAAAAAATACATTGGGCATCATATCATACCACCAGTCTTGTCCGCTGCTGGAAGAGGCATTGTTGAGGTACAAGTTTTCCCCGTTGGCTTTGTTGTAAAAATCCTGGGACAACAGGACCCAGTTTTTGCCAAACTGCTCGCTTTTGTTGATACCGACCAGGCTGGCACCCACCAGCGAAGGCAAAACGTTGATGGCCTCATTGCCCAAAGGGGATTTGGTGCCTACATAGGTATGGAGCCGGAATGTTTCCCGCTGCGGATAGTTTGTCCCTGCCGGCCCAAAACTGATGAGCGGCAGGTGCTGTCCGGTTTTTTTCCAGTCATAAACGAAAGAGTCATAGCGCATGGCCGCCGTTTTCCAGTCCCGCATATCGTAGGGGGATGGCTGGTTGGGCATCCGCTCTACCCGGGGCAGGGAAATCTGGCCCTGTTGACTCCATGCGGCCTGCCGAAAGACAAAAAGGCAGCATAGAATTGCGTAGAGACGGAAATTTGATGGTAAAAGCACCATTTTATTGCGCATATTGAATGGAAGATTTATTTCAATGTATCTGTTCTGCAGGTCATTGCGTTATGAAATAATTTCTGGGGTGGCGTAAAAAGTCTGGGGTTGTGTAAAAAGGTTTTTTACGGCGCTTCGCGCCGAATTTTATTTTGA
>JBMOJO010000393.1:0-2682 GCA_049315745.1 Saprospiraceae bacterium | reverse complement strand
GCTTACTCTTTTTTATCAAATCACTTTTGCACAAATCCTATTGCGGTGGAGTATAACAGTTTTGCAATTGTTAATAATGTGTCTTAATCCCTCTTCTATTGGATGACCCTCTCCGGGTTGTGCTGAACGTGTTGAAGCTGCAAAGAGGAACCCGTCGTAATCCCTCTTCTATTGGATGACCCTCTCCGGGATTTCAAAATCCTTATGTACAGTAAAAGGTGTGAGTCTTAATCCCTCTTCTAATGGATGACCTTGTCGGGGAACCTAAATCCATCGATTTCGATGGATTTAAAAATATCTTAATCCTTTTCTGTTACAAGACGCGGCGCAAACCGGGCAAAGACGCGATGAATCGCGTCTCTACTCTCCTGATCTCTCTGTTATTGGATGACCTACTCTGGGGAGCTCTTTTTATAACTTCTTTAAAATTAAACATTTGCAAGCACTTGTAGCGAAAAACAATACTTGCACGCCCGAGTTTTTGCCATTTTTAGGCGTTCGTATTATTGTTATTTGTCATGAGCAAAAATATCTTAATGTGTAAACATCGTAAGGACAAATAAATACCTCTGGATTTCAAAGAACACAACCGCTTTTTAGGTCGCTTAGCGTGCTTTTGGGCAGCTATATGTGCAATATAAGGCTTTCGCGCGGAACGACAAAATCAGTCCAGATCTTTTTTGACGGTGGACGGGAGCCGGTTGAATAAATATTTATACCTTCCGGATTAAAATCCTTTTCCATGAAATATTTACTCGGCCTGATTTTTTGCCTGCACGTATTTTCAGCTGTCGGGCAGCAGTATTCCGAAGCGATTTTCCTCAACCAGATCGGTTTTTTCCCAAAAGGACCCAAGGTGGGTATCGTGTCCACGGCCACTGGGGTAAGTGAATTTTACATTGCCTCCACCAACCTCCGTGATACTTTTTTCAGGGGCAAACTATCAGAGGAGACGTTTACCTCCCGGCACTCCTCCATCACGACCCGCAAGGCGGATTTCTCTGCTTTTGCACAAAAGGGGAGCTTTGTCCTGGCAGTTCCCGGAGCTGGGATCTCAGCCGTTTTCCGCATAGATGATCAGGTGCTTGCCGATGTGGGAAAGGCTTGTCTGAAGGGGTTTTATTTTCAAAGGGCTTCGATGCCGCTGGAATATCTCTATGCCGGCAAGTGGCAGCGCTCCGTGGGCCATCCCGACACGGAGGTGCTCGTGCATCCCTCCGCTGCATCGGAAAGTCGGCCCGCAGGAACCCGGATTTCTTCTCCGGGAGGCTGGTATGACGCCGGGGATTACAACAAGTATATCGTCAATTCGGGTATCACGGTGCAAACCCTGTTGATGGCCTATACCCACTATGCCGATTATTTTGCCCGCCGGCAAACGGGCATTCCGGAATCGGGCAATCCACTGCCTGATATCCTGGACGAGACCCTGTACAACCTGCGTTGGATGCTGACGATGCAGGATCCGGCAGATGGTGGGGTTTATCACAAATGCACCAATGCCGCCTTCGACGATATGGTGTTGCCGGGAATTACCAGGGCCCCGAGATATGTCGTACAGAAAAGTACTGCCGCCGCGCTGGATTTCACTGCCGTCATGGCAAGCGCTGCCAGGGTTTTTGCCCCATTCGGCAAAGAACTTCCCGGATTGGCGGATACCTGCCTCCAGGCTGCCCAAAAAGCGTGGAACTGGGCCGTTCTCCACCCGGGTATCCTCTACGAGCAGGATAAACTGAACGCACAATACCGGCCGCCAATTTCAACAGGCACTTATGGCGACGGCAATATTGCAGATGAGTGGCTTTGGGCGGCAGCGGAAATGTTTAGCACCACTGCCAAAACAGCATATCTCCAGCGCATCAAGGACCTGGATGCTGCTTCCACCCTTCCCAGTTGGAATAACGTTGGATTACTTGCAGGGTATGCCCTTTTAGAGGCAGAAAAGGAAGCCCCGGCGGGCTATCGGGACCTTTGGACGAGGATGCGCGCCAACCTCCTACGGCTGGCAGATGCCTACCTCCAGTATCAGCCCCAGAGCGCCTTCCAGGTGCCCATGGGGCAATCGGACGGCGATTTTGTCTGGGGCAGCAATGCAAATGCCGCCAACCAGGGAATTTTGCTGCTCTACGCATACCGCCTCACCGGGCAAAAAGCCTATCTGGACGCTGCCCTCGCCAATGCCGATTACTTGTTGGGCAGAAATGCCACCGGATATTGCTTTGTGACGGGATTTGGAAGTAAATCGCCCATGCGCCCCCATCACCGACAGTCGGTGGCGGACGGCATCACCGAGCCCGTTCCGGGCCTGCTCGTCGGTGGCCCGAACCCCTTCCGGCAAGATCAATGTGCATACCAGTATATTGATCGGGAGACTGCCTTTACCGATGACGACTGCTCCTATGCCAGCAACGAAATTGCGATTAACTGGAACGCCCCTGCAGCGTATCTTTTCCATGCGCTGCAGGCCCTGTTGGAACAAAAATAGAAGCGTAGGCCGGGGCAAGATTTTCTTTGGGACTGGGGGTGCTCCCCATTTCTGGGCTTCCATGTAGTTTTCAGCACTCACCCCCCTCGCGAGATTGCGCGTGCTGGATGATTCAAGTCACACTACGGTTTGCAGATTTGCGAGGACGGGGTTTTTCATTACAAATGTTCATCCGGAGCACTGCACTTTCTTTAACC
>JBMOJO010000106.1:0-12159 GCA_049315745.1 Saprospiraceae bacterium | reverse complement strand
CCATCCAAATATTATTTGGCGCGAAGCGCCAAGAAGAACCTTTTTACACAACCCCAAAAAATATTCTGCCGCCGCAGGCGGCAAAAGACTATTGACACAACCCCTGTTGCGCATAATAGGCCCTCTTTCTCAAAAAACATATTGCCGCAAAAGGCGGCAACATGTTTTTTGAGAAAGACCACCGCTCATCCCATTGGATGGCGGAAAGCAGCGGAATACCTGCCCGTGGCAAAATGCTCCAACTGCCGCTCGATATCCGTCAGTAAGCTGCTTGCACCGAAGCGGAACAAACGGGGGCTTAACCAGGCACCTCCCAGCTCTTCCTTCATCAGAATCAGCCATTCCAGTGCTTGTTTAGCTGTACGGATACCGCCGGCGGGTTTGAATCCGATTTGAAAGCCCGTCCGTTCGTAGTATTCCCGGATGGCCCGCACCATCACCAGGCTTACCGGCAATGTAGCATTGACGCCTTCCTTACCCGTACTCGTTTTGATAAAGTCTGCCCCGGCCATCATACATACATGGCTGGCTTTGGCGACATTGGATAAGGTTGCCAGCTCACCGGTGGCTAAAATTGCTTTCATGTGGGCTGGCCCGCAAGCATCCCGGAAAGCGGCAACTTCCTCATAAAGTCTTTCCCATTCCCCTCTCAGCACGTATGCCCTGCTAATCACGATGTCAATTTCCCGGGCCCCTGCATGAACCGACTCGCGGATCTCAGCAAGTTTTTGCGCCGGGGAAATTTGTCCTGCAGGAAAACCCGTTGAAACTGCAGCAACAGGAATATTGCTCCCTTCAAGTGCGCGTAAGGCAGTTCCAATCAGATTATGATAAACGCAGACCGCACCGGTTTGCAAACCCAACTCCCCTGCCCCCATACTATCGAGGAGGTCCTGGCGAACAGGTTGGCGGGCTTTTGCGCAAAGACGCACCACGTTACCAGGCGTATCATCCCCTGCGAGGGTAGTAAGGTCCATACAGGCGATGGCGCGAAGTAACCATGCTGCCTGCCATTCTTTTTTGACCGTCCGGCGGGTCCCCAGGGTTGCGGCTCTGCGTTCCACCGCAGATCGGTTGATGCGGATACCCTGTACCAGCTCCAGATCAAGCGGCAGAATCGGTACGCGGATAGGTGTGGCTTCATTCGTTTCCGGATACTTCGAAAATTCATTCATTTTACGCTTCGTTTCAATGGGCTAATCTACCATTTTAGCCCCGAATCCACAATAGACTTATGTTGACGAGATTATCTCAGGTAAAAAAAGCCTTTTTTCTGGTCGCGCAGTCCGACACTACTCCCTCAAAAATCCCTTTCGTTCGTAACTATTTGCCAAGTGTCTCCGCGGCTTCGCCGCGAAGGATTTTTATTTGGTCTGCGTGCATTCTGAGCGCGCGTCCGCGTGCTCAGAATGCACGCAGACCAAATATTATTTCTTGAGGCAATGACCTGCTAAATAGATACTTTCGTTCAGTAAAAATCGCTCTATTTTCCCATTCGCTCATACTTCGCTGCCAATCGGTTCTGTAGGCTGTTTGCCGCGATATTATTCAAAACAATTCCCCCGTTCTGACTTAAAAATTCTATTTTTGACTATACCTTTTGGTTAACCCGCTTAAACTACCGGAAAGCGGTATTCATAAAAATCCAGGCCCTTTTCTTTTCCCGAAAAATTGGCGACTCATAATCGCGTAAACCTATTTAAATGAAAAATCCTGTCTTTATCATTCTATTACTAGTAGCCTGCACCACCGCATACGGTCAAAAAACAATGGCAGATATCAAAAAAGCAGTCATTGCCTCTGTGGAACTACACCGAAACGCACTAATTGACATCAGTGATAAAATCTGGGAACATGCAGAAACCGCCTTTGAAGAAGTAGAATCTTCAAAACTGCTCGCCGATTATGCCGAGCAACAGGGTTTTAGAGTTGAGCGTGGCGTAGCGGATATTCCCACTGCTTTTGTCGCCACCTACGGTTCGGGTAAGCCGGTCATCAGTGTGCTGGGGGAATTCGATGCTCTGCCAGGGCTTTCCCAAAAGGTCGAACCCTCCAAAAACCCGCTGTCGGAAGGTAAACCTGGGCATGGGTGCGGCCACAACCTATTTGGCGCTGCAAGTCTTGGTGCAGCAATTGCCATCAAGGAACAAATCGAAAAAGGAAAATTAAAAGGAACCGTCATTTTTTTTGGCACCCCCAGTGAAGAAAAATATTTCGGAAAAATCTGGATGCTCCGCGCCGGACTATGGAAAGATGTGGACGTCAATATCAGCTGGCATCCCGGCGCATACACAGAGGCTGATGTTCAAAGTAACCTCGCCCTGGTGGATTTTAAAATTGAATTTTTCGGCCAGGCTGCCCATGCTTCCTTAGATCCCTGGAACGGGCGCTCCGCCGTGGATGCCCTCGAACTTTATACTTCGGGTGTCAATTTATATCGCGAGCACGTCAAGCCCACCTTCCGAATGCACTACCATATTCAGGACGGCGGTCAAGTCGTCAATGTCGTGCCGGATTATGCGCGGCTCTGGATGCGCGTACGAAATACCCAACGCAAAGAGCTGATGCCGGTTTATGAACAATTAAAACGCATGGCCGAAGGAGCTGCGATTATGGCCAATGTGGACTATAAAGTTTCCCTCATCAGTGGCATCTATGAAATCCTGGTCAACCGCAGGGGTGGAGAAATCATGCAGCGCAACCTCGAGTTGCTTGGCCCTATCCTTTATGACGAAAAGGAAATTGCTTTTGGAAAAAGTATCCAGGTGGCCACCGGAAAGCCCCAGGTAGGCTTTGACTCGACTATACGGCCATTGCGGGAAACAGAAAAAGACCTCGGCGGTGGTTCAACCGACGTTGGGGATGTAAGCTGGAATGTCCCCAATATCAATCTCAGCGTCACTACTGCTCCCAAAGATACACCCTGGCATTCCTGGGCCGTAGTAGCCTGTGCAGGTACAAGTATTGGTCATAAAGGTCTGGTATATGCCTCCAAAGCCATGGCGATGACGATGGCCGACCTCTTTGAGAACCCGAAGCTTGTTGAAGAGGTGAAGGCAGAATTTAAACAAAGGAAAGGGGAAGAAGTCTATGTACCGCTCATTCCCGATGGTCCACCTCCTATTCCTGCCGGGATTTCCAGAAATTGACCTATTATGCTGGAAGACCTTCTTCAAATGCGCTGGCAGGAATGGACAAGTACCCTGGCACAAATCGCCAGTGTTTACTATGCCCGAAAGAACAATATCTTGGTGTACCCCACCGGAATAATCGGTGTATTGCTCGCTGCCTATATCTATTTTTATCTCGTAGATCCCCCCTTGTATGCAGACGGAGCGCTCAACCTCTATTACTTTGCCATGAGCGTTTATGGCTGGTACCGATGGTCCCAGCGCAAAGCTGACCAACAGGATGCCTACCCTATCTCCTGGTGTACCCAAAAAGAACTAATTACGGGTCTGTTGCTTTTTGCGGGAGCTTGGGTATTCCTGTACCTTGTGCTTGCATTTTATACAGATAGCAATACGCCCGTTATGGATGCCCTAGTTTCTTCAAGTGCAATAACTGCCATGTGGTGGATGGCCACGCGAAAAATCGAAAACTGGCTTGCCTGGATAGCTTCCAACCTCGCCGCCATTCCGTTGAACCTCTACAAGGGCCTTACAGTTTTTGCGCTTATGTATGTTCTATTTCTGTTTATGGCCTACCAGGGCTACCGCGACTGGAAGCGGGCTATTTAAACAGTGGATATGAAAGCCCTGATCCCTCATTTCATCCATCAACAAACGCTTGCGCAACAGTGGCAGGGTACTATTTCCGGCTATGCGATGTACGTGGACTTATCGGGGTTCACTGCACTTGCCGACACCCTGATGGCCAAAGGCAGTAGTGGCGCCGAGGAGTTATCGCAGCTGCTCAACGACACGTTCGGTCCTCTGGTGAAAGCGGTATATGCCCGGGGCGGGTTCATCCCCCATTTTGCGGGCGATGCTATTTTGGCCATATTCCCCGGCGAAAACGCAGGCCTGGAGGCGCTGGATATGGCTACCTTTGCAATGCACTCCTTCCATCGTCGCCAGCCTTCGCCCGAAGGCCATGCCATTGGCTTAAAAATTGGCCTGTCTTTTGGCGAAATCACCTGGGGGATCGTCGGCAAGGAATATCACACCTACTATTTCCGGGGCAATCCCATTGCCCAAAGTGCGTTATGCCAGGCAAAAGCCAAAAACCCCAATACCCCGGTCATCATTGATACTGCTTTTCGCCTGAAAGTTTTCGGAACGGGCATTGGCTGTGATGAAATCGAAAAAGGGTATTTTGCGGCAGCTTTGCCGGCGACATTCAACGAAACGACGAGGCCCAAATGCCGTTTGCCCAGGCTCCATAAAGATATCGTAATGGGCTTCCTGCCGCAATCCCTCGACTATAACCAAAAAAACGGGGAATTCCGGACGGTCGTCTCTTTGTTCGTTGCATTTGAAGAAATTACAGACCCCATTACCCTCGATCGTTTTATCGCTTTTGCCGCTACGCATATCCGGAGCTTCTCCGGATATTTGAAGGAAGTAGATTTCGGCGACAAAGGGTCCGTCCTCGTCTGCTTTTTTGGGGCGCCTGTTTCTTTTGAAAATAATGGGGAAAGGGCCCTTGAGTTTGCCTGCTCCCTTCGGGAAAAAGCCTCCAGCCTGCAGGAAGCAGCGCCCATCCGGCTTAAAACAGGTATTACAGAAGGTTTTGCATACGCCGGAATCGTCGGTGGCAAAGAACGCTGTCAGTACGCACTCGTCGGTACCAGTGTGAACCTTGCGGCGCGCCTCATGGCTGCTGCGCAATGGGGCGAAATACTGGTAGGGCCTTCCCTGCACAAGAGCCGGTTATTTCATTTCCAATTCCGCGGGGATATTCAGTACAAGGGGATGGGGCAGGCAATCCCCACTTATTGCCTGGCCGGCAGAATCAAGCAGCACACCGAAGGGTTTAGCGGGCAAATGATCGGCAGAGCGGCAGAGCTATCGCAAGTCCTGCATTTTTCCCAACCCCTACACAACGCACAGCCTGCGGGCCTGGTCTGCATGTTTGGAGAGGCCGGCATCGGGAAAACCCGGCTGGCCGCCGAAGTGCGCTACCAAATCGCCGCCCGGGGAGATGTGGGGTGGGCATACTGCCCTGCCGAGCAGATTCTCCGCAAACCCCTCAACCCATTCGTTTTTTTTCTGAAAAATTATTTTAATCAGAATACCGAAGAGACTACCACCGGCCAAAACCTGGCGGCGTTTGAACAACGTTTCCGGCAATGCACCGAACAGCTTTCCACATCCGGCAAACCCAGGCTACTTGAAGAACTCCGGCGTACCCAGCCCGTCCTTGCCGCCCTACTGGGCCATTTCGCTCCTGATACCCTCTGGGAACGCCTGGACGCGCGCGGGCGCTATGAAAATGCGATCCAGGCCGTCGTTAACCTGTTATGCTGCGAAGCCTCCCTGCGCCCACTCGTCGTCCATATTGAGGATGCGCACGGCCTTGACGAACACTCCTGCGATCTGATTCTTGCCCTCTTGCGCCGTGCCCACCAATTTCCCATGTTGGTCATGATCACTTCCCGCTTTGGCGATAATGGAGAGAAACCGCCATTTCCCGAAAAACTACACGAAAAATTCCCCGATCTGCCCTACCTCGAAATCCAGCTTAACACCCTGGACAAACCCCTGGTCAGGGCACTTGCAGAAAACCACCTGGGAGGTAAAATCTCCAATGACTTATTCGACACCCTGCTCCGTTATTCCAATAGTAACCCCTTTTTCATTGAGCAATTACTCGAGTATTTCGAAGAACAGCATCTTTTGATACACCAGACAGAAGCCTGGACACTGCGCGACCCGGCGATACAACTTTCCAATTCTATCTACACCATCCTCACGGCCAGGATAGACCGTCTGTCAGGCCTTGCCAAAGAAACCGTGAAAGCCGCAGCCGTAATCGGAAGGGAGTTTGAACTCCCCGTACTGGAGGAACTCATGCTGTCGTACAAAGAATTCTTACACGAAAAAGAAAATGCCAGAAGCTTATTGGAACAGCAAATCGCTACCGTAGAAAAAGGACAGATCTGGAAGCCTGCCGGCGCTTTGAAATATATTTTCAGCCACGCCTTACTTCGCGAGGCCGCGTATGGGATGCAGGTCAAAACCAGGCTCCAGCAACTGCACCGGCTCATTGCCGAGACCATTGAAAAATTGTACCACGACCGGCTCGAAGACCGCTATTTCGATCTGGCATTTCACTACGGACAAGCAGGGATTACCCAAAAAACAATGGAATACTTACAAAAGGCCGGGGATTATGCCTTGTCTCAATACGAAAACCGACAGGCATTGATGTACTTCCAAAAATTCCTCGCCCTTCAGGGCAAATCTGCCAATCGGGAAAAGCGGTTTGAAATCCTGCTCAAAAAAGCGAAAATACTCGAAAACCTCGGCGAGTGGGAGCAATGTGACGAAACCTGCCAGGAAGCTATCACGCTCGCCAAAAATATCCGGAACACACTTTTTGCCGCTCAGGCAAAGAATGCATACGGCCGCCTGCGCATGCTCAAGGGAGACTACTTCGAAGCCGCCAGCCTTTTCAGAAAAGCCCTGCAAGCATTTGAAGTACTCGACCAGGGGATCGGGACCGCCGAGGCCCTCGGCCATTTAGGCAATCTCTTCTTCCGCCAGGGCCAATACGAAATCTCCGAACAATACCTCCTCAGATGTATCGAAACCGCCCGCAACCTCGCCCAATACCGCCTCGACGCCCAGTTTGTCGCCAATCTTGGACTCAATTACATGAACCAGGGGAACTACGCCGCAGCAATCAGTTGTCAGCAGGAACATCTCGCTTTCTGCCGGTACAACAATGACCGGCAAGGTATGTGCGTAATGTTCGTCCACCTCGGTATTGTTCTGCTGGAAAAAGGAGACTACGCACCTGCACTCGAACATTTCCAGCAAGGACTCGACCTCAGCAACGAGCTTGGCAATAAGCAGCTCACTGCGGTAGCGCTCGGCAATATCGGCGAAATCTATGAACGCCAGGGCGACTACCGCCAAGCAATGGATCACTACCGCAAAGACCTCGAACTTTGTGAATCCCTCGGGGACAAGCAAGGGATTGCCATCGCGCTAGGCCTCATCGGACAGTTGCTCAATATCCAGGGGGAATTCCACCGCGCCATAGAATACCTCCAAAAAGACCTGATGCTCTGCGAAGAAATGGGCTACCTGAAGGGATCGGCCAAAGCCCTCAATACCCTGGGCGATATCTTCTTTAACCTCAAGGAGTGCAGCCGCGCCCTGCACTTCTACGACCGCGCCATCGCCCTGACCCGCCAGATTGGCCAGCCGCTCCTCCTTGGCCTTAGCCTGGCCGAAAAAGGGGCCGTACTCCTGGAGACCGGCAATCACACTCTACTCGAAGCTACCGTAAAAGAGGCCTTGGACGTCGCTGCTGCCGTAGGCAACCCCGACCTTACCTTCGAGGCGCGTATCCTCGAAGCCCGCACCCACATAACCCATAAAAGAATAGCCCGCGCAAAAAATATCCTCGAAAGCCTGCTCGGGGGCCAGCCCAGTCCAGATCAGGAGGCGGCTATTTTCTTTGAACTTGCCGGTATAGACCCCCTTCACCGGGAATACGCCCTCAAAGCCCGGGAAAGCTATGCCAGACTCTATCAGGTGACGCCCCGCTATCTGTACAAAATACGCCTCGAAGCATTGGCAATATGAACAACTACTACAATCTTTCCAACGAAGGGTTTACCGTACGCCCCCTCGACCTGCACATCGAACATTTACAGGTACACCTCTCCATCGTAAATAACCCCGATGAACTCCTGGAACGCCTGCTCGCAAAAGGCAGCGATCACGAAGATGTCCGCGATGAGCGTATCCCGTACTGGGCCGAGCTCTGGCCCGCCGCTATCGCCCTGAGCCGGCACCTGATCCAAAAAAAACTGGTCAGGCCGGATACTCCGGTCCTCGAAATTGGATGCGGCCTAGGCCTCGCAGGTATTGTAGCCGGACTGCTCGGCGCTGAAGTCACCCTGTCCGATTATCTGCCCGATGCACTGGAGTTTGCCCGGCTGAACTGGGCCCACAACCTCGGCCGCCCGGCCCGGTTCGAAATCCTTGACTGGCGAAACCCCGACCCTGCAATGGCTGCCCCGCTTATCCTCGCCGCCGACGTTGCCTACGAAAAACGCGCGTTCCCCGCTCTGCCCAAAGCTTTCCGTACGCTCTGCCAGCCCGGTGGCCTCATCCTGGCCGCAGACCCCTGCCGAAGTAGTGCCCACGAATTTTTTGGCCATATCCTCCCCGAAGCAGGATTTGAAGTCCGGCCTTTCTCCTACGAAGAGCTGTACAATGGGCATACTTTCAAAATCTATGTTTACGAAATCAGAAAATTGGCTTAGCAGGAGGGCCCAGTGCGAGGGAGTAAAATGACGCTTTTTTTATACATAATACGCCTGTTTTCGCATCTCGTAGCCGGGCGATATCCCCTTAAAAAGCCCTCTGATCGAAAAATAAAGCTTTTTCCCCTCGATAACCCATCGCAAAAGGTCAGACATGAATGCCTGTGGACGCCCTCATTTCGACTTTTTTAAAATTTTTGTATTACGACCTGCCCAAAACCAGCTAAAGTAGGTAATTTTCGCAAAAATTTACCCATGCGCATCCCTTACCTCACCACCGCTTTCTGCATACTCCTGGCCTTTTCGTCCTGCCAGAAAGAAGAAACCGAGACGCCCCAACCCACCTATCTGGGCGCAAGTAATTTGTTGATGGGCAATCCCAGCAATGCAAAGCCCGACATCGCCCAGCCGGAGAACTATCTCATTACGCGCCTGCAGTATGCCCTCGCCTACAGCCGCAGCAGGGGTAGCGCTAATTGGGTGAGCTGGTATCTGGGCAAAGAATGGCTCGGAGAAGTTGACCGCCAGGATAATTTCCGCCCCGATGAAAGCCTGCCCGCAACCTGGTACCGGGTCGTCACTTCTGATTATACCAACTCCGGCTTCGACCGGGGTCACCAGTGCCCCTCCGGCGACCGCACCATTACCGCTGAAGATAACAGCCAGACCTTTATCATGACCAATATTATCCCGCAGGCGCCCAGCCACAACCAGGGCCCCTGGGCCCAATTGGAGTCCTATTGCCGTAAACTGGTGCGCGAAGACAACGAACTCTACATCATCATGGGCAACTATGGCTTCGGGGGTATCGGCTCGGGCGGGTACCGGGAAAAACTGGCCAACGGAAATATAACCGTGCCAAAATATATCTGGAAAGTCATCGTCATATTGCCCACCGGAGAAGAAGACCTCAAGCGGGTCTCTGCTTCCACCCGCGTCATCGCAGTGAATATTATCAACCGTCAGGATGTCAGTGGCTTACACTGGTCTGATTTCCGTACGACTGTGGACGATATCGAATCAGAAACAGGACTGGACCTGCTTTCTGCCCTGCCTGCAGCAGTACAAAATACCCTCGAACCCAAAAAAGATACCGGGCCAATTAACTAGATTGCCTTCTATTTTCCAATCCCAAGCTGTGCAAGCAGGCGGTATCATCTTATCTTTATGCCACATTAAGGATTATCAGACTTGTTGCGAAAGGGCGCTCATGCGGTAAAAGGTCGTTTTCGCCAACCCTTCGCCTTTTTTCGATCAACCAGCAAGGCTGCGCTTCCCCCCCAAAAAGCCTGCGCCTGAACGAAAATAACGCATTTTCCCATCACAATAACCCTTCGCAACAATGCTGTTTTCAAATAATACCATGCGCCGACACATCCACCCGTCAATATACCTGATGCTCATCATTGGCGCTACCCACCCTGGTGCAGCGCCCGCACAGTCCTTTTCCGGCAGTAACCTGCCCATCGTTATTATCCAGACCGATACCGACCCGCTCACCGGGCTTCCCCTAATTATTCCCGATGAGCCAAAAGTACCGGGCTCTATGAAGGTCATTTTTCGACCTGACGGGTCGAGAAATACCCTCGCAGACGAAAGTAATCCGGCATTCCTGCAGTACAACGGCCGTATTGGAATAGAAATCCGGGGCTCTACCGCACAAGCCATCCCCAAAAAATCGTATGGCCTCACCACCCTCAAGGAAGACAATACTTCCAACAACAACGTTGCCATACTGGGTATGCCCAAGGAAAACGACTGGATCCTGAACGCCCTCGCTTTTGATCCCTCCCTCATCCGCGATTTCCTTTCACATGAACTATCCAAAGACCTCGGCAATTATGCCTCAAGGCGCAGGTATTGTGAGGTAATCGTCAACGGGGATTATAAAGGCCTGTATCTTTTTATGGAAAAATTAAAAATTGACCAGGAAAGGGTCAACATCATTAAAATGAACCCTTCAGATAATGATCCTCCCAATCTGAGCGGAGGGTATATCATCAAAGCAGACAAAACCACCGGAGGGGACCCCGTTGCCTGGACGGCCCCTTCGTATGCCGGTGTTCCCGTTACATATATCCACGATTCCCCCGATCCGGAAGATATTACCGCACAGCAGCACGCTTATATCCGAAACCAATTCCAGACCCTCACCAATGTACTGGCCGCAAAAGACGAGTCCATTTTCAGCGGCTACCCCTCCCTGATTGACGTACCAAGCTTCTTGGATTTTATCCTCGTCAATGAGCTTAGCGCCAATGTGGACGCCTACCAGTTCAGCACATATTTTCATAAAGACCGCAATGGAAAACTCCGTGCCGGCCCTGTATGGGATTTTAACCTGACCTTCGGCAACGACCTTTTTTTCTGGGGCTATGACCGGAGCCATCCCAATACCTGGCAGTTTGCCAACGGCGATAACACAGGCTCCACCTTCTGGCGCGACCTATACGAACGCCCGGCTTTCAAATGCTACCTGGCCCGGCGCTGGAACCAGGTAAGCGCCAATGGCCAGCCCTTGAATTACCAGGTAATTATCCACAAAATAGAAGAGACTGCTGCCCTGATCGCAGAAGCCGTACAGCGGGAAGACCAACGCTGGGGAAGTATCGGCGACCACCCCGGCCATATCCAAAAAATCAGACAATGGCTACAGGCAAGGATTGTATGGCTCAATACCAACTTGCGCGATTTTCAGGCTTGCGCCAATCCGGTGCTGCCCCGTGCCGTCATTTCCAAAATTCACTACCATCCGCTCGCCCCCGCAGGTTATAATGGTGATGACCTTGAATTCATCGAAATCTCCAACCCCGGAAATACAACGGTTGACCTCAGCGGATTTTACTTCCGGGAGCTCGGCCTGACCTATCGGTTTCCCAATAACGCCAAGCTCCTCCCTATGGGAAAGTTAATCCTGGCTTCCAATGCTAACGCTTTTTTTAAAATTTACGGCATCACTCCCTTCGACCAGTTCACCCGCAACTTGTCTAATAAATCCCAAAAGCTGGTCCTAGCTGATGCTTTCGGCAATACAATTGATGAAGTCACTTATTTCGATGCCGCACCCTGGCCGACGGAAGCCGATGGCAAAGGCCCCTTCCTGCAACTCTCCGACCTGAACGCCGACAACAGCCTTGCTTCCAGTTGGGCGTTGTCCAGCCAGTTGATAACCAATACCCGTACAATATCCCCCCATGTACCAAACCCCCTCCGCGTTTTCCCTAACCCCGCCGACCGCGAAATTACCATAACCAGCGATGAACAGGGAATATTGGCCTTCTCGATCTCAGATTTACTGGGCAGAACACTCCTGCATACAAAAATCGGGGGCACACGGGAAGTCCGCATTGACCTCTCCGACTTACCCGCAAATCTATATTTACTGGAAATCACCCTCGAGGATGGAAGTCAGGCGGTACAAAAGGTGATCAGACGATAGGCTCATAGCCGCGGGGAAGATGACGCTAAAAAGGCTTTTGCCGCTTGCGGCGGCAAAATTTTATATTGAGGTTGTGTAAAAGGTTTTTTACGGCGCTTCGCGCCAAATTATGTTTTGAGAGACACGTCATTTTCACGATTTCGCTTCGCGAAATCGTGAAAATGACGTGTCTCTCAAAAGAATATTCTGCCGCCGCAGGCGGCAAAAACCTTTTTACACAACCCCAAATGATTATTTGGCGCGAAGCGCCGAAAAAATACTTTTCACACAATCC
>JBMOJO010000392.1:0-2712 GCA_049315745.1 Saprospiraceae bacterium | reverse complement strand
CCTTAAACGATTATTTGGCGCGCAGCGCCAAAAGCGACTTATACAACGGCCTCGTATAGGATAAATACTAAATCCTGTACAGTGTGATTCCGGAAAAGCCGAAGAAAAAAGCACCCTTTTTACATCATGAGCACCCTTTCTCAACAAGCCGGATACGTGTGTTAATAATTTTTTATACCTATAACGCCCTGCTCGAAAGATGCCTTTTGCCCATCGGCGATGCCCTGATGGGCGCCAGGTATATGGCCAATCTCAGGGCTTTGCGCAGATGTGTGAAGGGGGGGGAGCAAGCAATCCGTGCCTATCGCAACGAGCAGCTGCAGGCGGTATTGTCGGCGGCGACGGCGCGTTCGCCCTATTACGCACAACTGGGGATCGCGCAGCGCAAAGACCCGGAGGAATGGCTCAGGGGTTTTCCGGTCCTGGAGAAAGCGACGATACGGCAGGAGAAAGACCGCTTGCTGACGCGGCCGAAGGCGGGGCTGATCAAAAACAGCACGAGCGGCTCTACGGGGGTGCAGACGGAAGTGTGGGTGAGCAAAAGGGAACAGAGCGCTTACCGGGCAGCCCAGACCCTTTGGTGGGAGTGGGCGGGGTACCGGATTGGCTATCCCATCCTCCAAACAGGGCTGGCCACGTCCAGGTCGGTGGAAAAAAGGATAAAGGACTTCCTGTTCAGGACGTATTACCTCTTTGCTTTCGGACTGGAGCAGGGGCAGGTAAACGCTGCACTGCACTGGGCGGCACCAAAAAACGCCGTGCTGGGAGGATATGCGTCCTCGCTTTATGTATTGTCCCAGATGGCAGAAGGGGCCACCTCCACGAAGTTCAAAACGGCGATCAGTTGGGGGGACAAGTTGTTCGACCACTATCGCAGGAATATCGAGCGGGTCTTTGGATGCCGGGTATATGAGACCTACGGCACGGGCGAGGGCCTGATGATCGCGGCACAGAAAGATTTGCCGTATATGTATATCATGGAGCCCTGTGTTTATCTGGAATTGCTCGACGAGCAGGGCAATCCGGTACAGGACGGGGAAATCGGGCAGGTCGTCGTGACCAGCCTAATCCACGAGGCCATGCCGCTAATCCGCTACAAGCCCGGCGATCTGGCGATCCGCTTGCCTGTCGGGGCGTACCCCCCGCGGCGCGAACTCTGCCTTCCGCTCCTGCAGCGGGTCATCGGGCGGGAGACCGATATCGTCAGGACGCCCTCGGGGAAGCGGCTAATCGTCCATTCCTTCACCGGGGTACTGGAGTATTTTCCCGAAATCCGCCAGTTTTGTGTGGTACAGGAAAACCCGGAAGGCGTCACCATCGAGTACATCCCCGGAGAAGGCTTTTCGGAGGGGGTGCTGGAGCAGGTACGCGAACGGCTCGCACTGCTGATCGGCGAACCCTTTGAACTGCATTTCAAAGCTGTCGCAGAAATCCCGCCCACTCCTTCCGGGAAACCACAAATCATTATTTCCAGGATAGCGTAAAGCAGTATATTTTCCCGTATCTCGCCACGCCCACCTGCGGATTACCCGTTCACCTTTGAGGATTATCTACTTTTACCAGTACTTCTCCACTTCCAGCGGGTCCTGGGGTACCCGGGTACACGAATTTGGCCGGGAGTGGGTGAAGGCGGGGCACAGTGTGCGGGTAATCTCTTCGATTTATGCAAAGTCCGACCTCCAGGCCCGGCGCTTTATCGAGCAACAGTGGTTTGACGGGGTGGAGGTTACCGTGGTCAACGTCCGGGTGGACAATAAACAGGGTATCCTGAAGCGGGTTTTTACCTTCCTCGCCTATGCTGCCGTATCGTCGTGGTATGCCCTGACGGCCGGCTACGACGTAGCTATCGCCTCTTCAGGGCCGATTACGGCGGGTATTCCGGGGTTGATCGCAAAGTGGCTGCGCGGCAAGCCCATGGTATTCGAAGTCCGCGACCTCTGGCCACAGGGGGCGATCGAAATGGGGCTGCTCCGCCACCCCCTGCTGATCCGGCTGGCCTATCGCTTTGAGCGGCTGTGTTATGCATCAGCCGACCGGATCATCGCGCTGTCTCCGGGGATGCAGCAGGAAGTCGCGGCCAAAGCGCTGGGCAAACCCGTGCTTTCGGTAACCAATGCCGCAAACCTCGACCTGTTCGGCACCCCCCGCCCGGTTAGGTTGCCGGACTACGGCCTGGAACACAAATCTTACGCCTTGTACGCCGGCAATATCGGGAAGGTGAACCATGCCGAATGGATGTACGAGGCGGCCAAGCTACTCCAGCAAGCCGGGAGCAAAATCAAAATCGTCTTTATCGGGGACGGCCAGCTCAAGGCAGCCCTGCAGGAACGGGCACGCCGGGAAAACCTCACCCACCTGGTTTTCATCGGCCTGATCCCCAAGCAGGAGCTCGTCGGGTTTGTTCAGGCCGCCCTGGTATCGCTGGCGCCCCTGGCAGATAAGCCCGTGCTGGCAACTTCTTCCCCAAATAAATTTTTTGAGTCCCTCGCCGCAGGTGTCCCCGTCATCCAGACAACCAACGGCTGGATGAAGACGTTTGTCGAAACCCACCGGGTAGGCTTCACCGTATCCCCCCAACGCGCCACCGACCTGTCCGACACCCTCATGTCCCTGGAACGCCACCCGGAAATCTGTGCGGAAATGGGCGAGCGGGCCAAAGCCGTCGCGAAAGAGGCTTTCGATGTCCGCATCCTGGCAGAGCGGATGCTGAAA
>JBMOJO010000105.1:0-12163 GCA_049315745.1 Saprospiraceae bacterium | reverse complement strand
CGATTTCGCGAAGCGAAATCGCGAAAATGACGCGTCTCTAAGAAGAACATTCTGCCGCCGTAGGCGGCAAAACACTCTTTGCACGACCTCAAAAACTTTAAATTAGTGCGCAGTGCCCGAAAAGCTATTTGATACCGCTTTCTATTCATTGTGATAGGGTTCGTTCCGAAGGATCGTCATTGCGCGATAGAGTTGTTCCAGGAGGAGCAGGCGTACCAGCTGATGCGGGAACGTCATGGGCGAGAGCGAAAGCTGTTCATCTGCACGCAGTTGAACGGCTGCGGAGCAACCAAATGCGCCGCCGATATGGAAGATCAGGCGGCGGGCGGGGCGCTGTAACAGGCGATCCAGATGGTTGGCAAAATGGACAGAGGGGAAACTCCGTCCCTTTTCATCTAACAGCACGAGGTGGTCGTCCGGCTTTAATTTGCGCAGGAGCAGCTCGCCCTCGAGTTGCTTAACCTGCGCACCGGGTATTTTACCGGCATTTTTGAGGTCGGGGATTTCCACCCATTCAAATGGCAGATAGTGGCGAAGGCGCCGGTCAAACAAGCTTATCCCTTCGGCCAGATATTTTTCCTGCGTTTTGCCCATCGCCCAGCACTCCACTTTCATCGGCAACTATTCGATCAGCGGCTTACCGATAAAAACGGAGATCTCGGGGGTCAGTCGCACCCGGATGCGGATGATCAGGGGCTCGACGAGCGGGAGTTTTGCTTTGGCATGCAGGGCATAAGTTGTCTTTACGGTAGTGAATACCGACAACAGCCCGGGGCTCCCTTTACACGCCTTCAGGATCTTATCCAGGCGCTCGGGGGTAAAATCGGCGTGCGTGCCTTGTAATTCTGCCTCCAGGCCCGGACTGAAGCCCAACGCAACGGAAAAGCTGTTCATTTTCAGATGGAACTGCTCCAGCCGGGTGAAAATCTGCAACCATTCTTCTATGACCTGGTTGCTTTTTTCCCGGGCGCCTTCCCCGATACTTGCTGCCTGGGCTTTGATCGCACCGGATACATCCTGCAGTGCCCGGACAATTTTACCGCCTATTTTTCTGATCGGCCTTTTCTGCACGTGTTGTAGATTTAATTGCCAGGCTTTTGCGATGGGGGTTACGCACGGGGAGAATGGTTGTTGATCGCCTGCACGGTCCTTTTTTCTGGCGAATAGTCGGGCCGAGCAACTGAAAAAAGCTTTCTCAAAGATGAAAAACAGCACATTCTCCCTCCGCGATACCCATCGCCGCAAGGCTTTTTATAATGACCGCCCCTATTTGTAGCGGATTTCGCCGTCAACTTTTCCCTTGCCTTCCATCATACTGATCAGATCGGTTTCGACCTTTACCGTTGATCCGGAAACCTTCGCGCCGGGGATCGTCGTTTTCCGGACGGCTCCGGGGAGTTTATAGGTAGTTGTAAATTTGGAATCCCCTAGCAGCATTTTGAACATATCCATCTCTTCCCCCTCCATGTCGGGGTTTTTGACGGTCTCGCCGGGAAGACGCGTGATCAGATTTTTGCCGAGGCGAAAAGAAGCGCCACCGGGGACGATATCCCCGGGCAGCAGGCCGCCCGCACCATTCTCGGCAAGCATGGAGGATACGTTTTTGTGAAAAAAGTCAATATCCTTTAAATCTTTGAACTGAAGCGTGGTAATCGTATAAAATTCGCCATCTTTTTCGCTGATCTTGAGCCGCATTGTCACGTTGTCCCAGAATTCCGCCCGGCCGGTGCGGGCTTTCAGTTCTTCGGGCAGGCTCTTGAACAAAATCAACGAATCCTGTTCCAGGTCGCTCAAACTGCTTGCGGCGGATTCCTGTTCGATTGCTTCCTGGAGCATACCTTTCATAAAGTCATCGGTCATAAACCCGCTGAGGTCCATTTTCATGCTGTAAGTGCCCGATCCGTCACGGTTTAGGCTGAGTTCTTCGAAAATATTGAAGCATCCGCTGGTCGTGAACGCTATTATGGCGACCAGGATAAATGGGAGCTTTCGCATCATAAGCATATTTATATAAATTGAAGGGTTAATATTAACGGTTTATCAGGTTTATTTCGCCGAGATGCGGATAGAGGAAAGCGGGGATGGCCCTCACGCGCGACTCTCCGGTCGCACCGGCAGTATGTGCGCCCTCGAAAGGCTATTTTAGGGCCAAAAACGCTTGCTTTTTCCGCCAAAAATCCTGTCTGCGGTAAGAATATTGAGAAAATGGCCGGTTTTTTTGGCGGCATTGAACCGTGCAATCCGGTTATCTGTCGGCACTCCGATCATATTTTTTTACAAAATAAAGATTTTTTTGCGACAGACAGGCGAAAAAAATCCATGCCGCCTCTACTCCCTGCCGGTACTTTTCGCTCATCCTCCACTTCTGTTAGAACTATCCGGCAGATTATCCGTTTCTCAATACTTAGCCCATGCGGACAGCGCTGGGGCACCGGCAGCAAAAGTCTTTGCGGGCCGATCCTACAAAACAACAAACCGTTTTTGCCATGCAACATGAACGAACACTTGGGGAGCTGAAGCGCAGCGGCTATCGCCCCCGTCCGTTGAAACAAGAACTTCGGGACAATCTTATCTCAAAACTTCGGCGCGGGGAAAAAATTTTCGACGGGATTATCGGTTTTGACGACACGGTCCTGCCGGATGTGGAGCGTGCCGTCCTGTCCCGTCACAATATACTCTTATTAGGTCTGCGCGGACAGGCAAAAACGCGCATCGCCCGTTTACTCGTCCACCTCCTCGACGAGTATATCCCTGTCGTTGCGGGCAGCGAGCTGAACGACGACCCGCTCGCCCCAATCTCGAGGTTTGCGAAAGACCTGATTGCTGAAGCCGGCGACGATACCCCGGTCGCCTGGTTGCACCGCGACGAGCGCTACGTTGAAAAACTCGCCACCCCCGATGTCAGCGTAGCAGACCTCATCGGCGATGTGGACCCGATCAAGGCTGCTGCATTGCGCCTGCCATATTCCGACGAGCGGGTCATCCATTTCGGGCTGGTTCCCCGGGCACACCGAAGCATATTCGTTATCAACGAGCTGCCGGACCTCCAGGCAAGGATACAGGTTTCGCTGTTCAATATCCTTCAGGAAGGCGATATTCAAATCCGCGGGTTCAAGCTCCGGCTGCCCCTGGATATTCAGTTCGTCTTTACGGCGAACCCGGAGGATTATACCAACCGCGGTAGTATTATCACCCCGCTGAAGGATCGCATAGAAAGCCAGATTTTGACCCACTATCCCAAAACGGTGGAAATTTCCCGGCAGATTACACAGCAGGAGTCCCGGCTGCACCCCGAGCAATCCGCCCGGGTGGCAGTGCCCGATGTGCTCGCAATGATCCTCGAAGAAATCGCCTTCATCGCGCGCGACAGCGAATTTGTGGATGAGAAAAGCGGCGTATCCGCCCGTCTGACGATCTCGGGGTATGAAAACCTGGTCAGCACCGCCGAAAGGCGTGCCCTGATCAATAAATCGGAGCGGACGTATGCGCGGATTACCGACTTCTGGGGCGTAGTGCCGGCAATTACCGGCAAGGTAGAACTCGTTTACGAGGGCGAGCAGGAAGGGCCTTACCAGGTGGCTATGAACTTGCTCGGACAGGCTGTGAAGAAGCTGTTCCTGGCGCATTTTCCCGATCCCGATAAACTTCGCAAAGGACAACAGCGCGACCCCTACGGCGTCGTCCGCGCCTGGTTTGCCGCCGGTCATACGGTGGATTTGCTCAATGACGCCGACGACCCACAATACCACAAAGCACTCGATGCCGTTGCGGGTCTCCGCAAACTGGTAGAAGCCCATACGCAGGCTACCGGCGATGAATGCTATACCTATATGGAGCTTGCGCTGCATGGCCTCACCGAATGTAATATCCTCAACAAGGAAGTCCTCGAGTCCAGCCTCAGCTTTCGCGACCTGCTGGCGAATATGCTCGACGATGACGAAGATGATTTTGATGAAAAAGATTTGAATTAAAACCCTTACCTTCGGCACAATCAGAACGGTCGTTTATGCTCATTACCATCCATGCGGATAATCCGGACGAGCGCAAAGTCCGGCAAATCGTGGATATCCTGCAAAAAGGGGGGGTCATCATCTATCCCACAGATACTGTCTATGGCCTGGGTTGCGATATCCGCAACCAGGAAGCGGTAGAGAAGATTTGCCAAATGCGCCACCTCGATCCCCGTGATGCGATGCTGGCAATTATTTGCAAAGACCTTAGCCAGGTTTCCGAATACGCCCATCCAATTCCGAACCCCGTGTTCAGGCTGCTGCGCAAAAACCTGCCGGGGCCGTTCACTTTCATCCTGAACGCTGCGGGAGCAGCGCCTAAGCTTTTTCGGAACAAGAAAAAGACGATTGGGGTCCGCATCCCCGGGCATCGTATCCCCATCGCGATCGTGGAGGCCCTCGGGCATCCCATCCTCACCACCTCGCTGAAATCCGATGACGAAATTCTGGAGTACTTCGTCGAAGCGGAGGACATTCACGACGATTTCCGACGGCAGGTGGACGCGGTGATTGATGGAGGCACATGTGGCAACGTTCCGTCCACTATTGTTGATTGCACCCGGGAAACGCCTGTAGTTCTCCGGCAGGGCGCAGGCAACCTCGAATATGTATGATCCGGAAGTTGCTCAAAACAGCCCTCGCGACGCTGCTGTTCCTTGCCGGTATTTCAGCGTCTGCTCAAAATGCCGCGATCAGGGGGACGGTGCTGGATAAAAAAGATGGGGTACCCCTGCCTTTTGCCACCATTCGCATAGAAGGCACCGATATCGGAACAGTCGCCAATACCGAAGGTTTCTTCATTTTGAGCGATATCCCTCCAGGCGATTATGTTGTGGTAATCGAGCTGCTGGGCTATGGTGCTGTACGGGAACAGATCGCCCTCCAGGTGGGCGCGTTGCTGTACAAGCGCTTCTTTATGGAGCCCGAAGCCATAGAACTTCAACGCGTGGATATCTCGGCAGAACGTCAGCTGGCGCGTATAAGCCCGCAGGTCGGCCTGCTCACGGTCAGCAGGGAGCAGATCCTTTCTATGCCTGCGATCGGTGCAAGTGCAGACCTGGCCCAGTACCTCAGCTTACTGCCCGGGGTCGTTAGTACCGGCGACCAGGGTGGGCAGCTCTACCTGCGTGGCGGTGCCCCGGTGCAGAATAAGGTCCTGCTCGACGGCATGACGCTGTTTAACCCTTTCCATTCGATCGGGCTGTTCTCCGTTTTCGAAACGGAAACGATCCGCAGTGCCGATATCCACAGCGCAGGGTTTCAGTCGGAGTACGGTGGGCGGATGTCGGCAGTAATGGATATCAAGACCAGGGAGGGAAATACACAGAAATTCAGTGGGTTGGTGGCTGCCAGTCCTTTCCAGGCAAAGGCCCTGTTGGAAGGGCCCATCAAGCAGCTCGGAGCAGACGGAGGGGCAATTTCTTTTTTAGTCACGGGTAAACAGGGCATCCTGGACCGAACCTCCCCATACCTCTACCCGTTTGCCGTTGACTCCGCCTTCTATGCTTTCGCCGCTAAAGATACCAGTCTCTCCGCGCTCCAGGAGCTTTCCCTGCCTTACCGCTATACCGATGTGTATGCGAAGGTGTCCTGGCTGGGCGGTAACGGCAGTAAATTAGATATTTTTGGGATCAATTTCCGGGACGGGTTTGATTTTGCCGGTCTGGCGCGTCTGGACTGGGTCACTTCGGGCGGCGGGGCGCGTTTTGTGCTGGTCCCGCAGCAGTCGGATATTTTTCTCGACGGGGCGATATCTTATACGAGCTATCAGATTGGGCTCGACGAACGGGGGGAGGCGCCGCGCAGCAGTGGCGTAAATGCCTACTCCGCCAATTTGAATTTCACGTATTTTGCCAACCGGCAGCAGTTGAACTATGGGTTTGAATTTTCCGGGTTCAGCACCGATTTTCGTTTCAGGAACCCCTTTGGGTTGAATTTCACCCAGCGCGATTTCACTTCAGAAATCGCAGGTTATCTAAAATACCGCTATAATTTCAGGAAGCTGATTCTCGAGCCGGGCTTCCGGCTGCACTTCTATGCGTCGCAGTCGCGGATCTCCCCGGAGCCCCGCCTGGCGGTAAAATACAACGTGCTCCCCACGTTGCGTTTGAAAGCTGCAGGCGGCTGGTATTCCCAGAACCTTTTGAGCACGGTCAACGATCTGGACGTGGTCAATCTTTTTGTCGGGTTTCTCGCCGGCCCGGAGCAGACCCTGTACCTGCCGGGCACACGGACGCCCGTGTCCAACCGGCTGCAGCTTGCCCGTCATGCCGTGGCCGGGGCAGAGATAGATCTCGGCGACCGCCTCACGATGGAAATCGAGGGTTACTGGAAATCGTTTGCACAGGTGCTGCAAGTCAACCGCAACAAGGTCAGTGGGGCCGATCCCGACTTTTCCATCGAGACCGGGGAGGCCAGTGGGGTTGATTTGTCCCTGAAATATCAAAGCCGCTCCTTGTATCTGTGGCTGGCCTACAGCCTTGCCGGGGTCTGGCGCGACGACGGCCTGCAGGTTTATCCTACCGTATTTGACCGCCGGCACAACCTCAACCTCCTCGGGGTATATACTTTCGGAAAATCCCGCAGGTGGGAAGCAGGGGGCCGCTGGAACCTCGGCTCAGGTTTGCCTTTTACCCAGACCCAGGGATTTTACCAGCAGATCCCGCTTGAACAAGACCTCCTCCGCACCGATGTCCTCACCGGAAATGCACCGATTGGCATTATCCTGGCGGACAAGCGCAATGGGGGGCGCCTGCCATATTTCCACCGCCTCGACCTTTCCCTCAAATATACCCTGCCTGTGGGCGCACGCAGTTCATTGGAGGTGAACGGCAGCGTGACGAATGCCTACGACCGGCGCAATGTCTTCTACGTGGACCGTCTGAGCAACCAGCGGGTAGATCAGTTGCCTGTCCTGCCTGCCCTGGGGCTGACCTGGAAATTTTAGGGGGTAGGATTACGGGAAGCGTAGTTTGCAATCGTATCCATTGCGCCGCAGAACTCTACATTATTGAAATCCGGGTCATAAAAATAAACGGCAACATTGCCGCCGGTTTCTCCATCCCCGTGGGGAGGCACGTCGTTGTGCCTCGCGGGCCCATAATTGGGGATTTCGCCTTTTCTTTTTGCCTGTTCCGCAAAGGCAAATACATTTTCCAGTTGGTTGCCTTCCAGTTCCAGGGCGAAATGGAAGAAGCTCATACCGGAAGGAATAAAGCGCCTGCCTTCGCTATCGTTAACTTCCACGAGGACCAGGCACTCCTCGTGGTTTGCAGCGTTCATATAACAACAGCGCATCGTGTGCCCTTCCCAGAACGGATGCGGTTCCCAATCCGACGTCCTGCTGTGGCGCATCCCTGCCACTTTTTCATACCATGCCCTGCTTTTTTCAATATTGCGCGCATAAATGGATAGTTGGTCGAGGTGGGCGATACGGGAGGCTTGAAAGACGCCGTAGTCCTCGGTTTTATTGGAGAAGCGCCTTCCCGAGAGGGTTGGGGGAATGAGGATGAGCTGCCGGGCCCATTTTAATTTCAGGAGGAAAGAAATCCTTTGCAGGAAACGGGGGAGTACATTTGGTGGAATATAATTTTCAGGCCGCATAAACATTAATTTACACACTGGTTAGAAAGGATTGTACGGTGGAAACAGGTTTTTATTTCCTGCGCTGAGCTTTAACAGCCCTGTTTATGGCTTAAAGAGTAATTCGATCCAGTGGCCGTCGGGGTCCTGAAAACAGAATGCCTGCCAAGCGGAGGCCATTTTTGCGGAGGGGAGCATGCGCCCCTCGCGCATGGGGCGCATTGCGCGTGCTTTTTCCAGGATATTTTCGAAGGCAGTCTGGTCCTTTGCCACCATCGTGTAATGCAGCATGGATCCATTGTCCATTTTCAGGCGATGGTGTTTGACCATACAAATATCATGATGATAGAACCCAAAACTGAAAAAGTGCATTTCCTGATGGGACAAACGCATTGCCGCACTGCTGTCCGGATGGTTTAATGCAGAGAACTGCAGATCAAACAGTTGCATATAAAATTCTTTAGACCTTTGCAGGTCTTCGACGTAAAAAACGTGGTGTTGGAATTTGCCGACAATTTCACTGTTCATATCACAAAATTGGTATGTTTATTTTCAATCCCGAACTAAATGACTCGTTGCGATGGGTAATCGTTGTGGGAAAACGAGGTATTTTTTGTCCATGCAAATGCTTTTGGAAGGAGCATAGCCTGGCTATGTGACCGAAAAAAGGCGCGGTATGGGCGAAAAACAGCCATTTTACCCGGGAGCATCCCATCGCAACAGGACTAATATTCGCGGAAGGGGACAATCACATTGCGCTGGGTGCCGAGGTCAATTTTTCCGTCCGGGCTGCCGATATGGGCGGTGACGATATCGCCGTCCTGCAGATATGCAGCTTTATTTCTGCGCAGGGCCTCCACTTTTTTTTCGTTGCTCAGCATCCAGGTTGCAAGGCCCTGAAGGAATTTCCCCGGTGCCTTGACGATTACCCCGCCTGGGGTTCCGGTGAGGACGAGGTCGCCGGCGTTTAGGTCCATGAAAGACGAAATTTCGCTCAGCGTTTCGGCGGGCTTGAAGATCATCCCGGAAGTATTGGCATTCTGGCGCAAGTCGCCGTTGACCCACAGCCTTAGCTGAAGGTTGGCCAGGGCGTCGAAATCCGATTTATCCATGAGGTAGAGTACGGGGCCCAGGGGCAGTAAGGTGCGGCAGCTTTTTGCCTTGTACCATTGCGCATAGTCGTCTTTATACTGCAGGTCGCGGGGTGAAAGATCGTTGGCCAGCAGGATCCCTGCGACATACGCGTGCAGGTTTTCTGTGGTGATGGTTGTAGGTTGATGGATATCCCTTCCGACTACGAGGCCCAGTTCTACTTCATAATCCAGGCAAAGGCAATCTTTCGGACGCATGACCGGGCTTAGGGCGCCGTTGACCGCACTTTCATCTTTGGCAAACATGACATTGCCACGGGAGCTAGCGGAAAGTGCAGATTCTTCCCGATGGGAAGCATAATTAACCCCCTGGCAAACGACCCGGAGCGGCCTGGATACCGGCGCACATACCTCAACTTCAGAAAGGTTCGTCCGCGTTCCATCGAGGTTGGCAGGGTGCAGGAATTCATCCCGCTGCAGGATCAGCGAGCGCAGGTTGGGCGGCTGCATGGCGAGCGGTGCGACCTGGTCGCCGTCGCGGACACCCCAGTAGTCTGAGCCCTCCCGCCGGTACTTTATAATATAGTGGCCCATATTGCTTGGATTTAAGTAGTTCGCTTTGAAGAAAAGGATGCCCGGGCTTACAATTCGATATGCAGCCCATCCCTGGCAATTATAAACCCGCCGTCGAATACATCCCGGATGCCTTCGGTAAACAGGGGTTCGATGAACAGCTTGCGCGCAATTCCGGCGGGGAGCGGTGGGATAATGTGGGTAAATATAATGCGTTTCACTCCTGCGGCCTGGGCGATTTCTGCCACTTCTTTGGGGTCGGTATGGTAATGCGGCGTTTGTCTGGCCTGGTCGAGAACCGCCTGGTCCTGTTGCGCCGGAGGCAGTTTTTCACCGTGCGCCAGCCCTTTGATCATAATATTCCTGTTGTAGGCTTCGTGCACGAGGAGATCGGCATTGCGGGCGTATTTTACCATGCGCAGGTCCTTCTTCGTGTCGCCGCTATAGACGATCACTTTCCCGTTGACCTCGATACGGTAGCCGACGGCAGGGTAAACGGGCTGATGGCTGACTTCAAAAGCAAATACCCGCATGCCATTGGGATCTTCATAAACCAGGCGCATAGAATCCCCGGAAGGTACATCGAAAGGGCGCGCCGTACCAAAGGCAAAAGCCATGTCGGGCGAAGAAGTAATATTTTTTGCCCGATAAGCCGCATCTGCCTTCAGGACCTGGTTAAACCCTGCAACGATTGCTCCGATCCCCGGCGTGCCATGGATATAAAGGCTGTCCCGGCGCCCTCCCCTCCAGCTCACATCCTGCCAGGCATCAATATCGAGGATGTGGTCTGAATGGAAATGGCTGATGAATATGCGGCTCAGCTTGCTTGTCGGCAGCCCGACGACCTCGGCTTTTCTGGCAGAGCCGCCCCCCGCATCAAAAATAATGAACGACTGATTATAGATGATCCCCATACAGGATTGAGCGACGTTGGCTTCGGCAGCCGGGCTACCGGTGCCGATCATCACGACATGTACTTTCCCGTCGCTGAGCCAGTCGTGTCGGTGGATGCTGAAATTCCGTTCCGCTATTCGCCGGATAATCGCGTCTATTATGCGATCTTTTCCCGCCCATAAGCCCAGCACCAAGATTCCGGTGGCGATCAAAATATATTTTAAGGTTTTCAAGATGGCCTGAATATGGTTTTATGGAAATGTAAATTTTTTAAGAAAGTAATATTAAGGTGTTCTTGCAGTATGTTAAGAAAAAAGCGAATTTTTTTTTCCGGGGCATTCGTATTGGCCCTGCCGTCTGACAAGGAATTTATTGCAGCGGCAGGCGGGGAGTAGGCACGCTAAACGTAATTTGCGTGCCATAAAAACACTCCCGGGGCAACGCCGGCGCTTAAGTATCTGCACGATAAGCGACCATCCAGGTTTTTTCAAATGCTTGTATCAACTTACCGGCATCGCGACCACTTGAGAACACATATAAATCCGGACGGACGATAAAAAAACACGCCTTTCGTTTTTCTGCCCAGGCCAGTAGCGCGCCGATATCCTGCTCGTCACGGTCAAAAGCCACGGTACGAAGCCCTATATTAGCTGCTTTTTGGGAATCCTCGGGGGAAAAAGCAGTGCCGACGGCTACCAGTGCCCAGTCTTTTTCGAGTAAAAGATCGGATAGGCCACCAGAGCGCAACTTAAATTGAGGGAACAACTGCCGTTTCGCATTCCCTGAGCCCCAAACCCCTTTTCTGCCCTGGGGGTCCAGCGGCAAGCGGATATTCAGGAGCAGGTTTTTTATGCCGGGTACTGCGGCAAGGCCCCGCAAAAGGTACCAAAGCCTGGAGGTGAAGAGGTGCCCGATTGCGATGGCGACCAGGATGTGAATCCTCACTTGTGGCAGACGCTCGGAGGTATAAGTATCGAGCAGGCGCTCACAGCGCGCCCCATAGCGTACCGCATCGAGCTTCCAGGCAAGGTTCAGGACATCCCGGAACCCGGCGCACATTCCCTGGCCGATATAGGGCGGTGTGGCATGCGCGGCATCACCTGCCAGGAATACCCTTCCCTTGCGCCATTCCCTGCTCATTACCCCCCGGAAGCGGTACCAGACAGCGTGAAGGATCTCCAGCTTTCGGGTATCCACCCCAATTTCGCCCAGGAGCTTTTTGACGGTTTCCGGTTGTTCATATTCTTCCCGGGGCATGGTCATCGCATAATTCAGTTCCCAGCGACGATGGGCCCCTCTTCCTTTCATCCGCACCCAAGGCTTCTGGTGGCTGCAGATTTTCTGTACGGCTTCGGATTGAACAAGGCTATCTTCCCCTGTTTCCAACCCATCAACCTTGAGGGCGCCTTTTTCGAAACCAAAATGAATTTGCCGGATTCCCAGCGCATTGCGCACCATGCTCTTTGCGCCATCACAGGCCACCAGAAAGGTAGCGCGGGCACGAAAACCGCCATTCGCCGATATCGTAACGCATTGGTCGTCCTGAACTAATTCGGTTACTTCTGTCTGGTAGGCTAAGGTTACATTTCGGAAACGCGCGGCACCCGTTTTGAGGATTTCTTCCAGTTCCGGTTGGAAAAACATGAAATCGTTCGCTACATAACCTGAATAAAACGGGATGGATGCCCTTAGCAGGGGCCTGAATTGCCTGTCGCATAACTCCAGAAAAGGGGACGGTCGCAGCAGTGGCGTAAGGGGTGCCGAGAGGTCCACGAATTGCAAAATACGCAGGATCTCGGCGTCGAGGTGGATGGCCCGCGGGAAGTTATAGCCTGCGGCGATTTTATCTACCGCCAGCACCCTGTGGCCGAGCTGCCCAAAGCAGTTGGCCGCCAAAAGCCCGACAGGGCCGAGGCCAATAATGATCAGGTCGTATTGTTCTGTCTGTGTTTCCATACACGTATCATCGCAACAAGGCTATTATAAAAAAGACCGCCAAGGACTGCAAGAACG
>JBMOJO010000391.1:0-2714 GCA_049315745.1 Saprospiraceae bacterium | reverse complement strand
TTCATGATTTCGCTTCGCGAAATCATGAAAAACAAGTCTCCATCCAAAGAAAATTCTGCCGCCGAAGGCGGCAAAAACCTTTTTACGCAACCCCTATATTTATGAAGAGACATATTTTTCGCCGCCGCAGGCGGCAAAAGACTTTTAAAACATCCTCATCCATCCATTCAATAAACTTTAACATGTACCTTATGAAAAAAATCCTGATAGCTGCTGTGCTGATTGCCTTGGGCAATCCGCTTATGGCCCAGGAAAACCTAACGGCATACGTTAATCCACTGGTTGGAACGGATTCCGAGTTCAAATTATCCAATGGCAATACTTATCCGGCCATAGCCTTGCCATGGGGGATGAATTTCTGGACCCCTCAAACCGGAAAGATGGGGGATGGCTGGGGTTATACCTATGATGCCTATAAAATTCGTGGATTCAAGCAAACCCATCAGCCCTCGCCCTGGATCAACGATTACGGCGCCTTTTCGCTGATGCCGGTGACGGGAAAATTGCGCTTTAAAGAAGAGGCGCGGGCTTCCTGGTTTTCACACAAACGGGAAACTGCCCAACCGCATTATTATGGCGTTTATTTATCTGATCACGACGTATGGGTGGAAATTACTCCGACGGAGCGTGCCGCACAATTTCGTTTTACCTTCCCGCAAAGTGACTCGGCCTATATCCTGCTCGACGCCTTTTTTAAGGGATCTGCTGTGCGCATTGATCCCGAAAAACGCATGGTGAGTGGTTATTGCCAGAACAACAGCGGCGGGGTGCCCGACAATTTCCGAAATTACTTCGTCGCGTATTTCGACAAGCCCTTTACTGCCACTCACACCTGGAAAGATACTACCCTTTACCCAAACAGCCGCGAAAACGAAGGGGAACATACGGGCGCCGTGTTGCAGTTTGCCACTCAACGCGGCGAGCAGGTGCATGTGCGCGTGGCTTCTTCCTTTATCAGTCTCGAACAGGCCGAAACCAACCTCCGGCGGGAAATCGGAAACGACGGGTTTGAAACCACTAAAAGTAAAGCCCTGGCAGCCTGGAACCGCGAACTTGGGCGGATACAAGTAGAAGGCGGAACCGAAAGCCAAAAAACCGTTTTTTACACTGCCCTTTACCGCTTGCTGTTATTTCCCCGACAGTTTCACGAAATCAATGCCCGTGGGGAGACCGTCCATTACAGCCCTTACAATGGAGAGGTTTTGCCCGGGTATATGTTTACCGATAATGGGTTCTGGGACACTTTTCGGGCTGTTTTCCCCTTTTTCAACCTCATGTACCGCGATATGAACAGCAAAATCATGCAGGGATTGGTCAACACCTATAAAGAAAGCGGTTGGCTGCCTGAATGGGCCAGCCCTGGGCACCGCGATTGCATGATCGGCTCTAATTCTGCCTCTATCATTGCCGATGCGTATCTGAAAGGCATTAGAGGATTTGATATCAACACCTTATACGAGGCCATCCTAAAAAATACCGAGCAAGAGGGCCCGATGAGCTCCGTTGGCCGTTATGGCGTAGAATATTATAACCGGCTTGGCTACATTCCGTACAATGTCAAAATCCGCGAGAACACAGCCAGGACCCTGGAATATAGCTATGCCGACTTCTGTATCCGGGAATTGGCCAAAGCACTGGGGCGTCCTTCTGGCGAAATCGCACTTTTTAGCCGGCGGGCCAACAATTACCGCAACGTTTTTGATACCGGTACCAATTTTATGCGGGGCCGAAATGAGGACGGCTCCTGGCAGTCCCCCTTCCGGCCCGATAAATGGGGCGATGCCTTTACCGAGGGTTCCGCCTGGCATTACACCTGGTCGGTTTTCCACGATCCTGCCGGGTTAATCCAGCTCATGGGCGGGGATGCTGCCTTCCTCAAACAGCTCGATTCCGTTTTCACTGCTGCGCCAACTTTTGATGATTCGTATTATGGATACCCCATCCACGAAATCACCGAAATGGCGATTGCCGGAATGGGACAATATGCCCATGGAAACCAGCCAATCCAGCACGCCGTTTACTTGTACAACTACGCCGGCACCCCCTGGAAAGCCCAGGCAAAAGTGCGGGAAATTATGGACCTCCTCTACACCCCTAACCCCGATGGCCTTTGCGGTGATGAAGACAATGGGCAAACCTCTGCCTGGTATGTATTTTCAGCCATGGGTTTCTATCCGGTCTGTCCAGGCGTGAACGAGTATGTAATGGGTTCACCGATTTTCAATGCCATCACCCTGCACCTTGAGAACGGAAAGCAATTCACCATTGAAGCCCCCGGTAACGGAAAATCCCAGGTGTATATCCAAAAAGCCCTGTTGAACGGAAAACCCTGGGATGCAGGTTTTCTGCGTTTTGATGACCTGATGAAAGGGGGGAAATTGCAATTGCAAATGGGGACTACGCCGAATATTTCCCGGGGCAGCAAGCCGCAGGACAGGCCCTATTCGATGTCTAAACAACCGTGAGGCTGGGTCAAAAGTTTTTTCTCGGCGCTTCGCGCCAAATTATTTTTTGTTAGGGGTTGTGTAAAAAGGTTATTTACGGCGCTTCGCGCCGAATTTTATTTTGAGCGACACGTCATTTTCACGATTTCGCTTCGCGAAATCGTGAAAATGACGTGTCGCTCAGAAGAATATTCTGCCGCCGCAGGCGGCAAAAAACTATTTACACCCCGCTTTCCAAAGCATATTTTACCGCCAAAGATGTTAAGCAAA
>JBMOJO010000390.1:0-2718 GCA_049315745.1 Saprospiraceae bacterium | reverse complement strand
GCTTTGCGAAATCAGAAAAATACGTCTCCATACAAGAAATAATACGCCGCCGCAGGCGGCGTATTATATGCGCCGGCCCCGCTCAAATCTTCAAATTTTCGACAGCAAAATTTGCCGCTCTGGCGGTAATCGCCATATACGTCAGAGAGGGGTTTTGGCAGGCGGAGGAAGTCATGCATGCCCCATCGGTGACGAAGACATTGGGGGCATCCCAGACCTGGTTGAAGCCATTGAGGACGGAGGATTTGGGGTCGCGCCCCATTCTGGCGGTGCCCATCTCGTGGATACCATGGCCGATGGCATGGCCATCGTCCCAGGTTTTGATATCCTTTGCGCCTGCTGCTTCGAGCATGGCCTGGAGTTCGAGGACGATATCCCGGCGCATTTTGCGTTCATTTTCCTTGAGTTCGGCATCCATGGCGAGGACGGGGAGGCCCCATTTGTCCTTGCGCTGGGGGTCGAGGGAAATTTTGTTTTCGTGATAAGGGAGGATTTCGCCGAACCCGCCCGCGCCGATGGTCCAGGAGCCGGGTTCGGTGATGGCTTCTTTAAAACCTGCACCGATCTGGAGTTCGGCGATTTCCCTGCTCCAACCTTCCCGGCCTGCGCCGCCCTGGTAACCAAAACCGCGCAGGTAGTCGCGTTTGTCGCCATTGAGGTTGACAAAACGGGGGATATAGAATCCGTTGGGGCGGCGGCCATAGACGTATTTATCTTCATAGCCTTCGATGCGGCCCGAGGCCCCCAGGTTGTAGTGGTGGTCCATGACGTTGTGACCGAGCTGGCCGCTGGAGCTGCCCAATCCGCCCGGCCAGATATCGGTCGCGGAGTTGAAGAGGATCCAGGTCGAGTTGAGGGCGGAAGCGCAGAGAAAAACGATTTTGGAAGAAAACGTATAGGTTTGCATCGTTTCGGCATCCAGCACTTCGACGCCGCTGGCCTTGCCCGAATCCTTATCATAGAGCACGCGGGTGACGATGGAGTCCGGGCGCACGGTGAGGTTTTTAGTGGCGAGTGCGGCGGGCAGGGTGGAGGATTGGGTGCTGAAGTAGCCGCCAAAAGGGCAGCCTTCCCAGCACCGGTTGCGGTACTGGCAATTCGTCCTGCCTTCGATCGGGGCCGTTAAATTCGCGACCCGCCCGATAATCAGGTGTCGTTGGCCCTTGAATTTTTCCTTGATCCGGGCGGCGGCATCTTTTTCCACGCAGTTGAGGTCCATTGGGGGGAGGAACTCCCCATCGGGCAGGTGGGGCAAGCCTTCCTTGCTGCCGCTGATGCCGGCGAAGCGCTCCACATAGTCGTACCAGGGGGCGATATCTTTGTAGCGGATCGGCCAGTCGGTGCCATATCCATCCTTGAGGTTGGCTTCAAAATCCAGGTCGCTGAGGCGGTAGCTTTGCCGTCCCCAGAGGATACTTCTACCCCCCATCCGGTAGCTGCGCCACCAGGTAAATGGTTTGATTTCCGTGTAGGGGGAATCTTTTTCATTTGCCCAGGCATCCATGACCACCTCGCTGGCTGCCCAGCCGCGGTGGATGACCGGGTAGTCCAGGCGTTGCTGGGCTGTTGTGGCCCCGCGGTGCGGGAGCTCCCACGGGTTGAGGGAAGCCGTTTTGTAATCTTTGATATGCTCGTAGGCGCTGCCGCGCTCCAGGAGCAGCACTTTCAACCCCTTTTGGGTGAGTTCTTTAGCCGCCCAGCCACCGCTGATCCCGCTGCCTACGACGATGGCGTCGAAGGAATTTTGTTTTTCGGCTTTGCCATTTAGGTTAATTTGGGTTTTCTTTTCAGGCATTTTCAAAAAATTTAAAGTAGCAAAAGCGTTATTTTTTGCTAAAATAATTTTTTCCTTTGGATGGGGGCATGGAAAAAGTATTTTTCCGCCTGCGGCAGCAGAATATTATATTAAAACCGCGCTTGGTTCATTGATTTTGCGAAGCAAAATCAATGAACCAAGCGCGGTTTCGAAAGACTATTTGGCGCGAAGCGCCGTGAAAAGACTTTTTATACAACAGAATCATGATTTAGGGGTCGTCACTTTCCAGTAGCCACCTTTATCCGGGCCGATTCGCTGGATTTTTCCCTGTCTTTTGAGTTTGTTTAACTGGTATTTAACGCCGTCCTCGCTAATGCCGCTCAGGATCTCTGTAATCTTTGACCTACTGGCATAGGGGTCCAAAGTCAGAATTTCTATAATTCGATCTACTGTTTTCTGGGTAGTTTTCTGGGTAGTTTGCCCAGAAAGATATGTAGGGCGCTTTGTGTTTTCAATTATACAACCGACAATTTGGTTGTTGTCGTTCACCCCGATCAGCAACGTTCCTCCCGAGGCATTCGCAAAAGCACAAATTTCCTCCGACAGGTCTTTCACTTTGGATGGTACGGCTACCTTGAACTCGGCATTATATCCCTCTCCGGCACTGACTAAAAGTTTTATATCATCGCTCGTTATCATGGAAATATAGTTTATGTAACCATAATCAGACATATCCACAAATTTAGCCATTTAAACCATCCCCAACCAGCAATACTCGGTTTAAAAAAAATCAAATGTTAGACTCGAAAGCGTAACTTTCAGACAAAAACAGGTATGATAAACACGCTAATCGGGAAGTTAAAACGCTAAGGCATGATATGGGTAAATCAACGGCCCGATGTTTTCGAAAGTCCCGTAGGGACAAAATGTGGATTTCCCAGTAAGCCCCGCTAGGGGCATGA
>JBMOJO010000104.1:0-12197 GCA_049315745.1 Saprospiraceae bacterium | reverse complement strand
CAGGAAAAAGATGTCTCCATCCAAAGAATATTTCGCCGCCGCAGGTGGCGAAAACCTTTTTACACAACCCCAGACATTTACTCAACCCCAAATATAATTCGGCAATTTATCTCCCCGGACAATATCCATCTAAATAAATACATTTTTTCTGATTTTTTTTCAGAAAAATTTTGACAGTAAAAAAGAATTTATAAAATTTGTGCAAACGATTGCACAAAGTGAAAAAAGTAACCATCCACGGTTTGGCCAAGACGTTGAACATTACGCCCTCGACGGTATCGAGGGCCCTCAACGACAACCCGCGCATCAGCGAGGAGACCAGGCGCATGGTTAAAGCAGCGGCAGAGAAAGCGGGTTACCGGGTGAATGGTATCGCCTCTGCCCTACGCAGCGGCAGGTCTTTTATTATTGGGGTAATCGTTCCTACTGCAGACCGCAGTTTTTTTGCCGGTGTGGTGCGGGGCATAGAAGATGTCGCCAGCAATTCATCCTATAACGTGATGATTTGCCAGTCTTACGACAGTTACCAGTCCGAACTCGATAATATTTCTGCCCTTTTGCGCGCACGGGTGGACGGCATTTTGTTGTCTTATGCACGAGGAACCACCACCTATCAGCACCTGGAAAAACTTTCCAAACAGACTCCGCTTGTGTTTTTTGACCGGGTAATTACCCAGCCCGGTGTATCCACAGTTACTGTTGATGATTTTCAGGGCGGATATCAGGCGACAAGGCACCTCATAGAGCAAGGCTGCCGGCGGATTGCCACTTTTACTTCCTTCCATCAGCATCTCAACATTTACCAGGAGCGACTGCGTGGGTATCGGGAAGCATTGCAAGACCATGGGCTACCGGGTTGTTCCGAATATATCCACTACAACGACCTCACCCTCGAAGGAGGGATGCAGGGCGCTGTCCATCTTTGGAATCTGCCCAATCCTCCCGATGCCATTTTCTGTGCCAGTGATTTATCTGCCCTTGGGGCTATGCGCTTTCTGAAATCCAGGGGAATTGCCATTCCACAAGAGGTAGCACTGGTTGGTTTCGCCAACGAACCCTTTACCTCTTATGTAGAACCTGCGCTCTCCACCGTTAACCAGCACCCCATTGAAATGGGGCAAACCGCCACCCGACTTTTTCTGGAACAAATCGAATCCGTGCCCGGCACCTTTGCCGCGAAGCATATTACCCTTCCGGCGGAACTGATTGTACGACAGTCTTCCCTGCGAAAAACCTGATTTTTTTAATTTTTTGTGCAATCGTTTGCGCTAATATGCTGCACCTTTTGCGCAATCGTTTGCATCACCATAAAATCCGCAAGAAATGAAAGCATTGAACCAACAAACAGACCATTCCCTGAAAGGCGGGCGTCAAAGGGACGAAGCACATGCTTCCGTGGAGCAATTGTTTCATCAGCACCACAAAAACTTATGCCGTTACGCCCTGCGGTTTACCCAATGTACACACACCGCAGAGGAGGTTGTCAGCGAAGTATTTTTCAAATTATGGAAGAACCGGGAGCACCTGCAGGCGATTTCCTCCCCTTACGGGTATCTCGTTTTTGCAACGCGCAACGCCTGCATTGACTATTTGCGGACCAAAAACCGCAGGAGCTGTATAGCAGGCGAGCTGAGCCAGGATTACCAGGCCAACGATGCCTCCCCTTCTGAACTTCTTATCGGCAGTGAGACTCAAAGGCTGATCGAGCGGGCCCTCGAGGCGCTTACCCCGCATTCCCGGCAAATATTTTTGATGAACCGGGATTCGAAAATGACTTATTCTGAAATTGCCGCGGCATTGGACCTCAGCGTCAAAACCGTAGAAGCACACATGCGACGTTCGCTCAAAACCCTGCGCGAACGGTTGCTGAGCGCAGGACACCTCGCCTGACCGGCCTCGCTTTGTGCACCTTCAAAGACCGAGGGCAATAGGATTCCTTTTATTATCTTTACTTTTACCAAAACCTGATTCAACATACGCCCATGGCATTTCTGGACGATAATTTCCTGCTTCATTCCACCGAAGCCCAAACGCTTTATCATAACTATGCGGCGTCAATGCCCATCATTGACTACCACAACCACCTGCCTCCACAACAGATTGCCCAGGATGCCACATTTGACAATATTACCCAAATCTGGCTAAACGGGGACCATTACAAGTGGCGGGCAATGCGGGGCCTTGGCATTGACGAAGCCTATTGCACCGGGAATGCCGGCGATTGGGAGAAATTCGAAAAATGGGCTTTTACTGTGCCTTATACATTAAGGAATCCGCTATATCACTGGACCCATCTCGAATTGCGCCGCTATTTTGGGATTGAAACCCTCCTTTCCCACAAAACGGCAAGGGAGGTATATGAAAAGGCCAATGAGCAGCTCAAACAGCCGGAATTTTCCGTACGCAACCTCCTCAGGCGCATGAACGTCCGCTTGCTTTGCACTACTGACGACCCTACCGATACGCTCGAGTGGCATCAGCAGATTGCCGGCGACCCTGAGACCGGATTGATCGTTTTACCGGCTTTTCGGCCGGACAAAGCTATGGCGATTGAAAATCCCGAATCTTTTAATTCCTGGACCGACCTGCTCGCAGAAAGGAGCGGTACCAGTATCCAGCACTACGAAGATTTCCTCAGCGCCCTCAAAAACCGGCATGATTTTTTTGCCCGCAACGGCGCCCGCGTCAGCGATCACGGGTTAGAGCAGATTTATGCAGTCCCTTATACCGACCAGGAAATTACGGCCGCCTTCCGCAAACTTCGGGACGGCCATGCCCTGGACCAACAGGAAGCCCTGAAGTTTAAAAGCGCCTTGCTCCACGAATTTGCGCTCTGGGACTGGGAAAAGGGCTGGGTACAACAATTCCACCTCGGCGCCATGCGCAACAATAATACCCGTGCCTTGCGCACGCTGGGCGCAGACACCGGATGGGACAGTATCGGAGATTACCCCCAAGGTATATCCCTTTCCCGGTTCCTGGACCGCCTCGACACCAATAACCAACTTGCAAAAACCATCCTTTATAACCTCAACCCCTCCAATAACGAATTATTTGCCGCCATGACCGGCAATTTCAATGATGGCTCTGTAGCCGGAAAAATCCAATTTGGATCAGGCTGGTGGTTTCTCGATCAAAAAATTGGCATGGAGCAGCAGATGAATGCCCTTTCCAATATGGGGCTGCTCAGCCAGTTTGTGGGCATGCTGACAGATTCCCGCTCGTTTCTGTCTTTCCCCCGTCACGAATATTTCCGGCGGATCCTCTGCAACCTGCTCGGAGAGGAGATTGTCCGGGAAGAATTGCCTGGTGCCGAAATCGAATGGATTGGGGAAATGGTCCGGGATATCTGTTACCGCAATGCGCGGCAATACTTCGGATTTACTTCTCTTCTTGGAGAAAACCCATAATCCCAAATATCCATTAGCATACATTGACTATGTTCGAACAATTACAAGCTGCACCTATCGTTCCCGTCTTTTACCATGCAGACGCCGGCTACGCCACCGAAATTCTTGAAGCCTGCTATTTGGGAGGGCTGCGGGTATTCGAATTCACCCAGCGTGGGGAGCGGGCGCTTGAAGTTTTCACAGCATTAAAAACCCATTCAGCGCGTTACTGCCCTGGTCTTTTGCTCGGGATAGGCACCATTTTCACTACTGAGGAGGCAACCTGCTATCTGGAAGCAGGAGCAGATTTTATCGTACAACCTATCACAGAGCCCCAGGTCGGCGCAGTTTGCAGGGCAGCAGGTAAACCCTGGATACCCGGGGCCCTCACCCCAAACGAAATATGGTCGGCCTGGAAAACCGGCGCCGAGATGGTCAAGATATTTCCTGGAAATGCTGTTGGGCCGGATTATCTTCAAGCGATCCAGGGCCCCATGCCGGGGATACCGCTTATGGTAACCGGGGGCATTTCAGCAGAAGCAACCGCTATACGTTCCTGGCTTCAAGCCGGGGCCACGGCGGTTGGGATTGGATCACAATTATTCAAAGGCAGTAATACCGGCCGTCATGAAGATTTGGCAAAGAAAATCGCCGGCCTTCTCGATGCCGTTCACCTGTAAACCCACATATTATGGAAAACAAGATTGGAAGCTATCGGTGGCGGATTTGTGCCCTGGTATTTTTTGCAACGACGATCAACTACCTTGACCGTCAGGTTATTTCCCTGTTGAAGGACGATTATCTGGAACCCATTTTTGGGTGGAGCGAAAGCGACTATGCCAATATTGTGATTGCTTTTCAGTTATCCTATGCCATCGGGATGCTTGGAGCAGGCTGGATTATTGATAAGATAGGTACTAAGACCGGCTATGCCGCAGCATTAATTGCCTGGAGCGTTGCCGCCATCGTCCATGCCTTTGCCCGCAGTACGGCAGGGTTTGCGGCTGCGCGCGCATTTCTGGGCATAAGTGAAGCCGGCAACTTCCCCGCCGCGATAAAAACCACTGCGGAATGGTTCCCGAAAAAGGAAAGGGCATTAGCTACCGGTATTTTCAACTCCGGCACCAATGTAGGGGCTATCCTCGCCCCCCTCACCGTTCCGTTGATCGCCATGAAGATGGGTTGGGAATGGGCTTTCATCCTGACCGGCTTAATCGGCTTTTTATGGCTCATTTTCTGGTTTTCGATGTACGATGTGCCCGGAAAGCATCCCAGTCTGGGTGCTGCAGAGAAGGCTTATATCCAAAGTGACAATGAAGAAGACCAAAATCAGGAGGATACCGCAAAAGTCAGTTGGCTAAAGCTGCTCACCTTTCGCCAGACCTGGGCTTTTTTCTTCGGAAAACTCATGACAGACCCGATCTGGTGGTTTTATTTGTTTTGGCTACCCTCTTTCCTAAATAAAGAGTATGGCTTTTCCAAGACACAGCTCGCTTTTCCACTGGCGGTTGTTTACACGATGACTACTTTTGGCAGTATTTTCGGTGGGTGGCTCTCGGGGGCGTTCATAAAAAGAGGCTGGACGGTTTACCGCTCCCGCAAAACGGCGATGTTTGTATTTGCACTTTGTGCTGTTCCGGTGGTCTCTGCTCAGGCCCTTGGCGCTATCAATCCCTGGCTGGCTATTTTCATTATCGGTTTGGCCGCCTCAGGCCACCAGGCCTGGTCTGCCAATATTTACACCACTGCATCGGATATGTTCCCCAAAAAAGCAGTGGCTTCTGTTGTGGGTATAGGAGGAATGGCCGGTGCGGTTGGTGGAATCCTCATAGCACGCGCTGCGGGGTCTTTACTCGATCATTACAAAGCCCTTGGAAGTATTGAAACCGGTTATTATATCATGTTCATCATCTGTGGCTCGGCCTATTTACTTGCGTGGACTATTATGCACCTGCTAACGCCCCGGTTCGAGGAGGTAAAAATATAAAAAACCGATCCAATCATAGTATATGGATTTACCCATACTAAATCACGCTTTGATCCATTCCGGGCCATGCCATGGGCTGGATAGGAAAACCCTTGACCACTTGCGCACATTGCCGGAAAAGGTGCTTCAATTTGGAACAGGGGTTTTATTGCGCGGATTGCCTGATTATTACATTGACCGCGCCAACAAATTGGGCTTATTCAATGGACGGATTGTGGTGGTCAAAACGACAAGCCAGGGCAATACGGCAGATTTTGAAAAGCAGGATTGTCTTTTTACCCATGTCGTCAACGGGCTGCGGGATGGAAAACCCGTCCGGGAAACCGGTGTCAACTGCAGCATTAGCAGGGTTTTGGAAGCCAGGGGCCAATGGCCGGCACTTCTTGATTGTGCTGCCGACCCAGCGCTCGAGCTGGTCATTTCCAACACGACGGAGCGCGGCATAGTTTACGCAGAAGAACGTATTTCCGAACGGGCCCCCGAATCATTTCCGGGAAAACTACTGGCGTTGCTGCATCACCGCTTCCTGAAGCTTGGCAAAGGCCCGGGTACAGGCCTGACCATAGTCCCCACAGAGCTCATTGAGGGTAACGGAGAGCGGCTAAAGGAGTTCATTCTGAGAGGGGCCTCCCACAATCAACTCGGACAAGACTTTGAGGACTGGATCAGGGAGGCCAATACTTTTTGCAATTCCCTTGTGGACAGGATAGTCCCTGGCAAACCGGAGCCAGAAAAAGCGGCTGCTTATTACATGGAATGGGGATACAGGGATGAGAATGCCTTGGAATCAGAGCCTTATGAACTCTGGGCTATCGAAGGGGAAGCCGCACGCCTGCCCGCCCTTTCTTTTGCCGCCTGCAATCCAGGTATCCGGATCGAAACCGACATCGCCCGGTACAAGGAGCTCAAGCTGCGCCTACTGAACGGCACCCATATTTTATCCTGTGGAAAAGCCATACTCGAATCTTTCCGTACCGTACGCGAGGGATTTGCCGACCCTGTTTTCCTGAATTGGGCAGAAGCGCTAATGGACGAAATCAGCGCGTCCATTCCCTTGCCCATCGAAGAAGAAGCGCGTCAATTATACGCAGAGAGCGTTTTGCAACGTTTTAAAAATCCGTTTATCGAGCATCAATGGGAGTCCATATTGCTCAACTACTCCTCAAAGGTCAAAATCCGAGTACTCCCCCTCCTGACGACTTACTATCAGCGCAAGGGAAACCTCCCCGGGCACATTGCAGAGGGATTTGCAAGTTATCTTGCCCTTTCGATACCTGATGAAGAAGAAAATGGGCAGTACTTCAAATGGGCCGGTGGCCGGCGTATGCGGCTTCAGGACGAACTTTCTCCGCTCCTCTACCAGGATTTTCATTCCGTTGGTTTCGCGGCTACCGTCAAAAAACTTCTGCACAACAGCGTATTCTGGGGATTTTCCCTGGAAACCCTACCCGGGTTTAGTGAAAAAGCCTTGGAACTTGCCGTCAAACTTAATCCCGGCAAGCAGATTGTTTGAAAATGCAGTTTGGTCACTTCCAGCAAATCCCTTATCTTTATGGAGCACCTGGAAACTAATTCAGCATCCACTATTCAACCGACTGAAATCAAGTTCAATGAATATTCAACGAGCCTTCTGTTTTTCCCTGGCTGTAGTATTGTCCCTGTTTAGCGCCTGTGCGATTCAACGGGTGCCTTCCGCAGGCACTGCGCCCGCAAGCCCCAACGTGGTTGAGGTCGGGAGCAATAACACCCTCCAGCTCGTGGATTACCTGCGCCGGGTGCCGGGATTACAGATTGAACAGCGGGGCGGCAACGTCACGGTAATGATCCGCGGCGCCAATTCTATTTCCGGCGACAACAGTCCGCTGTTTGTAATTGACCGTCAGCCCGTGGGTACCGATTACAGCGATGCGGCCGGTACGGTGGACATCAACGATATCAAGACCGTCAATGTGATCAAGGGCGCTGAAGGGCAGCAGTTGTATGGCATGCGGGGCGCCAATGGCGTGATACAGATTATTACCAGGAAGAAGTAAAAACCTTCGACACAACGATAACCAGGGCATGTTGGCGCTTTGATCTGTTTCATGCCATTTATCACCTGCCTTTCTTGTGCCATTTTATGTCTGCACGTCCCCTTACTGCCTGAAAAATACTCATTTGTGGGTATTTCATACCATTTGCCAAGACTGTACCTTTACATCATCTTAATTGTGAAAAAATATCCCTGCTATCGGTTTAAGATTTTGAGCGGGGGATGAAGAGACTGGATCATTGTTATCCAATCGCGACTTAGCATGCTTTGTATAGGCACACGAAATTAACCCTGAAAACTAAGCCCATTATTTTTCAGTATTATTTTCAAACCCTAAGAAACTGGCCCCGGTTAAGACTTGTTCCTTCAGCCCCGGTTCTCCCTGAGCCGGGGCTGTTTTACAAGTGGACATTCGGAGCTATTCGACAAGGAGTCTTTAGATGGACACCGGGATTGTGTAAAAAGTATTTTGCCGCCTGCGGCGGCAGAATATTCTTCTGATAGACACGTCATTTTCACGATTTCGCTTCGCGAAATCGTGAAAATGACGTGTCTATCAAAACATAATTCGGCGCGAAGCGCCGTAAAAAATCTTTTTACACAACCTCGGTTAAAATATAAATCTGGCATTATCGAAGAAATAAAAACCGCGGGTCTTGCCCTCTGAGGGGCCCATCGCAACAAGTCGGTTAATTTACAATATTTAGATGCTCCCCAAAGCATTGGAATTCATCACACAACTGATGGAAAGAGTTTTTCTTACGCTTTAACAAGCGTTTGATTATCAATCCTGTACCCTAATTTCAAATACGGGAAATACGGGATCCCCTAATTTTTCTTGGTATTTTCGGCGACCATAACTATTATTGTATCAGGATTTTATACCCATACGGACATGTTGTCGCCGGGGGGGTGGTCCTGTATAAAATTACATCCCTCATGAAAGATCAGTCGCTGATATTGAAGGAAATGACTAGTATCTGGACCAATCAGGATTTTGGCCAGAATACGAACAGAAGTCAACTCGCGGAACAGCTCAATGAGCGCTTGATGTCCTTTTTCTCGGTTGGGGATTACTATTATTACGTTCTGGATTTGAAAACCCTGACTTTTGATTACATGAGTAATGGGATTCAAAAGATACTGGGGTATGCGCCGGAGGAGGTTTCGGTCGCAAGCATGCTTCCGCTGATCCACCCTGATGATTATCCCTACTTTGTGCGTTTTGAGGAAAAAGTGATGCAGTTTTTTTCAGTCCTTACGCCGGAGGAGGTGTTCAATTACAAGGTCCGCTATGATTACCGGCTGCGGGCCAAATCAGGGAAATATATCCGGATATTGCAGCAAGTGGTAACGGCAGAAACCGACGAGAACGGGTCCATCGTCAAAACGATCGGCCTGCATACCAATATCAATGATTTGAAAATCGTCTCAGAGCCTATCTTGTCCTTTATAGGATTGAACGGCGCCCCAAATTACGAAAGTATCCGAATAGACGACGATCTCCATCGTCCGGGATCCTCGGAATCGAAGTTTACCAACCGGGAACAGGAAATCCTGCGAAAAATTATTGATGGAAAAACCAGTAATGAAATTGCTTCTGATTTTTTCATTTCCAAAGATACCGTAGATACCCACCGCAGGAATATGCTCAAAAAATGTCAGGCCAAAAATACGCCCGAACTGATCAAGCTGGCGGTGCAGTATGGGTGGGTTTAAGCGCACCCGGGCGAATATCCCTGAACTTTCGCCGCCTGCGGCGGCAGGATATTCTTTTGAGAGACACGTCATTTCCACGATTTCGCGTCGCGAAATCGCGAAAATGACGTGTCTCTCAAAACATCATTCGGCGCGAAGCGCCGTAAAAAAAACCTTTTTACACGACCCCACCACTTACAAGAAAGCTATTCATGATTCCTTTCCATGTCCGCGCCCCAGGGCATAATAAGCGATTACAGCGAAGCAGATGAGCGGTACGAAGAAGGCGTAATGCATACTGCCGCTCAAATCGGATACCTTGCCCTGTACTGCGGTAATCACAGCACCTCCCAAGATAGCCATTACCAGAAAAGAGCTGCCAAGTTTGGTGTCGGCACCCAGTGGACGGACGGATAGGCCGTAGATAGTCGGGTACATCAGCGACATACAACCCGATATCCCTACCAGGGCATATACCCCGATGGGCCCTCCGACGAAAATAACGATTACGGTGAGGGCAATCGCACAAAAAGCGAGGAGGCCGAGCAGCCGGTGTGCGGGAAAAAATTGCATGAGATAGGTAGAGAGGAAACGGAAAAGCGTAAAGAGCGCCAGAGCGGCGAGGTAGTAATCCGCTGCCGTTTGTTCAACAACATTCATTTCCAGCATCACATACCGGATAGTAAATGACCAAACGCCGATTTGCGCCCCAACATAAAAAAACTGGGCCACCACCCCCCACCAGTAATTAGGGATCTTCAAGAGTCGGCCTACCGTTTGCCCAAGCTGGAGTTGCCGGTCGTTGTCCCTGGCTACGGGCATTGGGGTAAAGGCGATGAGGGCCCAGATCGCAAGGGTCAGCAGGGCGATGCCGACATAGGGGCCCATTACGGCAGAGAGTTCCTCCTGTTGGATGGCCAGCAGTTGGGCATCGTCCATGGCAGCACGTTCCGCTTCACCGGCTTTGTTGAGGTTGGAGAGGATGAAATATTTGCTGAGCAAGACTCCGGTAATCGAGCCGATCGGGTTGAACGATTGCGCCAGGTTGAGCCTGCGGATGCCCGTTTCCTGCGGCCCCAATTCGTAAATATAGGGATTGGCGGTAGTTTCCAGAATCGCCAGTCCACCGGCAAGGATGAACAATGCAACCAGAAAATGACCGTATTGCATGGTCTGGCTGGCCGGATAAAACAGCAAACTGCCAAAAATGAACAGGCCAAGGCCGGCAAGGATCCCCGTTTTATAGGTGAACCGCTTGATGAGCAGCGCCGATGGCATGGCCAGACAGAAGTACGAGCCATAAAACGCGATCTGTATCCAGGAGGTCTGGAAATCCGTCATGCTCATGATTCGTTTGAAGGCCGCGAGCAGGGTGTCGGTCATGTTGTTGGACAGCCCCCACATAAAGAACATGGAGACGATGAGTGCTAAAGGCAGCCAGGCGGTTTTGGTGTTGTGATGCATGGTTTAAATAGCTGGTGATGAAATAAAGTATCTGGTTAAAAAGCGTCTCCGCGGCTTCGCCGCGACGGATTTTATTTGATGGGGTTGTGTGTAAAGTCTGGGGTTGTGTAAAAAGGTTTTTCATGGCGCTTCGCGCCAAATTATCTTTTGAGAGACACATCATTTTTGAAATTTCGCTTCGCGAAATTTCAAAAATGATGTGTCTCTCAAAATAATATTCTGCCGCCGCAGGCGGCGAAAGACTTTTTACACAGCTCCAATCGTTCAAATATAGGTATATCAAGCCCTGCATCCTGCGGATAGCGAGGGGGTATGCTGGTATTTGTAGGGGATAAAAAACTCCCGGTGGCCAAGCGCCTCAGGCTTGGAGGGCTGGCCCGAGGCCACTGCTACAATCAGTTGCAGGAGGTCGTGCGCAGATTCGTCGAGGGTCTTTATGCCTTCCAGGATGTAGCCGGCATTGAAATCCATATCCCCGCCCATTTTTTCAAAAGTCCTGGAATTGCCGGTGACCTTGATCAATGGTGCCACAGGCGATCCGATAACAGAACCCCTCCCGGTAATGAAAACGACGATCTGGGCACCTGTGGAAATGAGGTCAATGATCCCCTCGCTATCGTTTGGGTTGGTATATCCAAATTGCATGAAGTGCGGGTCGGGCACGGAGTCCAACAGCCACAATCCCTTGCCCTCGGGTTGTTCGGATACCCGGATCACTCCTTCGATTGGCCTCGAGCCACTTTTTGCATAAGCGCCCAGGCTTTTTTCTTCTATGGTAGAGAGCCCTCCGGCAAAATTCCCTGGTGCTGCCGACCATTGGCGGACGTCTTTGCAATACTGCATCGCCTTTTCGTAGGTTTCGCCGAGTAGTGCGCTTACGGCAGGATCTTTTCCCCGCTGCATGAGGGTTTCTTTGAGGCCAATCAATTCGACGACCTCTTCAAAAACCGCTGTGCCCCCTGCGTCGATCAGATAATCGTACATCCTCCCCACTACGGGGTTCCCCGCCAGCCCGGAAGTGGCATCGCTTCCGCCACACTCGCTCCCGATGACCAGGTCTGCAAGGCCCATTTCGACTCTTGGGGTATGGGAGATTGCCTCCTTCAATTCTCGTATGATCGCTTTCCCCTTCAGGATACTGTTGTTGGTGCCCCCATTATCCTGAATAAAGAAGCTTTCTGCAGGCCGTCCCGATTGGCGCACGACGTCGGCAATCCGGTGGGGCTGGGTATATTCGCAGCCCAATCCTACCGCCAATACTGCCCCGACATTGGGATGGCGCGCCAGTGCCAGCATCACCCTGATCGCATAAGCATTATCGTAACAGCCCGGGAACCCAACCACGTGGGTGTCTTCTTCTCCCTGTGCGATGGCATTGGCTACAAAACTGGCACATTCTACGGTATAGATTACCAATACCAAATTGCGGACCCCCTTTCGCCCATCAGCCCGGAGGAAGCCTTGCCATGTTGGATACTGTATTGCTGGTTGCATTTTTTTTATTTTTTGTGTCTATTTACCAATGGTTTCCACGGCTTCGCCGCGAAGGATTTTATTTGGTGGGGTTGTGTAAAAGGTTTTTTCGGCGCTTCGCGCCGAATTATGTTTTGAGAGACACGTCATTTTA
>JBMOJO010000389.1:0-2730 GCA_049315745.1 Saprospiraceae bacterium | reverse complement strand
AATCATGAAAAACACGTCGGTTTAAAACTTAAATTTGGCGCGAAGCGCCATGAAAATACTTTTCACACAACCTTAAAAGAATCTAACATTATTCCATTATGATCCGGTTTTTTCTTGCGTTATCCTTGCTGTGCTGTCTGTATTTGGGATGTGAGCGCCTGGCCGTATCCGGCACCTCCCGTGGCGATGATGGCATCAACCGTGTACTCTTGCCCAACGGCTGGGCACTTACCCCTGCCGGGCAGCACCTCGACCTTGGCGACTTCCCGCTGAACCTGGCGATCAGCCCCGATGGGAAATTTATGGTGGCCACTAACAACGGGCAGAGTGGGCATAGTCTTTCCCTGGTGGATATCGAAACGTTCAGCACTGTGCAGACGCTCGTCCTGCCCCGGGCATGGTATGGCCTCGCCTGGCATCCGGACGGAAAAACCCTGTATGCATCCGGGGGTTACGACAACTGCGTCCGCATCTATACCTTTGATAACGGCCGCCTGGCCTACGGTGATTCCATCGCCCTGGGGAGGCCATGGCCAAAGGAGAATATCAGCCCGGCAGGTATTGCCGTCCATCCGGACGGAAAAACGCTGTGCGTGGTGAGTAAAGACGGTAAGCCGGGACTGTTTATCGCTGATCTTGCCACAAAATCGGTAAAGGAGCGCATTGACCTGCCTGCTGAAGCGTATGCGTGTTTGTTTTCGCGCGACGGCAAGAAGGTTTTTATCTCGCTGTGGGGCGCAGCGGCGGTAATGGTCGTAGATATGGAGTCTATGCAGGTGCAGGCGAATATTCCTGTTGCCCTGCACCCCAACGAAATGGTGCTGAGCCCGGATGGCAGCCGCCTGTACGTCGCCTGCGCCGATGATAACGCCGTGGCCGTCGTGGACGTTGCGGGGGAGAAGGTCGCAGAGCTGATTACCACCTCCCTGTATCCGGATGCCCCTACCGGCAGTACGGCCAACGCCCTTGCACTTGGCGAAGATGGCAGAAAGCTCTACGTCGCCAATGCCGACAACAACTGCCTGGCCGTCTTCGATATATCGGAAGCAGGGGAGTCCCGGTCGCTGGGCTTCATCCCCACCGGCTGGTACCCTACGTCCGTGCGCTATGCTGCAGGAAAGCTCTACATCGCCAATGGCAAAGGAAATACCGGCTCGATGGCCAATCCTGCAGGCCCTAACCCATATCAGCCGCGTACTTCTGCCACGCAGTACATCGCGGGGCTGTTCAAGGGGTCGCTGTCGGTCCTTCCCGATCCCGGTCCCGGGGAAATGGCTGTATTTTCCCGCCGGGTTTATGAAAATACCCCTTATAGCAAAGATAAGGAGCTGCGCCCTGCAGGCGAGCGGGGCAACCCGGTGCCCGATGCAGTGGGCAAACCCTCTCCGATAAAATATGTCTTTTATGTGATTAAAGAGAACCGGACGTACGACCAGGTTTTTGGGGATATGCCGCAGGGCAACGGCGACCCCGCGCTGTGTCTTTTTCCCGATAGTGTGACCCCCAACCATCACGCGCTGGCAAGAGAATTTGTACTGATGGATAATTTCTACGTAGATGCGGAAGTCAGCGCCGACGGGCACAACTGGTCCATGGCAGCTTATGCCAACGATTATGTAGAGAAGACCTGGCCGACCAATTACGGCAACCGTGGGGGTACGTATGATTACGAAGGCAGCAGGAAAATCGCCTATCCCAAGGGAGGATTTCTATGGGATTATGCCCGTCGTGCCGGGCTGAGCTACCGCTCTTATGGCGAGTTTGCAAACCTCGATCAGAGCTATGTAGAATCGCTGAAAGGCCATACCTGCCCGATTTTTCCGGGGTATAACCTCAATATACAGGATATTTACCGCTTTGAAAAATGGAAGTCCGATTTTGATTCCCTGGTACAGGCCGGCGCGGTACCCCGGCTGAACATCGTCCGCTTCGGGAACGACCATACAGCCGGTGCCCGTGGCGGCGCCCCTACGCCCGCCGCGATGGTCGCCGATAACGACCTCGCCCTGGGACGTTTCGTCGCCCATATTTCAAATAGCCCGATCTGGAAAGAAGCCGCCATTTTCGTCGTCGAAGACGATGCCCAAAATGGTGCCGATCATGTGGACGCCCACCGTTCCATCACGCTGGTGGCCAGTCCTTATGCCAGGCGCGGGCATGTAGAGCACACCATGTACTCTACCGCTGCTGTACTGCGTACGATCGAATTGATCCTTGGCCTGCCGCCCATGAGCCAGTACGATGCGGCCGCTACGCCGATGTACGCCTGCTTTACGCGCAAGCCCGACTTCCGTCCCTTCCGCTACCTCCCGGCCCGCATTGATCTGGAGCAGCGCAATGCGATGCATACCCGCCTTTCCGACGCTTCCTATGCGATCAACCTCGATAAAGAAGACCAGGCGCCCGATCTCCTCTTTAATGAAATCATCTGGAAAGCAGTCCGCGGAGAGCATACTGTACCCCCGCCGCCACGCCGTGCCGCGTTCATCCGGATACCGGCCGGGGATGACGATTAGCCTTGATGCGGATTGTAAAGTATTTTATACCCCGCCTCTTTGTATATGATTTTGAGCGGGGCGGTGTCATAAGGCGCTCGCTATCGCTTCGCGCCAAGTTATATTTTTTGGGTTTTGTATAAAAAGTCTTTTGCCGCCTGCGGCGGCAGAATTTTCTCTTTAGAGACACGTCATTTTCACGATTTCGCGAAGCGAAATCGTGAAAATGACGTGT
>JBMOJO010000388.1:0-2738 GCA_049315745.1 Saprospiraceae bacterium | reverse complement strand
AAAAACACGTCGGTTGCAAAAGAATATTCTGCCGCCGAAGGCGGCAAAAACCTTTATTCACAACCCTTTTAAAACTTAAATTTGGCGCAAAGCGCCATAAATACCGTTCAGTATTTTTCTACCCACCAGGCGCGGTGCAGGTGGAGTCGATTTTTTGCCCGGGTGATCGCTGTATAAAACCAGCGGTACAACGCGGCATCCCGAAGGCCAAAAACACTTTTATGGACGTATAAGAAGACTTCGGGCCATTCACCGCCCTGGGCCTTATGACAGGTAAGGGCATAGCCGTACTTTGCTCTTAGGGCGTTGAGGTAGGGATCGGACATCATAGCTTCCCGATAAGGGGCAGACTTGCGCTTCACTCCCAGGTTGCGCATGCGGGTGTCGAAATCTAACATCAGCGCTTTGAAAGCGTTCGGCGCCAAAGCATTGCTGTCATTGAGCAGAAGGTCTGCAATCAGTTTTGTTTTGGAAATTTCCCCGTTGTGGACCTGTCGAAGTTCTACGTTCAGAAACTGCATTCCGGCGCGGAACACATCTTCGGTGACCGATTCGACAATCACCTGATCGCCGTTCACCAGCGGGGTGATATAGCTGTTTTGAATCACCATCAGCAAATCGCCAACCTGTAATTTGGCGGTATGCCCAAGTGCCCGGCGCACTTTTCGGTTTAATTCCTGGCATTTCCAGTTGCTGTTGGTCAGCATAACCTGGGATACGGCGTCCTGACTTTTAATCTGTTCCACAAAAGCCTCTAACAACAGCTCCTCCTGCTCATGAACGACCGTATAGCGCGAACTTGTCCCTGAAACCTTCAATCTGGGATATTTCTCAAATTGGCCACGTTCGATCCCCTTGCGAAAAAAGGCGGCCATTTGGAGGATCTCGTTAGCTGCATGCTGGCGCATAATTTCCCGGAGTTCTGCGCCTCGACAGAGCACTTCATAGCGGTCGGCAAGAAAATCCGCGTCTAAAGCCCCAGAAAATGGAGTTTTGGCCACCGGCGGCAACTGGCACCCATCGCCGACGAATACTACCTTGTTAGGACGGGTAAATTCCATGAAATCGTCCAGCAAACTTCCGGAACCGAATTTGGCAATATTTGCTTCTTCATTGATTTCGTGGGAAATCATAGACGATTCATCCACAATAAAAACGTGTTCGGGGGTCTTGAATGTATTTTCCCGGATACCGAAATCCAGGATGAGTTGTCCTGTGCTACTTTCCCAGGCATCCTCTCCGGAAGCATCTTCGCCCCGGATGTCGTCAAATGTATAGATATGGCTGTGCAAGGTTACGGCAGGCACGTTGGATTTTTCCTTCAGCACCTTTGCCGCCCTGCCGGTCGTGGCGAGTAAAACGGGATAGAATTTGTTTGCCTGCAACCATTTCACCAATTCCTGCACCAAAGTCGTTTTCCCTGTCCCTGCCTGCCCGTTGAGGATAAAAACCCGCTCCTCCGGGGCCCTGAAAAACTGTTGTAAAGCCTGCATGGCTTTTTGCTGGTCGGCGGTGAGCTGCATAGGATTGAAGTGATGGAGGCTGTGTTACTCACTTTTGCTCGTACAGCGCAATTGTTGCCAGAATTGCTTCGGCATAAGCGTAGATATCTTCCAAGGTAGCCAATTCATGGCGGGTCTCCTTTTTCTGGGCATCGAAAATTCCAATCTGCTTGCGCTTTTCGCTGAGGTAGAGCCGACAGAGTGGTTTCCGGTTGTTATCGTCTAAGAGAATGGAAAAGTAGGACTGTGCGTCGCGGAATACAATGCGCTGCGGTTCTATGGTCTGTCGGACAATACTTTTGACCACATAGAACGCCTCCATTTCTTCAGCAGTGGTGACAACCTGATTCGCGGGAAGTTTGGGCTCTTCCAGCTCAGGTCCTTCTTGTGGTTCAACTTGTTGGGTTTCCTGTTTCAGGGCAGACCGCAGGCGGTCGGTGATGATATCATTGATAAACTGGCTAAGTGACTTTTTAGTGAGTTCCTGGAACTGTTCCATTACCTTAGCAGTCACCTTTCCAGCGTAAACCTGGGTGGCAAAATGCCGGACAAAAGCATCAGAAGGATTAGCAAATTCCCCGCTGATTAAGCTTTTTAATTCGGTCATGTACTTAAGTTCGCTTGCTGTGGTGATGATGCTGCCTATGTCAAAGTAAGATTTGTGAAACTTTTTCAATTCCTCCATCTGGTTTTCCCGCATATCATTGATGGAAAATTCCAGAAATGGCTTTTCGTCCATTTTATTGGGTTCCACGATATCCGAATAAAAGCGATAGGCGATTCCATTGGTCAAAATCGCAAATTTTGCTTTCGAGACGTGGAAATACCGGAGTAACTGACCATCGTGCAAATCAAGTTTTTGAGCCCAGTGCTTGCATTCGATCAAAATAACCGGGACACCTTCGCGCATGATGGCATAGTCAATTTTCTCACCTTTTTTGATGCCAACATCCGATATAAATTCCGGAACTACCTCTAAAGGGTTGAAAACGTCGTAACCCAATGCCTGAATGAAAGGCATAATGAGCGCATTTTTGGTAGCCTCTTCGGTCTGGATTTGATCTTTGAGTTTGGTAGCCCGGTCTCCTAACTGGCGGATGAGGTCTTTGAAATCGAGGTTCATAATGTCTAGTTTAAAAGGTGAAATTTATATTACAATTTTACGAAATTTTCTGCACGTAGTTTTCAAAAATACGGCCTGAACCGCACAAACCTGAACTGGGCCTCCTTGCGCCC
>JBMOJO010000387.1:0-2744 GCA_049315745.1 Saprospiraceae bacterium | reverse complement strand
TCTACCATGAGGTCGGAGAAGCCATTGATGACTTTGGGGTGATCGGTAAAATCAGGGCCTGCATTAACCATACCTAGCACCTTGACGACTCGTTTGACGCGGTCCAGGTTGCCGAGGGTTTCTTTGAGGGCAGCGAGCTGTGCGATGCCGGTCAGACGGGCGGCCTGGTAACCTTGTTCGATGCTGAGGTCGGCACCTACCTTACCGGTGATGTAGCTGCCGTCATCGCGGCGCGGCCCTTTTCCGGCAAGGAAGACCAGGTTGCCGGTCTGCACCGCATTGACGTAATTAGCTACCGGGGCGGATGAGGCCGGAAGGACAATTCCCAGCTCTTTGAGGCGGTTTTCGATGCTGGAGGTGGTCGTTTGTGCCCGTGCAGCGCTTGTAAAGCAGCAACAGACAGCGGTAAGGGCAATCAGGCAAAGGCGTACGCTTGGGTGCATATCGGCTGGATTTATTTGAAAGAAAGGTTAAAAGCTTACCCCTGCGCTCAGGGGATCGGGGTTGCACCTGTGCGGATGCCCGCGGTGTGCTGCTCATCGAAGAGCAGCAGCAGGTCTGCAATGGTATCCCTGAGATCTTTCCTGTCCACGATCAAGTCCAAAAAACCATGCTCAAGGGTGAATTCAGCGGTTTGGAACCCTTCCGGCAGGTCGCGCTTGATGGTTTCCTTGATCACGCGGGGGCCGGCAAAGCCGATGAGGGCGCCGGGCTCGGCGAGGTTAATATCTCCCAGCATAGCAAAGGAGGCGGTGACACCACCTGTCGTCGGGTCAGTCATCAGGGAAAAGTAGGGTATTTTGGCCTTGGCAAGTTGCGTGAGCCTGCCGGAGGTTTTGGCCAGTTGCATGAGGGAAAAAGCCGCTTCCATCATGCGCGCGCCGCCGGAGCGGGAAATAATAAGCAGAGGGGTGCGCTCCTCGATACAATGTGCAATCGCGCGTGCGATTCGCTCGCCGACTACAGACCCCATGGACCCACCGATGAACCGGAAGTCCATGGCCGCGACGACGAGGCCGCGCCCACCGACCTGCCCCCTGGCTACCGTGATGGCGTCGCTCACATTATTTTTTTTGTAGGCTTCCTGAAGGCGGTCCGGATAAGGCTTCAGATCTACAAAGTGGAGGATATCCTTTGAACGAAGTTCTTCGAACAATAACGTGAACTCCTCGTCGAACAAGAGGTGGAAATATTCAAAGGAGCCTATGCGGGTATGGAAATTACATTTGGGGCATTTGAAGTAATTGTCCCGGAGCTCTTTCGTCGTACTGGTTTCCCTGCACTTTTCGCATCCATACCAAATCCCCTCGGGTGCTTCTTTTTTATTGCGCGTTGCCGTCTGGATGCCATCTTTTAATCGTTTGAACCAACCCATATCTTCGTTTTTACATGAGGTTATACGGAAAAGCATGCCTTCTTTGCCCCCACAGGGGATTTCTCTGCCGACTGCGCGTTGAAAATCCATTTTGCCCGCGGAAAATGATTTTCGGTACGCGACCCGAATAGAGATTATGCCAGATGCAGCAATAGGGCTTCCCGGACAACCCCGGTTTCCGGTAATTGGCTTTTGCGCCCGTCAACTAAATCCGGACAAAATTACAAACATATCCGAAACATCCCAATGTGGTATTTTTATGTCCAGGGGCGGCGCAGTTAAAAAAAACTTACAGCGGGGGGGATCTTTTGTGAAAGCTGCTATAAATTGCCGCTTTTTAGCAGTATGCCAACAAAAAAACAACAGGTATGGAAACGGAAAACCTTTTAGGCATTGGTTCAAGGGTCAAGCACCCTGCTTATGGGGACGGGGTCGTAATTCGGCTGCACCCCGTTGCATACGAAGTATGTTTCTCCCTTTACGGGATCAAAGTAATCGGCAAGGAATATGAAAAATGGACGGTTGTGGAAGCGGTCCCCGCCGAAAGTGCAGTGACTTTTTCCGAAGCAGAAAAATCGCTGATCCGTATCCTGAGGCAATATACCGACCTTAACGAAAATGTGCCCCTGGGGGACCGCTGGACGGGCGGGAGCCTTATCCTTCAGCCTAAAGACCCCGAGATTAAAGCCAAGGAAATGCCGATTGAAACTTTTTTCCATAAAATTGTTATGGCAAGGGACAGGCTGCGCGTATTGGAACAGCGCATCAACAGCAACCCTCAGCTCTCGGATGAAGAAAAGATAAACCTCCAGCAGTACGTGACTAAAATTTATGGAAGCCTGACAAGTTTTAACGTTCTTTTCAAAAACAAAGACGACCAGTTTGTGGGGGAAAAATCTTCCTGAAGCGATGGTCGGAAAGCACATCAACACATGCAGCGCAAAATCAACGCGGTAATGGACACGGCGAAAGCCCTGGTTTTTCTGGCTGCCCTGGCGACCGCAGGGTGCGTGGTATCCGATAACCCTTATTCCGCACTGCCGCCAGGCCCATGGAGGGGGGTCCTGCAAATCGAGTACCGCCCAATATCGGAAAATCCGCGCGGCGAACCCCTGCCGGAAAAACTCAACCTGAAATTCGAGGAGGTCGCCGGCGGCGAGCTCCCCTTCAACTTTGAGGTAAAATATGCCCGCCCGGACAGCTTCTATCTCGAGCTCATCAACGACGGCGAGCGCATTACGCTCAACCAGATCGAAATGAACCGGGATATCCGCACCGGTAAGGATACGTTCCGGTTCTTCTTCCCGGATGGCCGGTCTTTCCTGCGCGGCGCGTTCTCCGAAAATGTGCTGGAAGGCGAATGGGTGGA
>JBMOJO010000103.1:0-12308 GCA_049315745.1 Saprospiraceae bacterium | reverse complement strand
AGATCGGCGGATCGTCTTGGGTAGAGACCCGGCAGATGATGCGGTTTTAAGGGGGAGATAATTGGGAAAAATAGTTTTTTAGGTATTTTCTACCCCGGGTCCACATCTATGGCTACCCGGACACCCGACATGCCAGGCTGGGCATTCAGCTCGGCACCTGCCTGGAGGATGCGTGTTTTAGCTTCAGCCAGGCGGGGGTGGTCGCGCTCCAGTTTGAGCAAAAAGTCGAGCAGGAATAATCCGCGGATTCGTGCGACAGGCGGGAGGGCGGGGCCTTGTAGTTTTGTCCCGAACGTTGGTTTTAAGCAGGCGTGCAAAAATTCGGCAGCCTGGTTGACGATCCCGGGTTTGGCATGCTTAAGGGTGATCCGGATAATCCGGAAATAAGGAGGATAATGGAATTGTTGCCGTTCCTGTGCCTCCCGTTCAAAAAACCCGCTAAAATCCTGTGCCATAACTTCCCGGATTATGGGGTGGCCAATATTCATTGCCTGGATGAGGACCGACCCCTGCTTATGCTTTCTACCTGCCCGTCCACTGACTTGAGTCATGAGCTGGAAAGCACGTTCTGAAGCCCGGAAATCCGGGAAATTGAGCAACTGGTCGGCACTGAGGATACCGACCAGGCCTACCCGCTCAAAGTCAAGTCCTTTAGTGACCATCTGCGTACCGACAAGCACTTGCGTACGTCCTTCTTCAAAGTCCTGGATAATCTGTGCGTGTGCATAACGCGAGCGTACCGTATCATAATCCATTCGGACAATCGTTGCCTCGGGGAAATGGGCCTTGAATTCGTCTTCGACCTTTTCTGTGCCGAAACCCTGCAGCGATAGCTTTGTGCTGCCACAAGCGGGGCAGACGGTTGGGGTCTTGGCCTGGTAGTTGCAGTAATGGCACTTCAGCAGGTGGCTTTTTTTGTGGTAGGTCATGCTGACATCGCAATGGACACATTCTGCATGCCATGCACACAGCTCACAGCGGAAGGCAGGGGCAAAGCCCCGACGGTTCTGGAACAGGATTGCCTGCTCCCCTTTCGCCAGGGTATCTTTAAGCGCTTCCAGTAAAGGCTGGGAAAAATGCCCTTTTAGCCTATTCTGCTGTATTTCCGTCTTGAGGTCAACCAGACTAAGTGCGGGCATTTGCAGCCCGCCAAAGCGTTCCGGCATATTTACCAGTCCATATTTGCCCCGCCTTGCGTGGTAGTAGGACTCCAGCGAGGGGGTAGCACTGCCCAAAACCGTTTTGGCCCCATACAGCGAAGCGAGGTAAAGGGCGGCATCCCTTCCGTGGTAGCGCGGGTTTGGGTCCTGTTGTTTGAAAGAAGGGTCGTGTTCTTCATCCACGATAATCCATTTCAGGCGCTTAAACGGAAGGAAAAGGGCGGACCTTGCCCCGAGGACAAGGGGTTTTCCCTGCAGCACCTGCTGCCAGATTTCAATCCGCTCATTATTGCTGAACCGGGAATGATAGACGACGACATCATTCCCGAAAATTTTTTTCAGGCGTTCAATGATCTGGGTAGTGAGCGCGATTTCGGGCAGTAAATAAAGTACCTGTTCGTTTCGGCGGATAGCCTCCCGGATTAATTCGATATAAACGCGGGTTTTCCCGCTGCCGGTTACGCCATGGATCAGGGCGGTATCTTTAGTTTTGAAAATATCCCGCAGCGCATGCAGGGCGTCTTCTTGTTGTTGCGACAATACAGGGGCATCTACCGTTGCCTCTTCATAGCTGCCCAATCGGCTGACTTCGCGCTCGTAGGGTTCCAGGATGCCTTTCTGGACGAGCGCTTTCAGCACGGCAGCATCAACTTGTGCGGTTTTGTAGAGGTCTTCCCGTCGGACAAACCCATGTTGCCTGGAAAGCTGCAGATAAGCCATCAGCGTCTCGACCTGTCTGCCGGAACGCGCCAGGCGCGCAAAGGCATTTTCGAGCTGTCGGGGGTCTTCGGCATAGGGTGGGCAAAGACGCACACAAACAGTGATTTTTGGCTTGTATTTTTCTTTCAGGTCTTCTTTTAAAGAAATCAGTTTTTTATCGAGCATTCTGCGGATTAACGGCAGCACGGACTGCTGCTGGAGGATATCCTGGATGTTTTGCAGGGTGAGTTCCTGCTGTATGCTCAGGGCTTCAGCGACGAGATATTCCTTGTCGTCCAGGCCGGCATGGCCTTCTTCAAAAAACGGGCCCAGGGTGACGCTCGTCTCGCTGGCAAGCTTAAAATGGGCAGGCAGGGCCGCGTTCATGACCTCGCCCAGGGTGCAGCAATAATAAGTAGCGAGCCACTGCCAGAAGCGGAGCTGTACCGGCAGGGCAATCGGGTGCTCATCAATCAGGGAAAGAATGGGTTTTGGCGAATATCCCGTTGGCTGCTTTGCATTGGCGTCGAGTATAATCGCGGAGTAGCGTTTCTTTTTGCCAAACGCAACTTCTACCCGCACCCCTGCCCGTACCCCTTCGGCCAGCTCAGGGGGGACTAAATAAGTATAAGTCCTGGGCAATGCCAGGGGCAGCAGGACATCGGCATATCGGCCGTCTTCCGGGGCAGGCTGGTGAAGCTCCATACGCACAGTTTTTCAAAAGACTATTACGAAGGCCAATATCGGGGGAAAGTCCCTTTTTACAAACGGGAACCCCGGGGTTGTGTGAAAAGGTTCTTTACGGCGCTTCGCGCCAAATTATGTTCTGGGGTTGTGTAAAAAGTCTTTTTTCGGCGCTTCGCGCCAAATTTAAGTTTGAAACCGACGTGTTTTTCATGATTTTGCGAAGCAAAATCATGAAAAACACGTCGGTTTCAAAAGAATATTCTGCCGCTGCAGGCGGCAAAAACCTTTTTTCACAACCCCCGACTTTTACACAACGCTAAAATTAAAACAAAATGTTAAAAACAAGACCGAGCCAGGAATAGTTCATTCGAATCGCTTTGAAACCGGATCCCGTCGCGATGAGCGGCGCGTGCATTTATCGCCGGCGATGACGTTGGCAGAACGAGTGTAACAATACGGAACGGGCGATTTTTAGCAGAACAACGAAGGCGGCCTCCCTTTGGCATGATATTTGGAAATTAGAAACAAGTGAGGCCCTCGGGCCAACAACAGAATAACTTTGAAAAGCTGACTACTCCGTGCCGGGTGCATGGGGGGCCAGCTTTTTTTATTTGACCATTTTTTAAACAAACTTACTATGCGCAAGGAATTGCTACTCCTGCCCCTGATCCTTTTTTGCCTGGAACTTGCCGCCCAGGGGACTGAGGTCTATAACAAAAGCCGCTTGCTGGTAAAACTCAAGGGGGCTGTGCCGCCGGAGTACTTCATCGCAGATTTCTCTACCCACAGCCGGGCAGGTGGAGGGGTCTGGATCGGTAAAAAGCTCAGTATCGAAAAAAATATCAGCCTGCTGCTCTACGATACGGCCGCGATCAGTGCGGAGGAATTGATGAGCGAGCTGAAGGGCTTTCCGGACGTGGAAAGTGTGCAGTATGATTATTACCTCGAACCGCGCAATGATCCCAATGATCCCGACGTCCTGGAGCAGTGGGGCCTGTATGCTATTCAGGCCAACAAAGCCTGGGGCATTACCACCGGCGGGGTCAGCGCTCAGGGCGATACGATCGTTGTGGCCGTACTGGACAGTGGCTTCGATACCCAGCACGAAGATATCCAGGAAAATATCTGGATCAACCGCGGGGAGACGCCCGGTGACGGCATAGACAACGACAACAACGGCTATGTTGACGATGTGATGGGTTGGAATTTTATCACGGATTCGCCCATCCACAAACCCGAACAGCACGGGCATTCCGTGGCCGGTATCATTGGCGCCAAGGGCAACAACAGCAAAGGGGTCAGCGGGATCAACTGGGATGTTAAGCTCATGGTCATGGAAGCAAAAATGGTCAGCCATATTATTGCAGCTTACGAATACATCATCGAGCAGCGCAGCCGTTACAACCGCACAGGTGGTAAAGCGGGCGCGTTCATCGTCGCAACCAATGCCTCCTTTGGGGTCAACCGCATCTTCTGCGACCAGCAGCCGATGTGGGGGGAGATGTACGACCGCCTCGGTAAAGCAGGCGTACTCACTGCCGCTGCTGCCGCCAATAACGCCTGGAACATTGATGAGGTCGGGGATATGCCTACGTCCTGTCCGAGCGATTTCCTGCTCACCGTCCTGAATACCAATAACGCCGACCAGCGCCACCCCGGCTCTGCTTATGGCAAAAAGTCAATAGATTTGGGGGCGCCGGGCCAGAATTCCTATACGACCAAGCCATTCAACCGATATGGCGAGTTTCACGGCAATTCTGCCGCTGCCCCACACCTCGCCGGCGCCATCGCACTGCTTTACAGTCTGCCCTGTGGCAAAATTGGCACCCAGGCACTCTCCGAACCCGATAAGACCGCGCTAAGGATACGCGCTGCCCTGCTCGACGGCGCCGACCGCCTGCCCGTTCTCGCCGACGTCTGCGCAACCGGTGGCCGATTGAATATTTTCAACAGCCTGAACCTTCTGCTGGAGGATTGTATTGACCCGGCTACCATCGGCACCAGGCTCAACGTCTATCCTAACCCGACAAACCACTCGGTTTATCTGGATTTTGTCACCCCTGCCGAACAGCCCTCGGCATTGCGTATCTTTAATACCCTCGGGCAGTGCTTCTACCAACGCAGCTATCGCTCCGGAAAAGACGAAGTCCAGGGCATCGCGATACCCGTCCATACCTGGAAGCCCGGGGTTTATTATGTCCAGTTATTGCGTGGAAATGTAGTGACTACCCAAAAATTCCAGGTCGTCGGCAATTGACCTGCGTACCTTCCCAGCATACTGCCCCGGAACGTTCCGACAATTCTGACGATAAAAAAATATAAAAAAACTTTCGGATAAAGCGAAATGCCCTTATCTTTGCATCCGCATTGAAATAAATGCGGTTTGGCTCCGTAGCTCAATTGGATAGAGCACCTGACTACGGATCAGGAGGTTAAAGGTTCGAATCCTTTCGGAGTCACTATCGAGTAAATTATTAAGGCAATCAGTTGCTTTGGCCGGTTCCTGAAGCGAATGGTAAAGAAGGGAAGCCAGGGCAATCAAACGATCAACAATGGCAAAGGTCTGTCAATTAACCGGTAAGCGTCCGATAAGCGGAAACCACGTGTCTCACTCAAACCGTAAAACCCGCCGGCGCTTCCTCCCCAACATCAAGTCCAAGCGCTTTTTTATCCCCGAAACCGGAGAATGGGTGACGCTGAAAATTTCGATGAGCGCACTGCGTTCCATTGATAAATATGGCATCTATGACTATTTGAAAAAACTGGAAGCCAAAGGGGTTGATCACGGCGTGAAACTCTAACTTCCTATTCTCCCATCTCCCGACCATCAATCTAATGTCCAATGGCAAAGAAAAGCAAAGGTAACCGCATCCTGATCATCCTGGAATGCACGGAACATAAAAAATCGGGTATGCCCGGTACTTCGCGTTACGTCACCGAAAAGAACCGCAAGAATACACCCGACCGCCTCGAATTGACCAAATACAACCCGGTATTGAAAAAGCGTACCGTACACCGGGAAATCAAATAGTTTCGTGGCCTTGCCACAAGGAAATGGAACTTTTTTCCGAGGTTCGTTGTAGCTTTACATAGGGCTGTGCAGTGCGGTCCTGAATAAATTCTCCGGGAATTCCCGGGCTTCGTAGAAATCTCGTGGGAGCGCCACACGCTGGCCTAACCACAATCAAAATGAGCGTACCATGGCAAAAGTATCAAAAAACGCAAGGGTGGCCCAACGTGCCGCTAACGTCGGTTCGGGTAAAGACTTCATCAAGGTCGTCGTCAGTGTGAAAGACCCAAAGACCGGTAATTACAGCTATAAAGTCCAGATGATCCACAAGGACAAAAAAGACGATTTTTTGGCTAATTTGAAATAAAATTCCCGCCCGGGTTTTTTTGCTCAGCTAAAGAGGCTTCTCCTGCAACAGGAAAAGCCTCTTTTTGTTAAATTTACGGTGCACGATAGCGGCACTCAACCTGATCTGGTTCGGCAGGATTACCTAAACCATCGAAAATATTGTCAGATGAGCATTTTTGGCAAACTTTTCTCCAAAAAAGAAAAAGAAGATCTCGATCAAGGCCTGGAAAAAACCAAAGCGGGTTTCTTCAGCCAACTGTCCAGGGTCATCGCTGGAAAATCTACGGTGGACGAAGAGGTGCTGGACAATCTGGAGCAACTGCTCATCGGGGCGGATGTCGGTGCAGAAACTACTTTCAAAATCATTGACCGTATCGAAAAACGGGTGGCCCGCGATAAATATATGGGCACCTCCGAGCTGAACAATATCCTGCGCGACGAAATCGTCCAGATGCTTTCCGAAAACAATCGTCCGGATATTTTTTCTTTCGATTTGCCCGCCGCCCCAAAGCCTTATGTGATCATGGTAGTGGGGGTCAATGGGGTAGGCAAGACGACTACGATTGGCAAACTGGCCTATCAATTCAAACAAGCAGGGAAAAAAGTGGTCATCGGCGCAGGGGATACTTTCCGCGCAGCTGCTGTCGGGCAACTGGAAATTTGGGCGCAGCGGGTTGGCTGCGATTTCTTTAGCAAAGGAATGGGTACCGATCCGGCAGCCGTGGCTTTCGAAACCGTTCAGTATGCCCTCGCAAATAATTGCGATGTCGCAATTATTGATACCGCCGGCCGCCTCCATACCAAAACACCGCTGATGCAGGAGCTGACTAAAATTAAACGCTCTATCAGCAAAAAAATGGAAGGCGCCCCACACGATGTACTGCTCATACTCGATGCCACGACCGGCCAAAATGCTATCGAACAGGCTCGGCGCTTCACGGAAGCTACCGAGGTCACAGCATTGGTGTTGACAAAACTGGACGGGACGGCAAAGGGTGGGGTCGCGATCGGGATTTCCGATCAATTCAAAGTACCTGTCAAATTTATCGGGGTAGGGGAAGGGATAGACCAACTTCAGGTTTTCGACAAGACGCATTTCGTGAAGGCCTTGTTCGACTGACGTGGCCGCGAGGCGCCAAAGTGTTTCCCGGAATAAAGTTTTTTGTGTCAACAGGGATCTACAGGGATAACATTCTCGGTTTTTTTTCGTTCCTTTGGGGTAAATCACTTCGTTATGCAGTCCCTTCGCCAATGGGTGATAAAATACGCACTCCTGTACGCATTGCTGCCTGCTGCCTCTGCACAGGCGTATGCCCAGTACAGGGAAATCGGCCTGGCCGCCTATTATGCGGATGACCTGCACGGAAGGCCAACTGCCTCCGGCGAGCTGTACGACAGGGGGAACTTTACCTGTGCCCATCGCGCCCATCCATTCGGCACACTGTTGAAAATTACGCGTCTGGACAATGGCGCCTCGGTGACCGTCCGGGTAAATGATAAAGCTACCTTTCAGGACGGCTTCGTCGTCTCCCTCTCCCTGGCGGCTGCCATGTCAATCGGTTTGGACCAAGCCGGCAAAGCCAGGGTACAGGTGGAACCTGTGGGCCCGGACGGCCTGCCCGCTCCAGTAACCGCTACCGGCCCTGCGGCGTACGAATATGAACTGACGGCACGCTCACCTGCAAGGCCCTACGTACCTTCCGGACTGACGGAAAAACGCGCCGAACCCAACCCCGCAATGCCGACAAGCCGTGAGTTGCTCCCTAAAACCGCCCCTGCCGCAGCAATGCCCGTCCAGCCGTATGAATATGCTGCCATGCCAGGGAGGTCTCCTGACTATGCCATGCCGGCTGCAACCAGTCAAACCCCTGTGCCCTCGGCTTACGAAAGGGGGTTGGGAACGCTGTCGCCCGCTTATGCACCGGTCAACGGCACGGTCACCCGGATTGCCAGGGGAGTTGGCGGGTATGGTGTACAGCTTGGGGCATTCGCCAATATCGGCAATGCAGAGCGCCAGGCAGCTACCATCGCAGGGTTAGGGATCGCGTTGGTGTTCGTACAAGAAGGGACAGACACCAATAACGCCCCTGTTTTCCGGTTGATTGCCGGAAATTTCCAAACCCGTATCGAAGCAGAACGCTACTTGCTGCAAATCCGCGAACAGTACCGATTGCCCGGCTTTGTTGTAGGCATGTAGGTGTTCTTCGCAGGATTAACTCAGACGATCGAAACAACTGTTCCGTATAGCCAGAACGCCTTCAACTAAAGGCTCTACGGCAAATGTTTTGCCACCTTCGATGACGAAACTTTAGTTTCAAAGCACACCTGATGCGTTGATTTGGTGAGGCAAGATCAACGCACCAGGCGTGCTTCAAGACGCTTACTCGGCGCGAAGCGCCCAATCATGATTGATGCGACGGCCTCCATCTAAAGCATATTTCGCCGCCGAAGGCGACCAAACACTTGTGCGACAGCCCTGCTCCATACATAGACTTGTCAATCCGCCTACAGCCTGACAATTGACGACGAACAGATACCAATACAAGGGCCGCCGCCCATGAAACCGTCTTATAAATACTTCGTATGGTACATGAAAAGAATACTTTTTTTGATCGTGTCTATGACCCTTTCTACCAGGCCGGCGCAGCGTTTTTAGCAGCTGTGCTGATCAACGGGGTGGCAGGTCTGGTGAAGTCTGCGGGCTTCATGACGCCAGGCGAGCGCTTTCCCTGGATGACAGCGGCTTCCCTGATGCTCTGCTTCGCCGTTTTTAATAGCGTCTCCTCCCTCACCTCCGCGAATATGGTCAGGTATTGGGGGCGGGCAATGTACGCTTTTATGGCGCTTGCAGCTTCCAATGGGCTGATGGCCTGGGCAATATCCGGGCTCTCCATTGCGCAGGCAGGATCTTATCGCTGGATATATGTCGTCGTGACGATCGGCTATCTGATTTTCCTGGGGATGATGGCCTTCATGCGCAAGATTGTTGATTTTGCCCAGCGGGAAGAGTGGAACAGGCCCCGTTTGAGGCAAAACAGGAAAAAAAAATAAACCTGGGGTTGTGTAAAAAGGTTTTTTACGGCGCTTCGCGCCGAATTATATTTTGAGCGACACGTCATTTTCGAGATTTCGCGAAGCGAAATCTCGAAAATGACGTGTCGCTCAGAAGAATATTCTGCCGCCGCAGGCGGCAAAAGAGTTTTGACACAACCTCAGGTTATTCTTTCTTTTATCCAAAAAATGTTAGTCATGCGGTTTTTATTGTGCTTTTTTTTCGCTTTCCTCGTGATCTCCGGCAGCCAGGCTCAGAAACCCTCCGGCGATAAGCCAAAGCCCGCCCAGAATAAACAAGGGGCGATATTCGAGGGCCTCAATGGCGAAAAACTGGAAAAAGTGGTCAAAACGGATGCCGAATGGAAAAAATCCCTGAGCGAGCAGGAATACTATGTGCTGCGCAAAGCCGGTACCGAACGGGCTTTTTCCGGGGAATACAACAAGTATAAATCGGAAGGGGTCTATACCTGCCGGGGCTGTGGGCTGCCGCTGTTCAGCTCGGTGGCCAAATACGATTCGGGCTCCGGCTGGCCAAGCTTTTACATGCCGTTTAAGAAAGCCCATATCAGAGAAGTCGAAGATACCTCTCTGGGTATGTCCCGTGTCGAAGTGCTTTGTGCCCGCTGTGGCGGCCATCTTGGACATGTTTTTGATGACGGGCCAAAACCTACCGGCCTTCGGTATTGCATGAACTCCGTCTCCCTGAAGTTCGTTCCAAAAAAATAGACCCGTCGAGACGGGGCCGAACCTCCCAAAATATGCTGTTTTTCCCATGCGAAAGCCCTTACCAAGGGAATCACGTACAACATCTGCCCTGAAAAATTCAGCATAAGGCGAAAAAACCCTACCTGTTCGGGATGACCTTGTTGATCAGAATCAGTTAAATTTTAAAATCCCCTCAGCTATGCAACACGCTTTCCGCACCTTTTTCCTCCTCTTTCTGATACCGTTAACAGGCCTGGCAACAGGCCCTGTTTGTTCAGGCCGCGCCGGGGCCGGTATGGCAGCATGTCTGGATACCATCCCGCTCGAGGCGCCTGTGCCCAAAGACTTCAAGGTATCTTCAAAAGCTGAAGGACGCAGGGAAAAGGTGCTGCTGCGTTTTCCCGGAGACGATACGCCCAGACAGGTGACCCTGGAAATCCGGGACGGCAAAGTATTCTGGAATGGGGATATCGTCCTCTTCCGGGAAGAAACTTATGAGCAACTGAAACTGGAAAAGGGGAATATGATCTCCTATACCAGCTATCGCTGGCCGAACGGTGTGATCCCCTATACGATCGAGCCGGGGCATTCAAGCGTCTCCCAGATAAATAATGCAATCAACCATGTCAACGCAAACTCAAATATCTGCATGGTGCCGCGTACTTCGGAAACCAATTATGTGGAGTTTGTGGACAATGAACCGGCTTGCTGGTCGTATATCGGAATGATCGGGGGAAGGCAGGAAATTAATGTGGATGCCTGCGGGGTTGGGGCTACCATCCACGAAATATGCCATGCGGCAGGGATGTGGCACGAACAGTCGAGAAATGACCGCGATACCTACGTGACGATCCTTTTCGATAATATCGAGGCGGGCAAAGAAGGTAATTTTGAAATAGGCGGGACCGGGATTACCAGTGTCGGGGCTTATGATTATGCCTCGATCATGCACTACGGGACCCATTATTTTACCAAAAATGGCAGCCCAACGATCCAGGTGAAAAGCCCGCCCGCACCCGCAGGAACGACTATTGGTCAGCGCTCTACGCTTAGCTCCGGGGATATCGCCTCCCTGAATACCATGTACACCACCCGAAATTGCGGCGGCGCCGCTTTCCTCGCGGTTTCGCCTACTTCGCTGAGCGTGGGGAACACAGCGCAGAGCCAAACCTTCTCCGTGACTTCAAATATTGACTGGACAGTAACCGAATCCTTGAGCTGGGTGACGGTCAGCCCTGCCTCGGGCAGTAATAATGGGGTCGTGACCGTATCTTTTACGGAGAATACCACTACTTCAAGCCGCAGTGGTACGATTACAGTCTCCGGTAGCGGCGTTTCCTCCCAAACGATTTCACTGTCTCAATCCGGTACGCCGGTACCCTGTAGTGTCCCGGCCAACTTGTCGCTGCTCGGAAAAGATTACTCCTGGTTTGCCGCCGGGTGGAATACCGTCGCAGGGGCAACCGCCTATAGCTGGCGATATAAACGTACAGCTGATGCATCATGGGTAACAAACGATGCCTGGTCGGGCACAAATGTTCTCAGCGCTGTGCGGCCGCCATGCACACCGCATGTTTTTCAGGTGCGGGCAGTGTGCGGGTCCTCCTTTAGCGATTGGTCACCGGAGTTGTCCTTTTCGACAGATGGTTGCGGGGACCCATACTGCTATTCCTATGGCATCGCATTCGGCGATTGGATCAAAAGGGTGGATTTTTCCAATATCTCGGGGGCTTCAGAGGCTGATTATGGGTATGCTAATTATACATCAACGGTGGCAGCAGTGAATAAGGGCCAATCTTACCCGATTACCCTGCTCTCCGGAAATAACAGCAATTCCCAGGGAAGTACTTATTATTGGTCTGTCTGGATTGACTTCAACCAGGATAATGATTTTAATGATGCCGGGGAGAATGTCCTTGCCCAGTCGGCGTCAAAAAGTACTTCTGCAGGTACTGGATTTTCCGGAACGATCGCAATTCCTGCCAGCGCAGCTTCCGGGGTCACGCGTATGCGGGTGGCATTGTCGTTAAATGCCGGGGAAAGCCCTTGCGCAACTTCTTCGAATTATCGCGATGTCGAAGACTATGGCATCAATATTTCCGCACCTGCACCCGCACTTGCTGTTTCGCCTGCTTCGCTGAGTTTTGTAGCCGCAGGGGAAACTAAAGCTGCTTCGATTACGTCCAATGTCGCCTGGACGGTCTCCGAATCGTTGGGCTGGATATCGGTAACGCCTGCGAGCGGCTCGAATAATGGCACAATTAATGTTCAGGCAGATCAGAATACCAGTACTTCCGCCCGCAATGGTACGGTTAGTATTTCAGGCGCCGGAGTAGCAGCGCAGACGATCACGGTAAATCAATCGGGCGCGGCGGCGTTTTTGACGGCAACTCCGACGACCTTGAATTTTGTTTCGGGGGGAGGCGCGCAAAATGTGAGCATCAGCTCAAATATTAGTTGGACGGCGAGCGAAAGCCTTTCGTGGCTGACGTTGAGCAGCGGCAGCGGCAGCGGGAATGGTACGCTGACACTCACAGCAGAAGCGAATACGGCAAATAGCGTGCGCAGCGGTACGGTTACGCTGAGCGGTACCGGGGTACCCTCGGTGACGATCACGGTAAATCAATCGGGCGCGGCGGCGTTTT
>JBMOJO010000386.1:0-2770 GCA_049315745.1 Saprospiraceae bacterium | reverse complement strand
AAATTTCGCTTCGCGAAATTTCGAAAATGATGTGTCTCAAAAGAGAATATTCTGCTGCCGCAGGCGGCAAAAGACGCTTCACACCACCCCGAAACGATTATCTGATGAGACAACCTCTTTCAAAAGGATTGTGCGAAAAAATAAAAGGAGCGGTGGGGATCCCCCCCCAACCCGCTCCGCAATTTATCAGTCTCAATCACTCTTTTTCTACTGGTTAGCAGAATATATTTATACCATAAGCGCTATAGGGGTTGTGTCAAAAGGTTTTCGCCGCCTACGGCGGCAGAATTTTCTCTTTTGAGACACGTCCTTTTCGCGATTTCGCTTCGCGAAATCGCGAAAAGGACGTGTCTCTCGAAATATAATTCGGCGCGAAGCGCCGTAAAAAACCTTTTGACACGACCCCATAAAAGCATATCATCATCGGCGGATCAATTCCACTTTGGCAGTTTGAACCCCCTTTCGGCCACGCAGCGAAACGAAATACCAGCCTGCAGGCAAAGTGGGGGCGGGACGCCATTCGAGGGCGTTCTGGCCGGCGAGGCCTTCGTAATCCTGGCGCCAGACCTCCCGGCCAAGGGCATCTGTTACGACTGCGGTCAGCGGTTGCTGCTCCCGGAGGGCGAAGTTGATGAAAGCAACCTCAGCCGTGGGGTTCGGATAAACCTGTAACCCCCCGAGCAGGCCTTCCAGCTCCTTCGTCCCGGTCGGGGCTGCAGGAGTCAGCACAATCGGGGCATCTGCAAGGCCGAGCAGGCTGTTGTTCCGGAATATCGCCATCTGCTGCAATTCGAGGACCTTTCCTTCGGACGCGTCGTAATACCTGAAGCGTAGCTGCTCCCCTTCGCGGTTCGCATAGACGGTGAGAAATACCAGGTAGGCATCAAGCCCCTGCACATAAATCACCTGGCTGCTGCCCCGAAGCTCCTCGCGCATGAACGCGCCCACTTCGTCGCCTTCCCTGAGGATATTTCCCTCTCCATCCCGTTCCACGACCGCAATGATGTTCATGCTTTGTTCGTAAGCCTCCGGCTTAACCTTCCAATAGCTATATGGCAGTGCATCTGCCCTGGCGAGCGGCAGGCCGTTCTTCTCCAAGTCACCCTCCCGGCTATTGTCCCCCGGGACCGAAGATGGATACACAAGGGTACCCGGATTAGTGAGTTTTAGCAAGTATCCGTTCGGGGAGCTCATGTACGACAGGTTCCCGATCCAGCCGAGGCCCGCGACATACTGGGCAAAAGTAAACTGCCCTTTCACCAGGTCGCCGTTCAGTGGCGTCAGGGAGCCAAGGGCCTCCCATACCCGCATCCCGCGCTGGGGCAGGTAGCCGATCCAGTTCCAGCCGCTCGTCACCGGTATCGGCGTAGAGGGATCCACCGGCATGCCGAGCAGTTGCAGCGAGTCCACAGCGTTGGATTTGTATTGGTACATGGTGAGGTGCGACAGGTTATTGAGGTTGCCGGCCCAGGTTTGCAGGGTATTGGAATAGGAGCTGAACGCAGTTTGCCCCTTGATTAACCCGCCTTGAGGGCTGTTCAGCGACTCCAGACCTTTGTTTAATGAAGGATCCGTCAATCCCACGTTGTAGGAAATCCAGTTCCAGCCCGGGTTGATCGGCACTTTCGCCAGCAGCATATTGTTGGTGCGCAGCACCTGTGGCGTGAGCGGTGAACCTACCAATCCGTCTGCCTGGTAAGGGAAGGACTCTATCGTCGAGCCATACAATTTACACGCCGAGGCGTCCCACACCTGGAAGGTCACCGTCTCCCCTACCGCCTGGTTGCTATACACCGTTATGAATACGAGGTGCTTCTTCAATTCCGGACTGTATTGCACCTTCCCAAGGCCTCGGAGTTCCCGGCCTACAAAAGCAGCAACAATATCCATATTGTCCGCCGATACCGTCCCTTCGATATTCAGTTCGAGCGTCATATTCATCGAAAAACTGTACCCGGCGCGGTTCAAGGCCCAGGAAGGTGATGGACAGGCGACCCGGAGGTCGAGGTACAGCGGCTCCGCGCCCAGCGGCCCGTCGGCGAAGATCGTGTCCTTGTATAGACCAAGGGCGGTGGCATTGTCGAATACGAACGCGATATTCTGGGAAGCCCCCGGCGCCAGTGTGCCACTCATGGGGAAAGCCTTGACCCAGTTGGGCGCACCTTTCAGGTCATAGACCAGCGCCTGGCCCCCAATATTTTCCAGCTTACGCGTTACGGTGACTGTCTCTTCTTCGAGCTTTACGACCTCGATCTGGTCCTCTACCCAGCGCACAGGGTTGCGGTCCACAAAAAACTCCCATTTCTTCTCCAGGAAATTATTGCCTGCAAGGTCTTTGATGTTGTTCACCTGCACCCGGAGCACGGTATTTTCAATAAATCGGTTTGGCACGTTGGGCACGATCACAATCTTATCATTGTTACAACTGATCACCGCGTCCACGAGCTTGCCGGTTTGGGTATTGTAGAGGCCAATGTTATTATTGTTGAAAAAGTCGGCCTGGATCAAGGCATCGCACTTGATCAATTCGGTAAACGTGATACTGATCTCGTCACCGGTAGAAAGTACCCCGTCCGCAGGCTCTGGCGTACCCAGGATTTCTGGTGGCTCCCGCTCAAACCTACCCGAGATGACGGTTGAAACTCCCGCGTTTTGGCCGCCGGTACACTGGGTGACGGCCCGGATTTCGTACTCGCCGTCTTTCAACCCAGTGGTGTTCCATTCCACGATTTTAAATACGTCGTTGTCCAGTTGGGCTTTTGGTACTTCC
>JBMOJO010000102.1:0-12451 GCA_049315745.1 Saprospiraceae bacterium | reverse complement strand
CTTCATCCAAAGAATATTTCGCCGCCGCAGGCGGCGAAAACCTTTTTACACAACCCCAGAGATTATTTGTCAGGACAGCTACCTGCTAAATAGATACTGTTTTTCATGATTTTGCGAAGCAAAATCATGAAAAACACGTCGGTTTTAAACTTAAATTTGGCGCGAAGCGCCATGAAAAGACTTTTCACACAACCCCTATTGCCAGGGGGCCATCGCGATAAGTTTGATCGTCAAGGGGCAATCAAACTGGTGATGTGCGGGTAAATGAAAGGGTAAAATTGTACAATCTGTAAATTTACACTAATTTTGCGCTTCGTTGAAGGGAGCCTTCAAGATAGCCGACATTGCATTTGCAATTTTTAGTAATCCTAACAAATTCTTAAACATGGGTCAGACGATTACGTACCTTATTCCGGTATTCGGAGTATTTGGGCTGTTATTTACTTTATGGAAATCGGCATGGGTGTCCCGCCAGGAGGTCGGCACCGAGCGCATGGCAAATATTGCCAAAGCGATATCGGAAGGCGCTATGGCTTTCCTCCGTGCCGAATATAGCCGCATTGCCATTTTCGCAGCGGTGGTTGCGGTGCTTCTCGCAGTTTCTGCGAATCCTGAATCTTCTTCGCCATTGATTGCGCTTTCTTTTATAATAGGTGCGGGTTGTTCCTCCCTGGCCGGCGTGATTGGTATGCGGGTGGCGACGAAGGCAAATGTGCGCACGACACAGGCAGCACGGACCAGCCTTGGCAAAGCCCTTGAAATTGCTTTTGCAGGTGGCGCCGTAATGGGACTTGGCGTAGTAGGCCTTGGGGTCTTGGGCCTTGGCGGGTTATATCTAATTTATAGCGGGATGGACTGGGCGCCCATTAAGGTCGTTAACGTCCTTACGGGTTTCTCTTTCGGGGCTTCCTCTATTGCCTTATTTGCACGTGTCGGGGGTGGGATCTACACAAAAGCGGCCGATGTGGGTGCCGACCTCGTGGGAAAAGTCGAAGCGGGTATCCCGGAAGACCACCCGCTCAATCCGGCAACGATTGCAGATAATGTCGGCGACAACGTCGGGGACGTCGCAGGTATGGGGGCCGACCTTTTCGAATCTTATGTTGGCTCTATTATCGGGACGATGGTGCTCGGGGTAACGTTCGTCGGGATTGCAGGTTTCGAAGCTACCAACGCATTTGGTGGCCTGAACGCCGTCCTGCTTCCATTGCTGCTCTCCGGTGTGGGTATCTTGACGTCCATCCTTGGTACATTCTTTGTAAAGGTACGGGAAGGGGGCGACCCGCAAAAAGCGCTTAACCGAGGCGAATTTCTCTCTTCGGCCATCATGCTGGCGGCTACTTATGCCATCGTACGGTGGATGCTGCCTGCCTCCTGGCAAATCGGGAGTGAGACTTACACTGCAAACGGCGTTTTCTTTGCGGTAATCTTCGGACTGGTGGCAGGTCTGCTGATTGGTATTGTGACGGAGTTCTATACCGGCACGGGTACCCGCCCGGTAAAAGGGATCGTTGATAATTCGCTCACCGGCTCCGCTACGAACATCATTGCAGGTCTTGGCGTAGGGATGCAGTCAACCGCGATTCCGATTGTTATATTGGTAATTGCGATCATTGGGGCGCATGAAATGGCAGGGTTGTACGGTATTGCTATCGCAGCGGTGGGTATGCTTTCAAATACCGGCATCCAACTTGCCGTGGACGCTTATGGCCCGGTGTCGGATAATGCCGGGGGAATCGCCGAAATGGCCGAGCTGCCTAAAGATGTACGCGAGCGTACAGACAAACTGGATGCAGTTGGCAATACTACTGCAGCGATCGGCAAAGGCTTCGCAATTGGTTCTGCAGCCCTTACCGCATTGGCACTGTTCGCTGCTTATATGTCGACAGCAGGTTTGAGTTCCATTGATGTTGCAAACCCGCTGGTCATGGGCGGTCTCTTGCTGGGCGGTATGCTGCCTTTCCTTTTCTCTTCCATGGCCATGAATGCCGTAGGTAAAGCGGCTATGGATATGATTCAGGAAGTGCGCCGGCAGTTCAACGATATCCCGGAACTGAAGCGCGCACTTGAGCTGATGCGGGCCAACGGCGAAAAGGAGTTGCACGAGTGGTCAAAAGCAGATCAGGATGAATTTCATAAAGCTGAAGGCAAGGCCGAGTATGGGAAGTGCGTGGAAATTTCCACTAAAGCTGCAATCAAACAAATGGTCGTGCCGGGCCTCCTGGCAGTGGCTTCTCCGGTGCTCATCGGCTTTCTTGGCGGTGCTGAAATGCTCGGTGGCCTCCTCGCGGGTGTTACCGTCACAGGGGTATTGATGGCAATCTTTCAGTCAAATGCCGGTGGGGCATGGGATAATGCCAAGAAAATGTTCGAAGGCGGCGTAGATATCCAGGGCAAGACGTATTACAAAGGCTCTGACCCACACAAAGCTGCGGTTGTGGGCGATACTGTGGGCGACCCCTTCAAGGACACCTCCGGCCCATCGTTGAATATCCTGCTGAAGCTGATGTCTATTGTGGCTGTGGTAATTGCCCCGCTACTCTAAAACAGGGCAGGGGAATCAAGCGGTTTCGCCCGAATATGTATTGCCGTAGGCCCGGTGATGGTGCCTACGGCAATACGTGTTTTTATGCGCTATATATTTTTCGGATATTGCCGTAAATCGGTGATGCTGCCATCCAGGGGCCTACGTACGACGCCGGCAGCCAAAAATTCGCTCGCTGCAGGTAAAATGCGTCTTGTTGAACGAAAATGATGGTTTTTTCGTTAGAAAATCGTTAAAACAAACTTGTTTGCAAGATATTGGGCAACATTTTTGTTTTAATCGGAAGATTGCTTATTTTTTCACTTTTGATACAAATTTAACCGCACTGTTATGAGGCTCCGTGCTATCTTCTTCTTCGCCTTGCTTACCGGTATCACCCTACTGGTGGGTTTCCATCCCTATTCCCAAACAGCAGGGCCCGACCAAAAGGAATCCCTCCTGATGCGGACGGTCGTGGCGTTCGTCGAGCAGCTTCACTTTAGCCCTAAACCGATGGACGATACTTTTTCCAAAGAACTCTTCAAGTTCTATCTGGAGGAGGTGGACGGGGCAAAGCGCTTTTTTACCCAGGAAGATATCGCAAGGCTCAATTCCTTTGAGGATAGCCTGGATGACGCGATAAAATCTGGAGATATCGGTTTTTTTGACCTTTCTTATGCGCTGTTCAATACTGCCCTGGAGAAAACCCAGGGGTATTATCGGGAAATACTGGCGGCCCCTTTCGATTTTTCGAAAAAAGAGGTTTTTGAAGTAGATGGGGAAAAACGCGATTTTGTGAGGAATGACGCGGAACTTAAAGCCCTTTGGCAAAAGTACCTGAAGTATGAGACGCTCAACCGGCTACTCGACAAACAGGAGCAGAATGAAAAAGAACGCGCAAAAAACCCGGAAATCCCCGAAAAAACAGATAAAGAACTGGAGCAGGAAGCCAGAGAGGCCACCCTGAAGTCGTATGATGACTACTATGTCCGGCTAATGAAAATCAAGCGCAGCGATCGCTTTGGGGAATTCCTCAATGCCGTGGCCGCAGTTTTTGACCCCCATACCAACTATTTTGCGCCGATTGACAAGCAAAATTTCGATATCCGCTTTTCCGGACGGCTGGAGGGTATTGGCGCGACCCTGCAAACCCAGGGAGATTTTACCCGCGTAGTGACCATCGTGGTGGGCGGTCCGGCATGGAAGGGCAAGGAGCTTATGGAAAATGACCTGATCATGAAGGTCGCACAGGGGGACGATGGGGAGTTCCAGGATATTTCCGGTATGGTCATCAACGACGTGGTTCAATTGATCCGGGGTAAGAAGGGCACCAAAGTGCGGCTGTATGTCAAAAAAGTGGACGGCACCTTCAAAACAATTAGTATCGTTCGGGAAATCGTCGAGATCGAAGATACTTATGCCCGTTCCCTGTTGATGGACGGCCCCAACGGGGAAAGGTTCGGGTATATCTATCTGCCAAGCTTCTATGCGGATTTTAACGATCCTAACGGACGGTTTTGTGCCAAAGATATCCTGGCAGAACTGGAAAAACTTCAGGCGGAAAATGTGGGCGGTATCGTCTTGGATCTGCGCAATAATGGCGGGGGGTCGCTCCGCGATGTCCAGCGCATGACAGGCTTCTTTATTGAAAATGGTCCAATCGTCCAGGTAAAATCCCGATCGGCACAGCCTGAAGTACTTCGCGATACGGACACCCGTGTACAGTACGCCGGGCCGCTCGTTGTGATGGTCAACACCCTGAGCGCGTCGGCTTCAGAAATCCTGGTCGCAGCACTCCAGGATTATGGGCGCGCGGTCATTGTCGGCAGCCCAACTTTTGGAAAAGGGACTGTGCAGCGCTTTTATAATCTCGATAACGCCGTCCCCAATAACCCCGAAATCCAGCCTTTGGGCGAAATCAAAGTAACTACCCAAAAATTCTATCGCATCAATGGAGGAACTACCCAGCTAAAAGGCGTAAATCCGGATATTTTACTTCCCGACGAATATTCGATGGTGGAAGTCGGTGAAAAAAATGAAGCTTACCCTTTGGCATGGACGCAAATCCAGGCAGTGCCCTACACGCAAAATGCGTTTAAAATCAAAAATCTGGAGGAACTGCGCACCAAAAGTAAGGCAAGGGTGGAAAAAGATACGACTTTCCAGATGGTCGTCGCAAATGCCCGGCGACTGAAAACACAACGGGACGATTCTCTCGTCAGCTTGAATATCGCAGAATATAAATCCAAGGAGGCCAGCAGAGACCTGGAGGTAGAACGATTCAAAGATATGTTCTCCGCAGTGGTCAATCAAAACGTCCGAAACCTCCCGGCCGACGTGGCGGGGATTAACCTCAACGACTCCCAGAAAGCACGAAACGAAGAGTTCATCAAATCGGTAGGAAAAGATATCTATATCCGGGAAAGCTTGAATATCCTCCACGATTTGCGCAGGCAGCATAAATAAACCAATGAATTATCTTTCGCTCGAACGGATCTCTAAAATGTATGGCGAAAAGGTGCTGTTCGATAACATCACCCTACAGATTAACCGGGGCCAGAAAGTTGCGCTCGTCGCAAAAAATGGCTCCGGTAAGTCCACCCTGCTGCGCATCGCAGCAGGAAAAGAATCTCCGGAAGGCGAACAGTACCGGGTCTTTATGCACCGCGAAGTCCAGGCAGGTTTCTTGGAGCAAGACCCCGATTTCTATCCGCATCATACCGTACTGGAGGCTATCCTCGACGCCGATACGCCGGGTATGCGGGCAATAAGGGACTATGAAAACGCAATGCTGCATCCCGAACAGACAGCGACCCTTCAAACGGCTATTGCCCAAATGGATGCGCAGCAGGCCTGGGACCTGGAGGCGCGGGTGAAGGAATTGTTGTTCAGGTTCCGGATCACCGATTTTTCGATGCCGATCCGGCTCTTGTCGGGCGGGCAAAAAAAACGGCTCGCCCTTGTTCGCCTGATTATCAACGAGCCGGCATTCCTGATCCTCGACGAACCAACCAACCACCTCGACCTGGATATGATCGAATGGCTGGAGGAATACTTCAAAAACCCCAACCTCACGCTGCTGATGGTGACCCACGACCGTTACTTCCTGGAGCGGGTCTGCGATAATATCGTAGAGCTGGATAACGGGCAGTTATTTCGTTACTCGGGTAATTATTCAGCTTTCCTGGAAAAAAAAGCGGTACGGAAAGAAAATGAGGAAATTGAACTGGAGAAAAACCGGAAACTCCTGAAGCAGGAACTGGATTGGGTCAACCGGATGCCGCAGGCCCGTACGACAAAAGCGAAATCCCGTGTGGACGCATTCTACGACCTCCACGAAAAAGTCTCCGGCAGCCGAGTGGAAAAAGATCTTCAAATTGATATCAAAGGGCAACGCCTCGGCAAAAAAGTCCTCGAATTACACTATGTCAGTAAGCAGTTTGGGGATAAAATGATCGTTGATCAGTTCGCCTATAAATTTAAGCCCAACGAACGTATCGGTATTGTAGGCCCTAATGGCGTCGGCAAAACAACATTCCTCAAGTTGCTCACCCAGGAACTTCGCCCAGATGCAGGGAAAATCGTGCCGGGCGGGAATACGGTTTTTGGCTATTATACGCAGGACGGTATCCAGCTCACAGAAGACAAGCGCGTCATTGACGTGATCCAGGATATCGCAGAGTATATCCCTTTGGAAAAAGGACTAAAAATCTCTGCCGCTCAAATGCTGGAGCGTTTCCTGTTTAGCCGCAAACAGCAGCAGGTGTATGTGTCGCAACTCAGCGGCGGGGAGCGCAGGAGACTTTATCTGCTTACGATCCTGATGCGCAACCCCAATTTTTTGATCCTGGACGAACCCACGAATGACCTCGATATCCTTACCCTGAACGTTTTGGAAGAGTTTCTGCTGGACTTTCCAGGCTGTGTGGTAATCGTCACCCACGACCGATTTTTCATGGATAAGCTCGTTGATCATCTTTTCGTTTTTGAGGGCAATGGCGAAATCCGCGACTTCAACGGCGACTATACGGAATACCGCGAAATACAAAAAGAACGCGAGCGCGAACAGCGCAGGTCAGAGCGCGCGGTACAGCATCAAATCAAAGAAGGACAAAAGGATCAGGCACAGAAAGCCGGACTTACATTCGAACAGCGCAAAGAGATGAACAGGCTGGAAAAGGAAATCCAGCGCCTGGAAGAAAAAAAGGCGGCGGTAACCGCACAATTTGAGCAAACCGATCTTTCGCCCGACCGCATCCGGGAACTGACCAAGGAATTCAATGCGATCGGGGGGCAGATCGAGGAGAAAGAATTCCGCTGGATGGAACTTGCCGAACACGCCTGATCAGACTGCCTGCGAGGAGAAACCGACATCTGCGGGCAACCGGGTATGCACACTGCGCTAAAGAACCGGGTGGTCAAAACAGCCCCCCTTGCGCCCGTGACAGGACCGGTGCAAAAAATCGGTTAATTGCCAGACAGCTCGGCGAGCTTCTTTTCCAGTTGTAATTCGTCGCCCGGCAGGTAGCCGGTATGTTCGTAAACAATATTCCCTTTTTTATCCACAATGATAGTGTGCGGTATGGCTTGAAAGTTCAGGGCATTTTTCAAAGCCGCACTGGCATCGGTGAGGATAATGTACGGCCATCCCTGTGCTGCGACCATGGGCCGGACCTTAGCAAGCTGCCGAGGGTTGTCGGTGCTGATTGCCAACAACTCTATCTGATATTTTTCCTTCCATGCAGGATATAATTCTACCATGGCATCTAACTCCCGCTTGCACGGGGAGCACCAAGTCGCCCAAAAGCTTATGACGGTCACTTGTTGATCGGTATAGGCTTTTATTCGTTCGTTTTTCCCGTCAAGCGTCCGAATGGTAACGTCGGGCAACTGCTTTTGTGCCAGCAGTATAAACGGCAGGACAGTAAAAATGAAAACAGCAGATATCGGTTTGGCTTTCATAGCTTGTATCAAGTATTGATTTTAAAAATATGCCGGCAGCGTTGCGGCAACGGATTGCGCAGTGTCCTCATGCGACAGGGCTTGAACACCCTGTTGAATAGTTACGCTGCTTCGCTTCTCACCAAATTTAAGTTTAAACCCGATGTGTTTTCATGATTTTGCGAAGCAAAATCATGAAAACACGTCGGGTTTAAAAGAATACTGGGGTTGTGTAAAAAGGTTGAGGTTGTGTAAAAAGTCTTTTGCCGCCTGCGGCGGCCGAATATTCTTCTGAGCGACACGTCATTTTCACGATTTCGCGAAGCGAAATCGTGAAAATGACGTGTCGCTCAGAAGAATATTCGGCGCGAAGCGCCGTAAAAAACCTTTTTACACAACCCCGAGACTTTTGGTACAACTCCAAATAACTTAATGGCCCTCCGGATCCTTCTAACGCAAGGTATTAAAAAACAACGAAAGCAGCAATATTCCCGACCAGATAAGCAATCCTTAGATATCCAAGTCTTATCTTCGTGAAGGTTTTGGAGACTTCCGGGCGTGCCTGTAATTCCATTGATTTGATTGGAGTTGCTGCGACGGGATAGCGGCAGGGTTTACAAAAGGAAGATTCTTTGACCCGGGAAGGCTTCCTCCAGGCCAAATTCGCAAGACCAGTAAAAGTAATCAAGTGCCTATGGGTATGTTTGACGCGCGTATAAATGCAGCATGCGGGGGCGTATGGGCCTTGTCGGCGATGGCCCTATTTGGCGCCGGCAACTTGTTTGCACAGAATGATAAAGGTGGGCACGTGTCCGGAAATCTTCAGACCAATGCAAATTTCTTCATGCGCGATTCATTGATCGGTGCGGCAAATACGCCTCAATACGATCGTCAGTTATATGGGGGGGAGGCCTGGCTCAACCTGAATTACAGCAACTGGGGATTTGATTTCGGCCTCCGGCTGGATGTATTCAATAATTCTAACCTGTTGAACCCCACGGATTCTTATTCCGGTGAAGGTATTGGCAATTGGTTTGTGCGCAAGCAGGTGGATAAGTTGGGCATTCAGGCCGGGTATATTTATGACCAGATCGGAAGTGGCGCGATCTTCCGTACCTATGAAGAACGGCCCCAGCTTTTGGATAACGCCCTCATAGGCTTGCGGCTGAGCTATGATATTGACCCAAACTGGCAGGTACGGGCTTTTACAGGCAGGCAAAAGCAACAGTTCGGAATTTATCGCTCCGTGATCCGTGGTGGGGCAATTGACGGGTTTATTAGTCCAAAAAGGGCAGAGGGGAACTGGTCAACGGCCCCAGGTTTTGGAGCAGTAGGCCGTACCCTCGACGATTTGTCAATGAATAGCCTGGTGGCAACGCTGAATACCTACCCATCCCAATATGCTTTTGTGCCCAGGTACAATGCTTTTGCCTTCTCGGCGTACAATACCCTAAGCGTGGGGAATTTATCCTGGTATATGGAGGGGGCCTACAAAACAAGGGAAAGTATGAACGACCCCTTCGCAACTACGGTAACCAACGGGGATACGGTAACGGGGGACCGCTTTGTAAACAAACCAGGTTCCCTGTTTTATACCACGTTAAGTTATGCCGTAGATCGCCTGGGTATTACCGTAGAAGCAAAACGGACAGATCATTTTACTTTCCGTACCCGCCCGCAAGAGCAGCTAAACAGGGGCATGATCAATTTTCTGCCACCTATGGCCCGGGTAAATACCTATCGCCTCAACAGCAGATACAATGCGGCAACCCAGGAAATCGGTGAAATGGCATTTCAAATGGATTTTCGCTACGGTATCGGAAAGGAATGGAAGTTTAATGTCAATGGTGCGAACATCACAAAATTGAACGGCGACCTGCTGTACAGGGAGCTTTATCTGGAAGTACAGCGCAAATTTGGGCTAAAAGGGAATTTAATCACGGGTATCCAACGCCAGGAATACAACCAGGCGGTTTATGAATTTAAGCCCGGGGTACCCCTTTTGCAGACGTGGGCGCCCTTCCTGGAGTGGCAGTACGCGATCAGCAAGCGGTATTCCTACCGTTTTGAATTGCAATACATGCGTACCGGTATGGACGAACAGGCACAAGCACGGCAGGATTACGGCGACTGGCTGTTTGGGGCCGTTGAGTTTAGCATTGCACCCCGCTGGACGTTTTCACTTGCCGATATGTTCAACGTCGGCCCCGGCCGAAACAGCCCCGTGGATGCAACCGGTAAAAAGAAGCTTTTACACTATCCCCGCGCCGATGTGTTTTATGCTGTTGGCGCGAACAACTTTTCCCTGAGTTTTGTAAAACAAGTAGAAGGGGTTGTTTGTACCGGAGGGATCTGTCGCCTTGAGCCGGCATTCAGTGGAATAAAATTTTCTGTGACGAGCAGTTTTTAAAGGACACCAAATGAAAACAGTTAAAATATTCCTCTTTACCCTTCTTTTATTGCCGATGTTTTCGTGTAAAGAGATTGGCCCGGTCATCACTTCTTTGGCTCCGGGAACCCCCACTCAGGTAAATACACGCAACCGGGTCGTACTAATCGAAGAGTTCTCCGGCGTGCGCTGTGTAAATTGTCCGGCCGGAAGCCAGGATCTTGAGCGCCTGTCCGCATCCTATCCGGGGCGTCTGGCGATCGTTTCTATTCATGCCGGTTTTTTTTCCAATCCCTATCCGGAGAGCCGTTTCGATTTCCGCACCCCGGAGGGCAACGGTCTGTTGAACATTCTCGGGCAGCCGTTGGGCTATCCTTCTGCAGTGATTAACCGCCGCAAGTTTGAGGGCGAGGCGGATCTTCAGCTCGGCCGGGCCCAGTGGCCTGGGTTTATTGAGCAGGAGCTGGCCAAGGCGCCCGCTTATGATATTCGTCTTTCCCCTTCTTTTTCCACTTCGACACGGGAATTAAGGGCGGACGTAGATGTCGTGCGGCTGGATAACAGTGCAAACTTTCAGGATCTCCGCCTGTCCATATTTATTGTCGAAAACAATATCGCGGATGCACAGCTTACCCCCGAGGGCAAGCGGGAGGACTATTTGCATAAGTACGTATTGCGAAAGGCGTTGACGGCTTTCGACGGCACACCACTTGGCACCGAGTTGCAGGCCGCGGCCTCTATCCGCCGCAGCTATGTGTTTACTTTCCCCGCTGCCTGGAGAGCCGAATCCTGCCGGTTGATCGCTTTTGTACACCGCAGCGGGGAGTCATGGGAAGTATTGCAGGCGGTAGAAAAAACATTCTGACGAGCAGTTCAACTGTCGTACCTGAACAAGCGAAAATCTTCGATAATCCGGATCAATTTATCTGCATATTGGGGGTCGGTGGCATATCCCGCTTTTTTGAGCCCTTTTGCCCATGCAGTATAATCCCGTTTGGCGTATTGAAACAGCGGTTTGTATCTCTGGCTTTGGAGCAGGGCGCTGTGTGCGCGGTAGCTTTCGTCCGGGCTTGTATAAATCCTGAAAAAATCTTTATGTGAATCGTCTTCGAAATTGCGGCAATGCCCCCTGCGACATATTTTGGAAAAGCACTTGATCCCGAAATGGTTGTTTGCTTCAGTTGCCAAAGGGCTTGCCCCTGCATTGGTCTCGAGCAGTCCCTGTGCCAAGGTGATACTTGCCGGAATTCCGTAGCGGCGCATTTCTGCCTGCGCCAGATGTGCATAGCGCCGGACATAGCTTTCCTGTCTTTTTCTTTTTTCTGTATCCCCGGGTGTATCCTGAACTGCCTGCGGGGCTGTTGCCGGCTGCTTCTCGCGCTTTTTTGAGGAAATCATGGAGACGTTCATGGGTGGTTCTTGCGCTCCGGTGATTGGCACGTATTCGGCGATGGGCTGTTGTACCGGCATTTTCACTGTTTCGGGCACAGGGTCCAGCGAAATGCTAAGGGCGATATCTTTCCGTACAAATGCCACCGTAACCGTAACGCACAATACCCACTTAAACCAATTTCTGCCCCATGACTCCGCCCTTCGCTTCAGGCGTTTTGTGTAAAGGTATTGGCTATTGTGTTTAAAATGCTGCGTTTCCATGTGTGCTGTTTTATCGCGTGGGCATATTTTCGTTTATGCTTTTAACAAAAATGCACCGGTAATTTACGGTAAAAATAAACATTTTGTTTTATTTTTTAAAACAAAATGTTTATTTTAAAAGTCTATTCGTATGGAAACAGGCTGGATATGTGGCGGTATTTGCGCCGTCAATACGTATTTGCTGCTAAAAATTATTTTATTCAAGTGAACAAACGCCTTTTAAAATAGGTACATTTGCAAAAAAGGCTTATTGCTATGAAAAAATCGTTATTGATTATTTGCGTATTATGGATGGGCATAATGCCATCTTGGGCGCAGAAGTATGGGCACTTAAATTATGGCAACGTACTGACGCTGATGCCGGAAGTAAAGCAGGCAGACGCGCAGTTGGAGGCGTTTCAGAAGGAACTGGTTTCGAAAGGCGAGCGTATGGCCGTGGAGTTCAGGGGCAATGTCGCCAAATTTATGACGGAGCAGCAGTCCGGTATTTTGTCGCCAAAAGAACAGCAGACCAAAAGGGAGGCGCTGGAAAAGGAACAGGTGGCGATAGAAGCTTATGAGCAGGAAATCCAGCGTCAGGTTAATTTGAAGCGGGAAGAATTGTTGAAGCCGCTGACGGATAAGTTGGACAAAGCGATCGAAGCAGTAGCCAAAGCGAATGGGTTCACGCTGGTATTTGACACGGGGGCATTCAATGCAGTCCTCTTTGGGGACGAGAGCATTGATCTTTTTCCGATGGTAAAGAAAGAATTAGGGGTAAATTAGGAGGTATTTTGGCGCGAAGTGCCAAAATATATTTTTTGTAACGCGGCCTCATAAGTCGGGGGTTGATTAAAAAGTCTTCTTCCGCCTGTGGCGGCATCACATGCTCTTGAGAGGGTTTGTGTAATAAGTCTTTTCAGGGCGCTTCGCGCCAAATTTAAGTTTGAAACCGACGTGTTTTT
>JBMOJO010000101.1:0-12485 GCA_049315745.1 Saprospiraceae bacterium | reverse complement strand
ACAAGTCTCCATCCAAAGAAAATTCTGCCGCCGAAGGCGGCAAAAACCTTTTTACACAACACTAAGACCTAACAGACCGCCTCATTAACAAAATAGTTTTGCAATATCAACCTGATTAACAGCATCTTCATCTGTTGATCATAACCCGGTAGGCAGTAGTGCTTCTGCCGTTAGACAACGTGATGATATAGGTCCCGGGGTTAAGTGTTTCTACCTCAAAATAAGCGATTGTCTGGCCTTTATAAACAGTTTTAGTTTCGATGGCTTTACCGGAAATATCGGTCAATTGAACTGTAATATCCTCTTCCAGTAAGCCTCCCAACTGCAACGCAATCAACTCAACAGCAGGGTTGGGAAAAACATTAACCTCCAGCTTTTCGAAGAAGTCATCTTTCGTACTTACTGCAGGATTATACGTCACAGTTGATTCGCTGACGGAAGTGACTTTTCGGTTGGCATAAACCCCGTAAAAGGTTGGGCCGATCACATACGGATAGGCAGAATTATGTTTCTCATCCACCGTACAGAAGTAGGCATAGGTGCCATTGGGGTATTCCGGGGTCACACAAAACCTTCCGTTATGGATATCCAGGTAATCGGGCTCGCTCGGCCTGGAGACAAAGGCATAGTCTTCCCTGAAGGATCCCAGGGGATAGGTAGTACTCACAGATGGGCCATCAGGCACGTCCGTCCCATTCGCATGATGGGTGCGCACCGTGATATTGCGGAGCGAATACCCACTTTTCATGCGTACAATTCCACCTGTGCCATCTACATTTTTATACCCATAAGCCCCATAGATTGGGAAGCCATCATACGCAAACCCGATCAGCGGCGAATGTTTGTTCGGATCTATTTTGTATAAACCATCTGCATCATAGAGGTTACAAATCGTTGAAACGACATTGATATCCAAATCAAATGCAGAAGGGTTTTGATGGTGGTGATAGTTGCCCATGGCTGGATGTCCTTTGGAACAATCAAAACCTAAGCGTTCATACACGATGGCGTCCCTGTTCCAGGATTGAACGGCAGCAACACCCCCCGGACACGTTGGGTTACCCGGGCCGCCGCAAAAAGAATTGGTAGCGGTATTCCAGGCAACGCCGTCCCGATAATCAAAAATCGCGACTCCGTTGATAAAAACACCGATATTTCCGAGCGTAGTCGCCGTTTTCGTCCCGGTTTCTACCTTCGGGTTCAATGGAAATCGGAAAATAGCATTCTGACTGGATGCCTGGGAGGGGTTCCCGTCGTTAAAAGGACCTGTAGGATAAGACGGAATACCGTTTGTGTTGACATATACAAAATCATTGGAATACCGAACGAGCTGGCAATTGGCCAGAATACCGTTACTAATGGCTACGGGGTTGCCCCTAACGTAATAGCTGCCCACCTGGGAAGTATTTTGCAGCCAGGAACGGATAGCAGGATGTACCTGTCCGAAAACCATTCTTCCTGCAAGGGAAAAGAGAATGAAAAGGAATATGCGCTTCATGCTGTATGAATTATACGATAAGAGTTGTTATAAAGAGGCGGTCTTAAAAGTTATTTGCCGCCTTCGGCGGCGAAATTTTATATTGAACCCGCGCTTGATTCATTGATTTTGCAAAGCAAAATCAATGAATCAAGCGCGGGTTCAAATGATTATTTGGCGCGAAGCGCCGAAAAAAGACTTTTTACACAACCCCGAAGATACTTATGAGACGGCATCAAAAATGATTACCTGAACGCCTCAAAATAAAGTTCCTTAAAAAAGATACGCTCGTAGGCGCTTTTTTGCCCTCCTTCATAATAACAGGCCAGATTGCCGTTGGGCAGAATGGCAAGATTGGAATACGCCGATGGCCCTTCATGCACCAGAGCTTTCAATGGCCAGGTTGCCCCCTGGTCATAAGAAATTCGGACCGTCATTCTAATCCGTGACTGTTGACTTGCCGGATTAGAAAAGGCAAGGAAGGGTTTTCGGCCCTTATTGCCATACCATATCAGGCTACCCTGACAAACTGGTTCGATTAAGGCCGTATCGCCTCTAAGTGCTGACCAGGAAACCCCTCCATCCCTGCTTGTCGCCACTTGTCGGATGCGGATACCGTTGTAATTGCGCATATTGAGCATCAAGTTGCCTCCGGGCAGTTCAGCAACGCTGCATTCATTGACCTGGTCTGTGGGGGTTGTACCGCCAAGTTGCCAGGTTTTACCACCATCATCGGAAAAAATAGTATGGGAAAAATATTTTTTTGTGCCGGCCTCAATATGGTCGCAGGGAATGACTAACCGCCCCCGGAAAGATTTGGATTGCATCTGAATGCCGTTACATGGCCCCGTTGCATACCAGGTCCAGTTTGGCAGCTTAACATCAGAAGTAATTTCCCGTGCATTTGACCAGCTTACACCATCATCAGTGGAACGGAGCACGAAGATTCTACGGGTATCTTTACTGTGCCCATCAATGATTTGTGGCTCGTGGTCTTCCCCTAAATTCCAGGTCGAGAGCAGGATAATGTTTCCCGTCTGGCGATCAACAACCGGAGCAGGATTTCCGCAAGTATTGCCTGCATCATCCCAAACCACCTGCATCGCCGACCAGGTTTTGCCGCCATTTGTCGAACGCTTGAGCACCAGGTCAATATCCCCTGCATCCCCGCAGTTTTTGCGCCTTGCTTCTGCAAATGCGAGAAGGGTACCCTTGAGCGTGGTTACTATTGCAGGGATGCGGTAGCAAGCATATCCGTCTTCACCTGCTGTAAACACAGGAATCTCTTCCTGCGCAAAGACCGGCATTGGGAGAAAAACAGCAAAAAGGCAATTGACCACAAAAAGGGATGAACGCGACATATAAGCCAGTAAATTGCGCTTTTAAAAAGGCAATTTACGCTTATTTTCCTGAAGAGGTGACTGCCAGCTCCGGTTTATTGTTGTAGCGGATCACATTGACCGCCATCCCCTCGAATACAAAGAAGTGCAAAGGCAATACGGCGTACCAATACATTCTTCCCAGAATACCAACGGGCCGGAAGGTAGCCGTCTGCTCCAGGAAAGGCTGTCCTTTTTTGTCTATAATCCGAAATTCCAGCCAGGCCTCTCCGGGAAGGATCATTTCTGCATATAGCAATAAGCGCCGGGACTCCTTGTCGGCTACCAGCACCCGCCAAAAATCGAGGGTATCCCCGGAATAGATCGTATTCAGGTTGGTACGCCCGCGTCGCAGCCCAACCCCGCCGAGCAGTTTGTCTAAAAACCCACGCAACGCCCATAGCCAGTTGCCATAATACCAGCCCCGCTCCCCACCTATACACCATATATTGTCGAGTACCTGCTCCACATCCCCTGTAATCAGTTTCAGGCGGTGATCTATGAAACAACCGTTGGTCGGTACGTTGATATGTTCGAGGAGTGAATTGTCCTTATAACTTGATACGAGGGCATCCTTCCAGCTCGACACCACGCTGTTTTGCTCAATTTTCTGAAAAGCCATGTGCACAGCATCTTTATAACTGATCGGTTTGATCCCCAACACATCCGCAAGATTATTGGGCCTGGCGACCACCTCTACCTTCATGCTGTTGACCAGGTTGACGGCCAGACGATAAGAAGTACTGGTTACAAAGTACAGCCAGTAGGACGATAGTTTAGGCGTCATCACCGGCACGGTAAAAATAAAACGCTTCAGCCCGCGTACCTCGGCAAACTGTAGCAGCATCTGCTTATAAGTCAGTACATCCGGACCCCCAATATCATAGGCTTGTCCGAAGGTTTCCTGGCGGAGCAGCACCCCGGTAAGATATTCCATCACATTTCGGATCGCAATCGGCTGCGTGCGGGTATTGAGCCATTTCGGCGTGACCATCACTGGAAGCTTCTCTACCAGATCGCGGATAATTTCGAAAGAGGAACTACCGGACCCAACGATGATACCGGCTTTGAGGGTCGTGAGCGGTACAGGGCCGGCACGCAAAATATCTTCTACGTTTTTTCGCGAAGAAAGATGCCGCGAAAGCTTGTCGGCATTGACAATACCCCCCAGATAAATCACTTGTCGGGCATCCGTCTGACGGATTAGTTCGACAAAATTGTGCGCTGTACGCGCTTCGAGTTCCTCAAATCCTGCACCCACATCGCTCATAGAGTGGATCAGATAATAAGCTGCATCCACATGTCTGAGTACTTCCTCAAAACGAGGGGTTTTCAGAAAATCAACCTCAACAACGGAAATACCCGGATGTTTGTAAAACCCTGTGTTGGGAAAACGCGCTTTATCCCGCACACAACAGATTACCTCGTGCCCCTGCTCCAGGAGCAGTGGCAAAAGCCGTTTACCAATATAGCCATTAGCACCGGTCAGCAGAATTTTCATGTCCTGATATTTTACTCGTATCTGTTTAGCAGGTCGTTGCCTCGGGAAATAATATTTGGTGTACGTACATTCTGCGCGCGCGCACCAAATAAAATCCTTCGCGGCAAAGCCGCTGGCACCCTTGGTACACAGAACCTTTTACTCAATAATCAGACTCGTTAAAAGAGCAACGAGTCTGTTGTTAAAACACCTTCCTGGTGGAAAAAGTCTTTTCATTGCCCTGTTCTTTTTTCAGCACTACACGCCGGCCAATCCTCTAATTCCTTTTCACGATGATACCGCATCGCAACAAATCTGTTACTTGGCGGATCAGGGGTAGAGATACGGCGCTTGCGCATACGCTAGTTTTCTTACATTCTCCATTACCCGTTTCATATAAGTCTTCCAAAAAAAATGCGCAAACAGCCAGTTTAAGGGGTAAAACAGCGGCTGATTGGCATACAATTTATAAGTATAATCCACCTGAACACGGTTTGGGGCAAGTTCAGTGGTCCTCCACTCGCCGACAAACTTATAGAACCCCAGCATCCAGGAGGTAAAACCGTCAACCTGGATTTTCCAGTAAGCATTTTCTACCCTTTCCAGTACCCGGTCGCTGGAAGCCTCTCCACCCCGAAAGTACCATGACTTTGCTGCAAATACTTTCTTACTGCCCCCTGGCTTGCCCCAGTCTGTATCTTCCGTACAATGGGTAACACGCGGCATCAGGCCATAGCCGGTATGCACTTTAGAGACATCACACAGCATGGGTGTCTTAAAGGCCCGTTCGAGGCTACAATCAAATACCGTTTGGATCTTTACGCTTACTGATGTGGTCATGATTGCTGTTTTATGTGTCAGACTTATTGCGCCAGGATTCTGGTTAGGCTAAAAATAACGCTTTTCTGCCTATACCCACCTTTTTTCCGTTATGTAACATTGCAGGATGGTGCGTTTGATTGAACCTTATTAGCCTGCAAACTGCCCTGTAAAAGAAAATCTGCGATATCTTTGCGTATGCTTCGGCGTATGGCAGAGAAAATTTATGCTTAAAACACTCCCATTTCTCCCCCATTCATCTCTTTTCCAGTTCTTCAGAGAACGCATGATGACTTCTCCATCGAGTGCGTATCCCTGTTCAAAAGCGATAAAATAATATAGCTCCTATGTTTGGGTTCAACACCTTTTTCAACTTCTCCGACAGATTATTCCGCAAAATATTCTGCAGTTTTTTATGCCTTGCAGGGTTTACCTTTGCCCATGCCCAGGTGCCTCGACCAGGATGTACCGATACTGCAGCAACCAATTATAATGCCACAGCCACGATAAACGATGGTTCCTGCCTCTATAAACGCCTCGCCATTAATCCAAAAACCACCTATAAACAGCCCGAAATCCTTGTAGAAAACTCCGGGGCAGTGTACTGGAACGGACTGCTTTGGCAACATAACGACGGTGGGCACGACCCAGTGCTATATGCTATGGATACGTTAATTAGCGAGATAAAGCACAGCATAAGCATAATTGGAGTTTCCAATGTGGATTGGGAGGATATCGCCCAGGATGAAGCATTCTTTTATATTGGTGATTTTGGCAATAACCAGCATGGCTCCCGGACCGACCTGACGATTTACCGGATTGCCAAATCTGCGATTGCAAATATAAGTGGAGATACGTCCGTTTCTGCCGAGCTTATTACCTTTCGCTACGAGGACCAACCTTTCCCGCCCCAACCCACTGCCGGAAATAAGACGGATTTCGATTGCGAAGCAATGATCGCCTGGCAGGGTAAGCTGTTTCTCTTCACAAAACAGTGGGTGAGTAGGCAAACCACAATTTATGAACTACCTGCCACACCAGGCAGCCATATTGCGTTGCGAAAAGCTACCTTCAATTCCGAAGGCATGATCACGGGGGCAGACATACAACCCGACGGGCGCCGTATAGCCCTATGCGGATACTCGATGATGGGCAACCGATTTCTAATTCTCCTTTATGATTATCCTGAGAATCGGTTTTTTGAAGGCAATAAACGGAGGATTAACCTTACAGGGGTATTCCAGACAGAATCCGTAGCCTTTGGCCCTCATGGACAGCTTTATATGGGCAGCGAGTCTTTCGGAATTTCCCATGCACGCCTGGAGGCTATTTGGTTGAACGAAATTCCAGGGAGGAATGAATAGACCTGAAAAAATCTTCGGCTAATATCTCCAGGATCTCAGCTGCACAAGTCATCGCTTCTTCTATACTGCTACTCCGGTCTATAATGGTGAAAACACCAATAAGTCCTTTTGGAGAAATAGATTTCCGGTCGAGCGCTGACTGACCCGTAAACAATACGACTGGTTTATCGTATTTCCACGCCATTTCCATCACTCCGCTTACGACCTTTCCACCCAGCGTCTGAGCATCGAGCTTGCCTTCCCCAGATACTACAATATCCGCCTGACGGATTTTTTCCTCAAAATGCGTCAAAGCGAAGATCGTTGCAAGACCGCTGCTGATTTCAGCACCCAGCAACCCGTGTAATCCGGCTGCAATCCCTCCTGCTGCACCACCGCCGGGAATATCTGCAATATCCCTGCCGCTATACCTTGCGACCATTCTTGCAAAATGTACCATCCCGGCTTCCAATATTTCCACATCAGCAGGAGAAGCTCCTTTCTGGGGCGCGAAGATATGGCTGGCCCCATTTTTGCCCAGTAACGGATTCTGTACATCACAAAGACAAATCAACCGGATATCCTCAAACGCGTCGTCAGTTGGGGGCAGGATATCTCGGATATCGCTCAGGCTGCCCCCGGTAGGAAGAAAAGCCCTCCCTTTTTCATCCAGGAAACGAAATCCAAGCGCGTGTGCGATACCCGTGCCGCCGTCGTTCGTTGCGCTGCCCCCAAGAAAAAGTTTAACCTCCCGTACGCCGCCCTGAACCGCAACCTTTATCAATTCCCCTGTACCCAGGGTTGTCGTCAACATGGGATCCCTGGACTCCCGTCCAACCAGCGTCAATCCTGAAGCATCTGCCAGTTCGATCAGCGCCTTGCCGCCTTTACGGTACCATGCCGCACAAACCGGATCGCCAAGCGGTCCCGATACTACCTGTTCCACTTTTTCCAGTTTGAGCCAATCGGAAAGCACAGCGAGTGAGCCTTCCCCACCATCGGCAAGGGGATGCAGATCGCAAACAGCATCCGGAAAGGCACAACGTACCCCTTTAGCAATAGCCGCAGCAGCTTCCCCTGCACTCAGGGAACCTTTAAATTTATCCGGACAAATCAGCACCCGCAGTACCCGGGACATGGCTATTTTTTCAGCATCCGTTGAAAAAAACCTGCCGTTGCCTCATAAGCAGCCAGCCAGTTTTTATGCAGTAAAAAACCGTGAACCTCATCCGGGAAAATCAATTGTTCGAAATATACCCCCTGGCGACGCAGGGATTCGGCAATATCTACCGTTTCGCTGAAGGGAACGTTGCGGTCGTCATCGCCATGAATGAGCAATACCGGAGAGCGCCAGCCTTTAAGGAAGTGCAGCGGCGAGGATTCAAAAGCCTTTCGGGCTATTGCCTCGTTCGCCTCAGGGTTATAACTGGGCACAAAATTGCGGATTACCACATTCCAGTCATGGACGCCGTGGATATCCACACCTGCCGCAAAAAGGTCGGAAGCCCGCGCCAAACCCATTGCCGTGAGATATCCGCCGTACGAGCCGCCCCAAAGCCCTATTCTGGCACTGTCCACATCGCTTCGTCCACGCAGGTACAAGGCTGCGCCCACCACATCATTGTATTCGCTCGCTCCGTTCGCCCCGTAGTTAAGCGCCTCCCGGAACTCCATGCCATAGCCAATACCGCTGCGGAAGTTGACAGAAAATACCAAATAGCCCTGACTGGCCAGATACTGGTTCATCGCATACGCGTGATGGTAATATCCGCGATCGTGAAAACCCAGATACATTTGACGCCTCGAACCACCATGGAAGAACAAGATAGCCGGGCGCTTCTCCCCCGGCTTGATGTTTTTTGGTCGGAAAAGCTGACAGGGAATCTGCATCCCGTCGGCGGCTGTAATCTTTACGGCCTCTGGCTCGACCAGCATAGCAGAAGGAAAGTCCTTATACAGTGCATCGGGCGCCAAAGGCCGCTTTTGACCCTGTGCATTGAGATACATCGCCTGTGCAGGGCGTGTGCCACTAGAAGCTAGCAGCGCTACTGTACCGTCCCCGGCCACTACGGGCGCCCACTCGATCGAAGCACCCGAAGTAAGCGGTTTAGGGAGGCCGCTCTGAATATCTACCCGCCAGATATGCTGCCGATCTATATCGTTCTGGTTGGAAGAATAGACCATCGCCTTTCGGTCAGGGGCCATAGACACATACTGGACCTCGAAGTTGCCCGGGGTGAGCAGGCGTGCTGGGCCACCATTAGCAGGTACAGCGTACAAATGTAGCCAGCCATCGCCCTCCCAGGGAAAGACAAGCTGGTCATCGGCACTCCAGAAGAGCTGATTATCCGCAGCAATCGCCCAAAAATAGCTGCCGGGGCCCGGCTTGGCACGCCAGACTTCCTTCGTTTGGCCCGCTTCAAAATCATGGACCATAATGGCCCACGGTAACCCCTCTCGTTTTTCAATAAAAATTAAATCCTCCCGATGATTGGGTACGCGCATAAACGCCAGGCGCTTGCCATCAGGCGACCAAACGGGGCTTTGGTCGCGATCTACGCTCGGGAGCAGGTATTGAATTGCTTTTTTGGAAAAGTCGTATACCCCTACAAAAGCGTGGTCGCCACGGTTGCTGATAAAGGCGAGTTGGGTACCATCAGGTGACCAGGCCAGGCTCCCGGCGCTACCGCGAATAGAAAAAAGCTGATTTGCCGCACTGACTCCACCTGCATTCACCAGCCACACCTGCCCTTTTCGGATAAATGCGATCCGCCTGCCTTCCGGAGAAAACTTTGGGTTACTCCCTTCACCAACGAGGATAGGATTGCTGCTGCCAAAAGGCAACAGATATATTTCCTGCTTAGCACCTGTCGGGTTACTCACCGGATTTGGGATTTCCCCCTGTCGGTTGGCACTGCCGCCCCGCACAAAAGCCATTATCGTACCATCAGGCGAAAAAGTCAGACTGCTCAGTTCCTGCCCGTCGTCGGTATTATAAGATAGCAATTGCCGTGCGCTATAATCCGGCCCTGTTGCCGCCCAAATACTGCGCCGGCCTTCGTGGTTGTGCGTCCATGCAAATTGTGCCTTCCCTGGTGCCGCAATTAAATGCTCAGGGAAAGGGCTGCTCATCACCTGCTCAAGGCTGAAACCCTGGCCGGATAATCCATTCTGCCAAAACAACAGTGTACAGAAAAGATAAATGTACTTATTCATACGCCTAAAAAATTTATTCCCCGTAGGGTATCCAGATATTTTTTATTTGGGTAGCATGCCGCAAAAATGCCTCCCCCGCCCCATGCACCGGATTCATCCAGTCCCGGTATTTACCGTAGTTTACCCAGGTGCGCTTCATGTTTTCGGCGGAATCATGCTCTACCATCTGGCTTCCTGCTTTATTCCCGAAATACCAGATTCCATCCACGTCATAATGGCCGGCCAAAACCTTGGCCAGCATATCCTGCCTGCCGGTTACAATGTTGATTACCCCCCCCGGCACATCGGAGGTATCCAGTATCTGATAAAAATCCGTTGCAGAAAGTGGATAAGATTCCGAAGGCAGCACAATCACCCGGTTACCCATGGCAATTGCCGGAATGACCGTTGAAATAAAGCCCAGCAAGGGAGATTCATCCGGGCATACAATACCCATAACGCCCAAAGGCTCGGGCATCGCAAGGGTAACATTCCGCAAAACCGTCGAATGGACGCGGCCATCATATTTATCCGCCATAGCCGCATAATAGAACATGCGCTCGATGGATACTTCAACTTCCCGCAAAGCATACGCCTGGCTACAGCCAGTTGTATTTACCAGGCGGTCTGCAAACTCACCGGCCCGGGCAGAGAGGTTTTCCGCAATAAAAAACAGTACTTGTGCCCGCGCGTGGCCGGTTAAAGCTGCCCATCCTTTAGCGGCGTGTGCAGCTTCCACAGCATTCCGGATATCTTTGCGGTTTCCTTCCCCTACCTCGCCAAGTATTACACCTTCGCTATCGAAAACAGGATTGCTGTACCCTCCGTCCGGACGCACTTGCTTTCCACCGATATACAATTTTGCCGTACGATCAATAGACGGCAACCCGATATGGGTATTTTTGATGTTCTCCCTCGTCGTTTTTTCAGGTAAAACAGGGGAATCCAGGAATTCTCCCTCAATTTTTTCCTTCAAATATTCATAAAGCCCTTCTTTTCCCCCTTCTCTCCCGAAACCAGATTCCCGGTAACCGCCAAAGCCGGATGCCGCATCAAAAACATTGGTACAGTTGATCCATACCGTACCAGCTTTGATCCGGGGTGCAACATCAAGCGCCAGGTTAATATTCTCGGTCCAGATACTCGCTGCCAGGCCATAACGGGTATTATTGGCCAACTCCACTGCCTCTGCAGGCGTGCGGAAGCTCATTGCTGCCAAAACCGGCCCGAAAATTTCTTCCTGTGCAATGGTATGAGCAGGTGAGACCTCCGTAAAAAGGGTAGGCGGATAAAAGTATCCCTCCGTTGGGCAAGCCCAGGAAGGTTGCCAGCACCTGGCACCTTCCTCTTTCCCTTTCTGTACCAATGCTTCGATCGTCTGGAGCTGAACAGGAGCAACAATTGCCCCGATGTCTATACCTTTATCCAGAGGATCCCCTATACGGAGCTTTTCCATCCTGGCCCGCACCTTGGCATAAAATTTTTCTGCAATGCTTTCCTGAACAAGGAGGCGGGATCCGGCACAACAAACCTGGCCCTGGTTGAACCAAATGGCATCCACTACCCCTTCTACAGCACTATCCAGGTCAGCATCTTCAAATACGATAAACGGAGATTTTCCCCCCAGTTCAAGCGAGAGCTTTTTCCCTGTTCCTGCTGTTGCCGTGCGGATAATCCTGCCTACTTCCGTTGAGCCTGTAAACGCGATTTTATCCACATCCGGATGGCCTGCCAGGGCAGCCCCTGTATCTCCCGGTCCCGTAACGATATTGACAACACCTTCCGGAAGGCCGACCATACTGCATAACTCGGCAAAAAGAAGTGCCGTAAGCGAGGTAAACTCCGCAGGCTTCAAGACTACGGTATTGCCCATCGCAAGCGCTGGGGCAACCTTCCATGCCAACATTAGGAGCGGGAAATTCCAAGGGATAATCTGGCCGATAACACCAACCGGAGCAAATGAAGACAATGCTGTATCCCGCAACTGTGCCCAACCTGCATGGTGGTAAAAATGACGTACAACCAATGGAATATCAATATCCCGGGTCTCCCGGATAGGTTTGCCATTATCCAAAGATTCCAGCACGGCAAAAAGCCGGCTGTTTTTTTGTATTTGGCGCGCCAGCGCATATAAATAACGCGCCCTGGAGTGCCCGCTCAAGGCCGCCCACTTCGGAAATGCCGTGCGTGCAGCAGCAACTGCAAGACTAACGTCCTCAGCACCCGCTTCTGCGATATTCGCCAAAAATTCCCTATTTGCCGGGTTGAAGGATTCAAAAAATTTTCCGGAAAGCGGCGTTCTCCACTCCCCGTTGATAAACAGTCCAAAGGATTTTTGATGACTGTTCAGCCAGGCATCTGCAGCCTCCCTGCTTTCAGGGGCAGGTCCATATTCCATCGTTCCGTAAATTTCCTTGATTTTCATGACAATCATTTCTGATTCGGGGTTGTGTAAAAAGTATTTTGCCGCCTGCGGCGGCGGAATATTCTTCTGATAGAGACATCTTTTTTCCTGATTTTGCTTCGCAAAATCAGGAAAAACGATGTCTCTATCAAAGTATAATTTGGTGCTTAGCACCGAATTCTTTTTTGTGCGGGGTTGTGTAAAAAGTATTTTGCCGCCTGCGGCGACAAAATTTTATTTTGAAACCGACGTGTTTTTCATGATTTTGCTTCGCAAAATCATGAAAAACACGTCGGTTTCAAATTTTAATTTGGTGCTTAGCACCGAATTCTTTTTTGGGGTTCGCCTAAAACGAAAGGCCTAAGGCAGGAAGCATACATATCCACTC
>JBMOJO010000385.1:0-2796 GCA_049315745.1 Saprospiraceae bacterium | reverse complement strand
GCGGGTGAATAATGAATATAACCTGGTAAAGGGATTAAAAGTAGGCCATAACCTGTCGTTTATCAGCAGCAATTCCAACCGCGAACCGGGCGGTATCGTGTTCAATGCCTATGCCGCTGACCCGAGGGTGCCTCCAGTGGATAGTCTGGGCAAGTACGGAAGTACGGCTTTTACCTCCAACGTCAGCAACCCGGCTGCCCAACTGGAGTACAACAGCTATAACCGGAGCAACGGACAGCAAATCAATGGGAACCTCTTTACCGAAATTTACCCCCTCAAAAACCTCGCCCTGCGTTCGAGTATGGGTTTCAACCTCGTCAATAATCGCGGAAGGAGTTTTGAGCCTAAGTTTGAGGTAGATAACCGCCAGCGCAACCCCAACAGCCGCGTCTTTGTGGAGGCTTCCCGATTTTTTGACTGGCAGTGGGAAAACACCCTCAATTATTCCCGAGATTTTGGGGCCCATCGCATCAGTGTGCTCGCCGGTTATACCCGTCAATCGCGGGGAGGAGAAGTGATCGGAGGTTCCAGGCTTAACCTGATCGGCGATACCGAAGAATTTTTTTACCTCAATTCCGGGGATTCTGAAACGGCTACCAATTTCAATTACGGGTTTAATCCGGAGCGATATGAATCTATTTTGTTCCGACTCAACTATAACTGGAAGGAGCGGTATTTATTTACCGGAACCTTCCGTCGCGATGGTTCCTCCAAATTTGGCCGGGAGCGCCGGTTCGGCAATTTCCCTTCCCTCGCCCTCGCCTGGCGGGTAACCGAAGAACCCTTCCTGAAAGACCAGAACCTGATCAGCAACCTCAACCTCCGGGGTTCCTGGGGGCGGTTGGGCAATGATAAATTTCCATCCGATGCCGCTATTCCGACCGTTACCAATAACTTGAGTGCGGTATTCGGACCGGATGAACAACTCCTCTTCGGCGCTTCGCTCATTACCCTGGCTAATCCATTGCTGCAATGGGAAGAGACGACCAGCGCCAATGCGGGTATCGAACTCGGCCTACTCGACAACCGCCTCACCCTCGAAGCGGATTATTACTATCGGCAAAGCCGGAAAATCCTCGTTCCCGTGCCAATCCCCGATTACGTCGGCTCTGCAGGGGATCCCTACGTCAATGCCGCCGATGTGCGCAATAGCGGGGTGGATTTATCCCTCAATTATTCCAGTCAGGCCAGAAAGTTCCGGTACCGGATTGGGATCCTTGGCTCCACCCTTCAGAACGAAGTCGTGGCCCTGGGTAGCGGTCGCGACACCATCCCGGACGTTGCCATTACCGGCGAATTTGCGACCCTGACCACCATCGGAAGGCCCATTGGCAGCTTTTATGGCTACCGGGTAGCCGGGGTGTATCAAAATGCTGAAGAGATAGCCAAGTTTCCCAGCCAGCAGCCTGTAAAACCCGGCGACCTGCGCTTTGAGGATATCAATGGAGACGGCATTGTCAACAGCAAAGATCGGACCTATCTCGGAAGTCCGATTCCCACACTGATCTACGGGCTCACCCTCGGCCTCGAATACGCCGGTTTTGATTTTTCGGCTGATCTCAACGGGGTGCGGGGAAATAAAATCCTCAACTCTAAAAAGCTGGCCCGCGGATTTGGATTGCCCAACTACGAGGCCTCCTTTCTGAACCGTTGGACGGGTCCCGGCACCAGCAATACGGAGCCCAGGATCATGAACGGCGGGTTCCCCAATTTTGCCGTTTCGGATAAATATATCGAAGATGGTTCCTTCCTGCGATTGCGCAGTCTGGTACTCGGCTATACATTTCCAAAAAGCCTGATCCAGAAAATCAAGCTCAGCAATTTGCGGGTGTACGCCAGCGCCAATAACCTCGTCACCTGGACCAGCTACACCGGCTATTCCCCGGAAATCGGCAGTAACGCCGTTACCCGTGTAGGGATAGACGGCGGCATCTACCCGATTTCCCAAACGGTACTTTTCGGATTAAACGTCGGTTTTTAATTTTGCACAAAGAAATCTTTAGCCATGCAAGCAATTTCTCCTTCCCTGCGCATACTTGCCGGTGCAGCCCTCCTGATGCTCGCCCCTGCATGTGAAAATTCCGATTTTCTGGAAGTAAAACCCCAGGGTGTCATCAACGCCAATAACTTTTTCCAAACCAGCGATCACGCAGTTTGGTCCACCAACGCTGTTTATAACCAGTTGCGCACCTGGGACCTCACCTCCTTCCCCTGGCTGGCGCTGACCGATATTATTTCCGACGATGCCACAAAAGGCAGCTTTCCTGCTGATGCCCAACGCCTTAGCGCTTATGACGATTTCACATACGATTCCCGTTTTCCGGATGAGGTCCGACTTGCCTGGAAAGGCCATTATCAGGGTATTTTTCGGGCCAATATAGCGGTTGAAGGGATTCCCAAGGTCCCCAAAATGGATGAAATCCTTCGCAGCAGGTTAATTGGGGAGAGCAAATTTTTGAGGGCCCATTTCTACTTCAACCTCGTCCGCTGGTTTGGAGATGTGCCCCTCATCCTGTCGCCCCTCACCCAGGACCAGTTTTACACCCAAACCCGGACGCCTATGGCCAAGGTTTATGAGCAAATCATCAAAGATCTTACCGATGCCATAGCCGCATTGCCGGAGAAATCAAAATATGCCCCTGAAGATTTGGGCAGGGTAACAAAAGGAGCTGCAAGGGGCGTCCTTGCCAAGGTTTACCTCACCCTTAAAGATTTTGCCAATGCCGAAAAATTGGCATTGGAAGTGATCAATTCCGGGGAATACGCACTACTCGCTGATTTTGCCAAAATTTTCCT
>JBMOJO010000100.1:0-12532 GCA_049315745.1 Saprospiraceae bacterium | reverse complement strand
CTCAGAAGAATATTCTGCCGCCGCAGGCGGCAAAAACCTTTTTACACAACCCCTAAAATGACCATTTGGCGCGGAGCGCCATGAAAAGAATTTTGCCCCCTTCTTTTTTTACCGCCCTTCCCTTAATCCAACTCTGTACCCTGCCATTCCGTAATATAATATGTAGAGGTAACAGGGGAGCATAACCAATAAGAACGCCAGCCTGAAATCCATCGCTTCAGAAAGTTTGCCATAAATTAACGGGATGATGGCCCCTCCGGAAATGCCCATAATCAGCAGGGCAGAGCCCGTTTTGGTGAATTTTCCAAGGCGTTGGATCCCCAACGGGAAAATAGCCGGCCACATGGGCGCATTTGCCAATCCGAGTAAGGCGATGAAGGTGATAGAAGTGGTACCATCAGTGACATAAGCGCCCAGGGTAAACAGCACGCCAAGAATGGCGGTATATTTCAAACTGGCTTCCTGGCTGATGTACTTGGGAATGGCCGCGATGGCGAGCACGTATCCGAGGAGCATAGAAAGTAGGGTAAAGGTGGTGAAGTACTTGGCCTTATCCAGCGAAAAGCCAAGATTTTTACCGTATGTGCTGATAATATCCCCGGCCATAACTTCCGCTCCGACGTACAGAAAGATACACAGGGCACCCAGTAAGGCATAAGGAAACTGCAGAATGCTCGTGCGATCGGTTGCAATGGTATTATCTCCTTCAAGCTCATGCTCCATTTCTACATCGGGCAGGGATGACTTGCGGATCAAAAAGGCAAGTAGGGCCAGGATTAGGGCCATCACAGTATAAGGCATAATTACCCGCGCTGCAAGCGAATCGAGCAATTCTGCTTTTTGAGCGGCATCCACGGCAGCAGCTATTTTTTTCTCCAAGCCTGCAGCATCTTTAAGGACGATAGAGCTGAGGATTAGCGGACTGAGTGCGCCTGCGATTTTGTTGCATATCCCCATGATGCTGATGCGCTGTGCCGCGCTTTCAATTGGGCCAATAATGCTGATATACGGGTTAGACGCAGTCTGCAGCAAAGCCAACCCCGCCGCCTGAACAAATAATCCCACTAAAAACAGCGTGAAGTTCCTTTCGTTGGCAGCAGGAATGAAAAGGAGCGATCCAATAGCCATAATCAAAAGACCTAGCCCCATGCCATTTTTGAAACCGGTCCGCTGCAAAATGACCGAAGAAGGAAGCGCCAGGAAGAAGTAGGCCATGTAAAAGGCAAAGGTTACGAAAAAAGCTTGGTAGTCCGATTTTAACTCACATGCGATTTTTAGAAAAGGAATGAGCGTCCCGTTCAACCAGGTGACGAAACCAAAAATGAAAAAAAGGGCCCCGATCGTCGTTATCTGGCGCCAGTAACTCGAAGATTTGCTGTTCATATTTTGCGTTTTAGGTGATGATACAATAAGGTACTTGGTTGAATATTTTTGAATTATAAGGAGTTGTGTAAAAAGTATTTCGCCGCCTGCGATGGCGAAACATTATTTGGATGGAGACGTCTTTTTTCTGATTTTGCGAAGCAAAATCAGAAAAAAGACGTCTCCATCCAAAGATAATTTGGCGCGAAGCGCCAATATAAGACTTTTTACACAACCCCAACGACGTGTCTCTCAGAAGAATATCCTGCCGCCGTAGGCGGCAAAAGCTTGTTATTGCGCCAGCAGCTCCAGGATCTTCCTGCGCCGGTTCCTGAACGCTTCGATATTCAAATCGTAGCGGTCGAACAGATAGACCGTCTGCCGGGCGATTTCCTGGGCTTGTGCCGGGTTCTTTTCATGCAACATGTGCAGCAGCTCATTGTCAAAAATCCCGTCGCGGGTGGCCTCGAGGCGGATCGAGCTCAAAAACTTGTTTTTCCCGGGATAAACTACCCAGGCATCCCCACCTGGCAATACATTTCCGCTTTCGGTAATGATGCCGGTGGTCTCGTCAAAGGGGTTGTCGTTCCAAAAATTTAACCCCCAGTGCAGGTACCCGGGGCTATTGTAGCGATAATTTAGCCAAAATAAGACGCGGGTCTTTAGGGCAGGAAGCTCAACGAAGCGGTTGGCGTATTCCCCCTGCGGGGCCAGACAGGTATAAAACCAAACCTCGTCTCCCTGCATGCTGCGCGCTTTGTAAAATTCATTGTCTATATGAAAGAAATCGAGCTGAGGGACCCATACGTCCACGGTATTGCCTAAATCCTTGGAGTGACAAGCTTCAATAATCCGGATGTCAGGCGCGAGGGATTTGACGAAAGTGGCGATTTCGATATATGACTGGATATTTTCCGTGATAGGCTCGTCGGCAATATGTTGGAGATAGTTGTCATACCAACCGTTTTGCTTGAGGTGCGCGACCAGGGCAGGAATGAACTGCGTGTAAAAGTTGCTGGCCGCTGGATCAGAAATGGGCTTTCGGGTAAAGACGACCGCTCCTTCTTTAAGTACCGGGAAATCTACTACAAACGGACTGGTCCAGTGGCTTTCCCTGCCCCCGATATGCCCGCCTTCGATGAGCCCGAGTACGCCTTCTTCTTCGAAAATTTTAACGCTTTGGTCAAATTTGGAAAAGTCAAACCTATATGTCCCGTTTTCTATCTTGTATTCGGCAAGACGGAGCGGCGAGAGGAGCACGACGTTCTGTCGGTACTCCGCCATCATTTTTGCAGTAGTGCGCAGCAATTCCCAGTACCTCGGTGAATATTGGGCCACCGACTGGCCGCCATTGAGGTGCTTCAGGACCTGATCGCCCATAGTGAACCAGTTCGTAAACCAAAGCCGCGTCCCGGTAATGGTTACCGGATATACCTGTACAGTGAACGGGCGTTTGAGTGCCACCGCTTTTTTGCCATACCTGGCTTCTACCTGGATTTCAGCTGTGTAATCTCCCGCGGGCATATCCTGGGGAATAGCTACGCTTATCCATATTGGCTGGGAGGTGTGCGCCGGAATATCCATCGAGGTATTATCCAGAATGGGGTCCGGGTAATAGCCGGAGGGTGGCATAAGCCGGTCCCTTGAGGGGCTGGGGGTTGCCCGCCCCACCCGGACATATCCTACAAACCCCGTGCGCGTTCCCGCCTGTAAGCGCTGCCCCTGTGGGCTGAACGTCACTTTTACCTGTGCACCACCCAAGGCCTGGTCTGCGCGAAGGACAAACTGAAAACTGGCATATTCCCCCCGGGCTACTGTGGCAACAGCATCAGCTGCAGGGAAAAATGCAGCCTCCTTCAGGACTTTCTGAAGCGGGTCCACATATTGGAAAAGGATTTGATCCTGTGCGGCCGACTGGGTAGCGCCAAGGGATAAGAACAATGCAATTGTAATTGAAATAAACTCACGCATAGGTATAAATTTTGAATGCTGCCTGAGCAAAAATAAACACAATAATCGAACTGCAAGCTGCAAATTAAAATTGGAGGATAGCGCCCTACTCCAAAAAAAACTTTAACATTGTATCCGGAATAAATATGTTTCTGATATGCATTACCGGATAAAGCGCATACCTCACGGGATGTTTCTTGTTTCTTCTTTATGCCTCTGGATCGCATTTACCTTGCCCGCACCGCGGGTCAAAACGAGTGTTTTGGTCATCGGGGGCGGGACCGGTGGGGTAGCGGCAGGGCTTCAATCGGCCCGGATGGGCGCCCCGACCCTTATCGCCGAACCAACCGCCTGGCTGGGCGGTATGCTGACGGCCGCAGGGGTGAGTGCTACCGACGGCAACCACCGCATGCCCGCCGGGATATGGGGCGAGTTCCGGGAACGCCTCCGGCAACATTATGGCGGGGCTTCAGCAGTGGAGACCGGATGGGTCAGCAATACCCTGTTTGAACCGCATGTCGGGGCTCAAATTTTCCGGGAAATGGCAGAAAAGGAAACCGCGCTGACCGTCTGGTACGAATCCGAACTGGTCGCCCTACGGCGCTTATCGAAAGGATGGCTGGCAACCCTGGATTACAAGGGCAAGAAAATGGAGGTACAGGCAGATATCGTGATTGATGGCACCGATTTGGGGGACGTGGCCGCAATGGCGGGCGCTGCTTACGACCTGGGCATGGAAGACCGCAAAGTGACCGGCGAGGCTATGGCGCCCGAAAAGGCCAACGACATTATCCAGGATCTGACGATGGTGGCTATCCTCAAGGATTATGGTCCGGGAAGCGACCGGACGATTCCCCGGCCAGACGGTTACGATGCGGCGAGGTTCCGTTGTTCCTGCCGGGAAACCTGCCCGGGCGATACGACGCCGGTTAAGTGTGAGATGATGCTTTCTTATGCACGCCTCCCGAAGAATAAATACATGCTCAACTGGCCGAACAAAGGCAATGATTATTACGCCAACGTTGTAGAGAAGAGCCCGGAGGCCCGAAAAGCGGCTTATGATTCTGCCCGGGTGCATACGCTTCGCTATGTATATTTCATCCAGAACGAGCTCGGTCGTCGCAACCTGGGCCTTGCCGACGACGAATTTCCTACCCCGGATAAACTGGCCTTCTACCCCTACCACCGCGAGGGCAGGAGGATCCGCGGAAAAGTGCGGGTGAATGTCGGGCACCTTTCAGACCCTTATTCCGGTGCGCTTTATCGCGCTGCGGCGATTGTTGGGGACTATCCGATAGACCACCACCATAAAGAGCACCTGGCGGCGCCGGAAATTGATTTTCCCAAGGTGCCTTCCTTCAATATTCCGCTCGGGGCATTGATCCCCGCACAGACTGACAGACTGCTGATGGCAGATAAAGCCATTTCGGTGAGCAATATCGTGAATGGTTCGAGCCGCTTACAGCCCGTCGTGCTGCAAATTGGCCAGGCCGCCGGGGCTATGGCGGCCCTATCGGTGCAAAAAAAGATACGCCCGGATCAACTTTCCGTTCGCGAAATCCAGCGTGCCCTGCTCGCGTCGGGCGCTTATCTGATGCCGTTTTTTGATGTGGAGCCCCGGGACCCGCACTTTCAGGCTATTCAGAAAATTGGGGCTACAGGAATACTACGGGGAAGGGGAGAGCCCTACCTTTGGGCCAACCGCACCTGGTTCGACCCCGACTCTGTCTTGCGCCGGGAGGCTTTGCTCAAGGGCATTGGCAGCTGGCCAAAGCCACTTACCTTGACGGGCAGCGGGGAGTCTGTCAGCGTCGAAGTCCTGATGCGCCTTGCCGACGATATCGCCGGGACTAAACCCGGCACTCAACTTGAACAAGCGCTTTGCCGGTGGGCCGCCATCGGGCTCAAGAATTTTGAAAAGGGGCGTCCGGTGACCCGCCGGGAAGCAGCGGTTTTGCTCGATGCATTTGCCGATCCTTTCCGGCTACAGGATGTATCCTGGTCTGGCGACTGGCGGAAATAGGCTTATTGTACCATTTTTTGATAGGGGTTGTGTAAAAAGTTTTTTATGGCGCTCCGCGCCAAATTTTGTTTTAGGTTTGTGTAAAAAGGTTTTTTACGGCGCTTTGCGTCGAATGATGTTTTGAGCGAGGTTGTGTAAAAAGGCTTTTTGCGGCGCTTCGCGCCGAATTATGTTTCGAGAGACACGTCATTTTCACGATTTCGCGAAGCGAAATCGTGAAAATGACGTGTCTCTCAGAAGAATATTCTGCCGCCGTAGGCGGCAAAAGTATCTTTATACCACCCCTGTTCCATTTATACCTAAATACCTGAACTATGATCTTATCTTTATTAGACCTTTCGATTGTCGCTTTTTACTTTGTCCTGACCTTGGTATTTGGCTTTTGGATTTCTAAAAGGGCTTCCACAAATGTCCGTTCTTACTTTTTAGGGGGCAACAGTATCCCCTGGTACTACCTGGGCCTTTCGAATGCTTCCGGAATGTTCGACATTTCCGGGACGATGTGGACGGTCACCATTCTCTTTGTCTATGGGCTTAAAAGCGCCTGGATCCCCTGGCTATGGCCGGTATGGAACCAGGTCTTTGTCTTTGTCTTCCTGGCAATCTGGCTGCGTCGCTCCGGTGCCCTGACTGGGGCGCAATGGATTACCTTTCGCTTTGGCGAGGGTAAGGGAGGGCGCTTGTCGCATATCATCGTTACCGTTTTCGCCATCATCAGCGTTTTCGGGTTCATCGCTTATTTTTTTGAGGGAATTGGCAAGTTTGCAGCGATATTCTTCCCTTGGGACCTGGGCTGGGCATTGGGCCCGGTATCGGTCACTTCGGCGCAATCCTATGCCTTGATCCTGATCGGTATTACCACGGTGTATACCATCAAAGGCGGAATGTGGAGTGTGGTCGGTACGGAGGTTCTTCAATTGGTCATCATGACGGTTTCGTGCATCGTCATTGGTGTGATCGCCTGGCAGCAAGTGCAGCCGGGGCAGATTGATGCTATAGTTCCGAAGGGATGGGGGAACCTGTTTTTTGGATGGGACCTCGATCTCGATTGGACGGGGAAGCTGGATAGTGTGAATGCCAAAATTGCATCTGATGGTTTTGAATTATTTGGTTTTCTGGTCATGATGATGGTTTTCAAAGGGATTTTTGCGAGTATGGCAGGCCCTGTGCCGAGTTATGATATGCAGCGGGTGCTTTCTACCCGTACCTCTGCGGAAGCGGCGAAGATGAGCGCGCTCACGATCCTGGTGCTCTATTTCCCGAGATACCTGATGGTCGCAGGGCTAGGGATTCTCGCTTTGGCGTATCTGGTGCCGGAACTATCCGCGATGGGCAGCGCGATTGACTTTGAAACTGTGCTACCGCTGGCCATCGAGCGCTTTGTGCCGGTGGGGTTTAAGGGCTTGCTGCTGGCAGGCCTGCTGGCCGCTTTTATGGGTACTTTTGCCGCGTTTATCAATGCCGCCCCGGCCTATCTCGTGAATGATCTTTACCGCAAATACATCCGTCCCGATGCACCGGAGAAAACTTACGTGCGCTACAGCTATGTGTCTAGTGTCGTACTGGTGGCGATCGGCCTGGTTTTTGGATTTTTTGCTACCTCCCTCAATACCTTAACCCTGTGGATTACCTCCGCGCTCTACGGCGGCTACACGGCCTCCAATGTGCTGAAATGGCTTTGGTGGCGGTTCAATGGGTTTGGCTATTTTGGGGGGATGTTGGCCGGTCTGCTGGCAGCCACCATTGTGCCGATGATATTTCCGGGCACCATATCCATTTATCTTTTTCCGCTCATCCTATTGATTGCTTTTGCAGGCTGCATGATTGGTGTTTTACTCAGCCCGCCGGACGATGAGGAAGTCCTGAAGAATTTTTACCGGCAGACCCGCCCCTGGGGCTTCTGGAAACCCATTCGGGAGAAGGTCATGGCGGAAGACCCCGGTTTTGAGCCTAACAAGGATTTCGGGAGGGATATGTTCAACGTAATTGTGGGAATTGCCTGGCAAATGTCGCAGGTGGTTATGCCCATATACCTGCTTTTGCGCGATGTTACCGGCCTCACCATCTCCTTCCTGGTATTTATAGGGAGCAGTCTGCTCCTGAAGCGGTTCTGGTACGACCACATCAAACGGATCAAAGACTAGGGCGGGGGGCGGAGCCAGAAGCAGGAGAGCATCATGAATACGCACTGCTGAGCCTTCTTCGCCCTGGTGTTCAGATTTTTCTGACGAGATAAATATACACCGGAAAATGGTCGCTGTACCCGTCGAGGAATTCGCTGCCGGCGAAAGTGCGCAGGGGGTAACCTTTAAAAGGCCCGGAGCTCTGGCTCATGAACGGCGGGTTGAAAATCCTCGCCTGATAATAATAATACCCCTTTTCATGCGGCCGGGCAAGCCCCTCCGTTACGATGATCTGATCGAAAAGGCTCCAGGCATCCCGGTAGGCCAGGGTTCCGATCCCTTTTTTGAAAAACTGGTACATCGGATTGAACATTTCCCCCCTTGCGACTTCCTCGAGCGCCCGCTTGCCCTGAAGCACTTCTTTGACGCTTGGACTGACGGGGTCGTCGTTGAGGTCGCCCATCACCAATACTTTGGCCATAGGGTTTTGTTGGATAAGGGAGTCAATGACTTTTTTACATAAGCGTGCTGCCGCATTGCGCAGGGGCTGCGTCGCTTTTTCCCCGCCCCTGCGCGATGGCCAGTGGTTGACCAGGAGGTGCAGGGGCTCTCCGTCAAACTGCCCGCTGACGTATAATATATCCCGGGTACCCCTCACCTCGCCTTCTTCGGAATAAGCGCCCATAGGGATAGTACGGGTATGGGTCACCTCGAAATATTTGGGTTGATAGAGGAGTGCGACATCTATCCCGCGGGGGTCAGGGGAATCAAAATGCACAATCTGATAATTCCTGGGCTTGAGGCCGGGCTGCTTTACCAGGTCTTCGAGTACGGCGCGGTTTTCTACCTCTGCGACGCCGAGAATGGCAATTCCGTCCGGGCTGTACTCCGTGCCCATTTTGGCGATGACCTCATCCAGTTTCTTCAGCTTACTGCGATAACGATCGGACGTCCATTGATTTAGCCCTTGGGGGGTAAAATCCGTATCGTTGGTTTCGGGACTGTCTTTCGTGTCAAAAAGGTTTTCGACATTATAAAAACCGATTGCGGCAATTTTGAATTTATCCTGTGCGCCAATCCTGCCCGATATCAGGAAGCCCAGGGAAGTCCATAATATCAACAGGGCACTTTTGATCCGAAGTTGTTTCAACATTTTATTCTTGTTTTGAAAGCTTGTCGGGCAACAAGTTGAATAGAAAGTCGGCAAGATTTTAAAAAATAATAAAAAATAGCAAGAGATTTGTGCGGTTATCGGGGAAACATCGTTTTTTTACCGCACAATCAATTCCGCAGCATGTGTTTGCGCTACGGCATTGTTTTGAAAGCCAGCGGTAAGGGCGGATGAGCGCCCTGGCTACACTATCCATCGCCGTGCGCAATTAACAAGCCGATAACCCGGCGCAACAAGTCGGTACCAGATACATCTTTAACCATTGACCTAACCTTATGCGGATATTTCAACTCATTGTTTTTCTTGTCTTTACGCTAATATGTCCAAGCCTATATGCCCAGGGAAACTTTGAGGTCCGGGGCAGGGTACTGGATGCCGCCACCGGCCAAGGCCTTCCCGGAGTAGAAGTACGGTTTTTGACCAGTGTGTTTATCACCGAGGAGAATGGCGATATCGCTTTTCAAGCCTCAGCGCCTGCGGGCAGCAAACTGCTTGTCACGCTGGGCAAGCCGGGGTTTCAAACCCGGGAAATCATCCTGGAAAGCAACCTTGGGGCCGTTGTCAATCTGGGAATTATCCGTATGGAAGCCCAGGATGGCATCGGACAGGTGAACCCGGAAGACCTGATCCCCGTGATTACCATGAGTACGAACGAGCTGGGCGGTGAAGGAGAACAAAACGTGGCGAGCCTGCTCACTTCCTCCAATGATATCTTTCTTTCCCTGGCAGCATTTAACTTCAGCGCGGCACGCTTCCGCATGCGCGGATACGACGCCCAATATACCGAAGTCTTTCTCAACGGTATCCCAGTGAACGATCTCGAGAACGGTTTTCCGGGCTGGAATTCCTGGGGCGGCCTGAACGATGTCGTCCGCAACCGGCAGAACGTCCTCGGACTTGCGATTAATCCCTATGCCTACGGAAGTGTGGGCGGATCTACGGCGTTTGATACCCGGGCCTCGCGGCAGCGCAAACAAATGCGGGTATCCTATGCATTGACCAACCGGACTTATCGCAACCGGGTCATGGCAACCTATTCTACCGGAATGCTCAAAAACGGCTGGGCTTTTACGGTTTCCGGTTCACGGCGCTGGGCCGAAGAAGGCTATATTCCGGGTACGCCCTTCGATGCGTATTCCTACTTCATCTCTGCCGATCGCAAACTCGGGGAAAAACATCTTCTGAACATCACGGCTTTAGGGGCACCTTCCAAAAGAGGCAGGGCCGGCGTATCCACCCAGGAAATGAACGACTTTGCCGGAACAAATTATTATAACCCCAACTGGGGCTACCAGAACGGAAAAAAGCGCAACTCGAGGATCGCCAATACCCACGAGCCGGTCGTAATCCTCCGCCACGACTGGTCGCCCAGCGAGCGGACCCGGCTCACTTCATCATTTTCATATCAATTCGGCAGGGACGGGGCAACTGCCCTCGACTGGTACGATGCCCGCGACCCCCGCCCGGACTATTACCGCAAGCTGCCGAGCTATATCCAGGATGGACAGGCCGCCCTTGTAGCCGAGTTGTTGCGCGGCGATGAAAATGCCCGGCAGGTAGATTGGGCATATATGTATGAAGTGAACCGCAACAGTATCGCCACCGTTTTCAACGCCGATGGGATTCAGGGCAATACCGTCACCGGCAAACGCGCGCAGTATGTGATCGAAGACCGCCGCTTTGATTCCAGAAGGGTCAATGTAAATATCAACCTCGAGCACCGGGTGAATGATTTTTTGAAAGTGAGCGCCGGGGCCCACCTCCAGCAGCAGCGTATCAGGAATTTCAAAGTGTTGGAAGATTTACTGGGTGGGGATTTTTACCTGGATATTGACAAATTTGCCGAATTCGATTCGGCTGCAAATACGGCATTCATTCAAAATGACCTCAATATCCCCAACCGACTGCTCCGCGAGGGGGATGTGTTCGGATACGATTATTTTACCCAGAATTTTCGATCTGGCGCCTGGGCCCAGGCAGAATATTCCCTGCGCAGGTTCGATTTTTTTGCAGGTGCCAATGTCACTCAAAATGCATTCTGGCGGGAGGGGAACGTCCAGAATGGAAAATTTCCGGAAAACTCCCTCGGAAAATCGGAAGTCGCCAGTTTTACCGATTACGGCGCCAAGGCAGGGGTCACGTTTAAACTCGATGGAAGAAACTATTTCCTGGTCAATGGAAGCTATCAGTTGCAGGCGCCGCTGCCACGCAATGCCTTTATTTCGCCCCGCACACGCGACCAACTTGCCACCGGCCTGGGGCAGGAGCAAATCCTCAGTATCGAAGGGGGCTACCTGCTACGGGCACCTTATCTCAAACTGCGCCTCATGGGTTACTACACCCAGTTTACGAACCAGATCAATACCCAAAGTTTTTACCTCGATAATGCCATCATCACGGAGGACGGGTTCCGCGGAGGGTTCGTGAACTATGTGATGACCGGGATCAACACGCGGCACATGGGTACGGAGCTCGGTGCGGAAGTGGCGGTCACCGCGGCGCTGCGCCTACGGGCGGCAGCAGCTTTAGGTCAGTTCATCTATTCAAACCGCCCCGATGTATCGGTTTACCTGGATAATGTCGCGCAGGTCGTCCGCCAGGAAAAAGCGTATATCCGCAATTTCTATATCCCGAATACCCCCCAAACGGCGATCACGGCCGGATTTAGCTACAATGCCCCAAAATTTTGGTTCGTCAATGCCAATGTCAACTATTTCGACGATATCTGGATTGATTTCAACCCCGACCGGCGCACCACTGCCGGGGTGTCTTATGTTGAAAACCCCCTGTTCAGCGACCAGATCGTAGAGCCCGGGTCGGACCTTTGGAAGCGCATCCTCTACCAGGAGAAGGCACCTGCGGCATTTACGGTGGACCTGTTCGGGGGTAAATCCTGGAAGCTGGGCGATAATATTTTTCTTTACCTCAACGTCGGCGTCAGCAACATCCTCGATAAGCAGGATTTTATCATCGGCGGATATGAACAATTCCGCTTCGACTATGCCGAGAAAAACGTGGACAGGTTTCCTAACCGCTATTTCTACGGTTTTGGGAGAAATTATTTCGCGAGCCTCGCGCTGCGCCTCTGAAACCGGTGCAGTGTCTTGCGTCAGCATAAAGCACTAATTTATAATGCGTTAAAAATATTTAATTTAAAGATATGGTTTCATCTGAAAAAATTAAATTTCTACCCCTGTCATGGGCTTTCTTTTTAGGGTTGACGATGCTTTCCGGTTGTGTCGAACTGGAATTCGACGAACCGCCTGTGGCTAAGGTCACTGAAATTGAAGCAAATACAACAATCGCGCAGCTAAAGGCCCGATATATCACCGGTCAGCCTCCACTCGAGATAAAAGAAAATGTGGTGATACAGGGCACGGTGATTGCCGATGACGCTTCCGGGAATTTTTTCAAAAACATCGTCATCCAGGACAATACGGGCGGTATTTCGGTCCGCATGAACGCCAATGGGCTTTTTGGCACTTTCCCGATCGGCAAAAAAGTGTTTGTGAGCTGTAACGGGCTCTTTCTTTCCGATTATAACGGGGTCATGCAGTTAAATGGCAGCGCGGAGAATGCAATTGAGGAACTGTTGATTTCCCGGCACGTCATTCCGGCCAAGGATGCACCGGCGCCGCTCGCCCCCAGAAAAGTTACGATTGATCAACTGAGTACAGCTATGATCAATACGCTGGTCGAAATCGAGAACGTACAGTTTAAAAGCGGCCAGACTGCTGTGCCCTTTGCTGATGCGATCAGGCGCTTCTCCCTCAATCGCGACATTGAGGATTGTAATGGCCGCGCGATTATCCTGCGCAGTAGTGGCTATGCCGATTTCGCAGCCGCCCTGACCCCGACAGGCAAGGGAAGTATCGTCGCGGTTTATAATGTCTTCGGAACAAC
>JBMOJO010000384.1:0-2800 GCA_049315745.1 Saprospiraceae bacterium | reverse complement strand
ATCAGCTCCGACCGCGACGCCGGGCAGTTGAAGTTCTTTAAGTTTGTGGAGCGGGACGGCTCGGGCAACCCCACGGCTCAAACGGCGGGTCAGGGGGCGGAGATCAAGGGAGTATCTATCGAGATGGAGCTGGTGATCAATGAATCGGCCCTGATGCAGATGATCTTCAACGAACAGGCCGGGGATATTATCGAGGGGAACGGCCGCGGTGCCCTCCGCATTGTCGTGCCCCGCAACGGCTCATTTCAGATGTATGGCGATGTCGTTATCGAGCGGGGCGAGTATCTTTTTACTTTATATAATGTTATCAACAAAAGTTTTACGATTCGTAGGGGAAGCTCGATCACCTGGAGCGGCGATCCCTATCGGGCTATCATAAACCTGGAAGCGGAATATAAAGGCCTTTATACCTCGGTGAGTACTTTTATCCAGGAGTTTATGGCCAATGCGGGGGACAACGTCCGTTCGGAGGCATCCCAGAGCACGGTGGTGAACCTGCTCCTCAACTTACAGGGCGAGCTGCTCAGCCCCTCCATAACTTTCGATATGTCCTTCCCTAACCTTCGTGGCCAGTTGCTTAGTTATACAGAGAACAAAATGCGCCTCCTGCGCCAGGATCCCAACGAGATGAACAAGCAGGTCTTCGGCTTGATCATTGCCGGCCAGTTCCTGCCTTCGGACTTTTCGTTCCAGGGTTCTCAAATCATCTACAATACAGTGAGCGAATTCCTGTCCAACCAACTTTCGCTGATGATCTCGGAGCTGTTCTCCGACCTGCTTGGCGGCGAGGCTTTGTCGAGCGTGGATTTTGATATTGCCTATAACCAGTACCAAAATGCCGGTTTCGCCCAATCGGGCGGGTTGAACCGGGGCAATGAGCTTCAGGTGAGCTTCCGCCAGAATTATTTTAATGACCGCTTATCTATCCTCGTTGGCGGGAATATTGACCTGGGCAATAACTGGCGCACTGCCACCGGGGCTACGGGCGCTTTTATCGGCAATGACCTCGTAATCGAGTATCAGTTGATCACAGACCGCAGCGCGAAACTTCGGATTTATCAAAAGCTTCTGCCCGATATCAGCGGGCGGATTTTGCGGGTGGGGGCCGGCCTTTCTTTCCGCAAAGAATTTGATTCTTTCGGCGAGTTTCTCAGGAGTTTCAAGCGCGAGGGGCCAAAACCTGAAAAAAACCCTGCTCCCCCGGTACCTAGGGACTCGAGCGCAACAGGCGGCGGTTGACGGGTAGCGGGATATCCATGGAGCATTGGCAGCACCGGGTCGCGTTTGGTTGAGCCGGTTTAAAAGGCTGGTTTACTTCAGCAGTACCCAAAGGATTTTTCTGCCCCCTCATATTTTGGTCAGCCGTTGCCGCAGGAGATGGTCGGCTATAACCAGTGCGGTCATTGCTTCGACGATCGGGACTGCCCTGGGTAAAACACAGGGGTCGTGCCGCCCCTTGCCTTCCACGACAACGCTCTCCCCCGAAACGTCAACGGATTCCTGGGCGGGCACAATTGTGGCGACGGGTTTGAACGCGCTGCGAAAGTAGATATCCATCCCATTGGAAATACCGCCCTGGATTCCGCCCGAAAAATTACTGCGGGTCCGGACTTTCTCCTTTTCCATAAAAAAAGGATCGTTGTGTTGTGTTCCCCGAAGGGCCGCCCCTGCAAACCCGGAGCCATACTCAAAGCCTTTGCAGGCATTAATACTGAGCATCGCTTTGCCAAGGTCGGCGTGCAGCTTGTCGAAAGCAGGTTCGCCAAGGCCGGCAGGCACCCCGCGTACAACCGCGCTCACGACGCCGCCGATGGTATCCCCGGCTTTCCGTACCTCCCGGATCAGGGCAATCATCGCCTCTGCAGTATGCGGGTCAGGGCAGCGTACATCATTGGTCTCCGTGAGGGAAAGGTCGAGCGTTTCGTATGGCTGAGAAAGCGTAACCGCCCCGACCTGGCTGACGTATGCGTGAACGGTGACGCCGTAGTCTTGCAGGAATATTTTGGCGATTGCCCCGGCAGCGACACGCGCCGCCGTCTCCCGGGCCGAGGAGCGTCCCCCGCCGCGGTAATCCCGCCAACCATATTTTTGTTGATAGGTAAAGTCGGCATGGGAAGGCCGGTACTTGTCGGCAATATGGCTGTAATCCTTCGACCTTGCGTCGGCATTGAAGATCACCATTGCAATCGGTGCCCCGGTGGCTTTGCCTTCAAAAACTCCCGAAAGGAATTCTACGTGGTCTTCTTCCTTGCGTTGGGTAACGATCGCGGATTGCCCAGGCCTTCGCCGGGCAAGCTCTTTTTGCACAAAGTCTTCATCAATTGCCAGCCCTGCAGGGCACCCATCAATAACAACACCGAGCGCTCTTCCGTGCGACTCGCCAAAAGTGGTGACTTTAAACGCTTTTCCAAATGAATTTCCGCCCAATGCTTTAAAATTTATTGTGAACCCGGTACCCCTTGGTTTTTTGTAAAGAAAACAAGCAACGCGGAACCTGCGGCGTAAATTTTTGTTTTACCTTTCAGACTTGTTGCAAAGGGCGCTCCATGGGGCATGAACAGTTATTTTTAGCCCACATTGCGTGTTTTTTTCGGTACAGCAGCCCGGCTGCGTTCCCTCAGAAAGGCTCCGCGCAGATAAAAAAGATCGCCTTTTACCCACTGCGACCGCCCGTTGCAACTAGCCTGCTTTAAGCCCATTGCCCGAGTGCGGTCAAAATTAGGCTTTTTTGGTAACTATTTAGCAGGGCGCGACCTGGGAAATAATATTTTGGCGTGCGTTCATTTTTTACGCGCGGATG
>JBMOJO010000383.1:0-2804 GCA_049315745.1 Saprospiraceae bacterium | reverse complement strand
CCGTCCGTCCCGTCCCCCGTCCGTCCCGATATAGAAAAAAGATTTTCCAGTTTAGCATACTAATAAAAGGCGATTTTTCGTATAAGGGGTTTCTCCGGTGCGACGCACGATTTTTTCACAAACTCCGTTTAACATGCACAAACTCCAAATTGCTTTTCTTTCCGCTTTCTTTTTTGTACTCACCGCCAACGCCCAGATCAAGCCGGGCTTCAAATGGTTAAATGCCAAAAACTACCCCAAGGCTGCCGTTAAGCTTCAGGCGGCTTTGAGCAACCCCGAGGATGCCCCGGTCGCGCAGTTAGGCCTGCTGCGGATTCGGGAGGCGACCCAACCTTTCGCTTCGTTTGAAGAGATCCGAACAGCCTACCGCGAAATTTCTGCTTCCTACAGTGCTTATCTTGAACTCCCCGAAGAACGCAGGCAATACCTTTCCGCTGAAAAGCGCATCCGTGTAAAAGATACAGATTTCAAAGCTGCCCAGAAGCGCCTTCAACAGCAAGCAATCGAATACGTTGAGGCAGAGCTGTCGCTGGAACTTCTGGATTCCCTGATGCTTACAATGGGGCCGGTCCACTCCGGCCTTCTTGGCCAGCTCGAAGAATTGGAGCGCATCCTGGTTATCGGGAGTTTTCTCTCGGAGGATTATCGAACACTGCGCTCTGTGTTTAAATATCATCGCCATATTCTGGAAAAAAATGGCTTTAAACCGGAGTCCCATAAGGTGAGCTTTTGGCTTCTTGACGCGTTCCTGCGCGAACACCCCCTACACGCATTTCCCGAGTTTGTGGCCGATTTCCCCTGGCATTGGGCTTCCCGCGATTGTTATATCGAGCCCTTTGTACAGGCCGTTACGGAGAGGGGCAGCGCGCCGCTATTGAGTTTTCTTGCAAAACATCCCGATAGTAACCTGGATAATGTGGTCGTCCACGCACTGGATTTTCCTCAAAATAAATATCTCTCTGGTTCCGGCGACCCCGGGATGAAAGACCTGTTGGTGGTCAGCAGCATCATCGCCGGGTATTCCCCGGAGGACTTGTCCAGCAATGAAATGCAGGCAAAGATTAAAAAATACATCGCCGCGATGGCGCCCTCCAATCGAAGCTATAAGGTTCTTATCGCAGGGCTGCAGGCCCTGCATGAAAAGGGTGAATATGCAAAATGCGCAGAATTGATCAAATTTGCCCAGCCGCTCTTTCCGGATGTCCTGGAAAGCTGGTGTACACAGCCGTCCGACATCGTAAATAAACGCCAGGCCTGGTTCGAAGCGTCTTACAAGGTGCTCAGCGCGCCGGACTACCCTGTCAAGAAAACGATGGTGCCCAGCGCCGCGCTGGAAGGTGTCCACGAATTTGCCCCGATCATTTCCCTGGACGAAAAGACGCTGTATTTTTCCACTTCGCAGGACCTCCTGCCTGTGGTGAAGTACACCGTGCAAAGTGATTCCGGCTGGACAGAGGGGGTGCCTTATGAACGGTTTGGGCCGGTTCAGTTGGAGCAGATGTACTGGATCAGTACGCTCGGGGATGCCATGTTGTATAAAAAATTTGGAAAGCTTTACTACAAAATGTTCAGGGAAGAAGCAGAGCGTATGGACAGGTACCTGGGCGCATTCAGGTGGAAGGGGCGGGCAGTTTTTGTCCCGCAACGGAAATCTATTATTTTTGAAGCATCCCTCGATTCTTTGCCTTTGGAAAATGACAGCGATATTGATTTATACGTCATCTCCTGGTCGGGCAGTTGGTCCGCACCGAAGCGCTTACCTTTTAACACGCCCGCACAGGAGCGCCTGCCGTTTATGCACGCGGACGGTAAAACCCTGTTTTTTACTTCCAACGGACTAAATGGCCTGGGGGGACACGATTTATACAGCGTGCGCGTGCTGTCTAAAGATAACTGGGATACTTGGGACGACCCACAGAACCTGGGTAAGGAAATCAATTCCTTTAATGATGAGGCGGAGGAGGGCTTTTCGGTCTCTGCGAGCGGAAAGTATATCTATCGCGTTGAACCGGAAGAAACTTCAGGCGGGCTTTCGTCCAATATTTGCAAAGTGGAATTGCCCGTGCACGTTCGCCCTACCAGGGTTATTGTGATCAAAGGGAGTTTGAATGTTATCCAGTCCGGAATGCGTATCAAAGCGGTGACCAATGTGAACAGCGAAATGCCAATTGGGGAAAGCGAAGTACACCCTGAGGGCAATTTTGTCCTGTTGCTGGAAGACCCCGGCAAACAGGTCGTTTATTTGTATGCGGATCACCCCCTCTTCTATTCCACTTTTGTAGCGCTCGACCTCAGCGACGGCAAGGATGTTTATGATTTGGAGAAAACGCCCTACTGCACTTATTATGCGGAAATGATAAAGTACGAGTTGCCGTTTCCTTTGGAAAATGTACATTTCTCCCCGGGTAGTGCAGCGCTTTCCCCGGAAGCCAAGATCGAACTGGACTGGCTGGCCATGAATTTGAAACAGCGTAAGCAAACACTCCTGATTGCAGGACATGGTGAACCTTCAGACGCCAAGAACCTCGATAGCCTAAGCCTGGAAAGGGCCGAAGTGGTCAAAGCTCACCTCATCGGGCAAGGAATGCCCTGGGACCGACTCTGGACAATGGGTTTTGCGGATAAAAAACCCGTCGGCTCCCCGCGACCTGAAGTCGGCCCGCCGGTGGACATGCGTGTTGAAGTGTATTTTAAAACGAAATAGGGCCCCGTGTGCCAAATAATATTTTTTAGGTGGTGTAAAAAGTCTTGCCGCCTTCGACGGCAGAATATTCTTTTGAAACCGACGTGTTTTTAATGATTTT
>JBMOJO010000382.1:0-2828 GCA_049315745.1 Saprospiraceae bacterium | reverse complement strand
TCAATGAATCAAGCGTGGTTTCAATATAAAATTCTGCCGCCGAAGGCGGCAAAAAACTTTTTACACAACCTCCATCCAAAGATAATATGATGCAAAGCGCCAAATTTTAGCTTGAAAAACACATCGGTTTCAAAAGAATATTCTGTCGCCGAAGGCGGCAAAAACCTTTTTACACAAACCCCATCCAAATATAATTTGGTGCGAAGCGCCATGAAAACACTTTTCAAATAATAATATTTCGCAGCTTTCGGTAGCGAAATATTGTTTACGCACCCTCAACCATTAAAATCATTCAAAAATGTACAAAAACGTCGAACCTTCCCTTCAGAAAGAGCTGCAGGAAATCGAAGCAGCCGGCCTCTATAAAAAAGAACGCATTATCGTGAGCCCCCAGGGGGCCGAGATCAGTCTTCAATCTGGCAAAGAAGTACTGAATTTTTGCGCAAATAATTACCTCGGTCTTTCGGCACACCCCGAAGTCCTGAAAGCTGCCAAAGATGCCATTGAAACGCATGGCTTCGGGCTCTCCTCCGTGCGGTTTATTTGTGGCACACAAGATATCCATAAGGAACTGGAGCAAAAAATCGCCGAATTCCTGGGCCAGGAAGATGCCATCTTATATGCTGCTGCTTTCGATGCCAATGGCGGACTGTTTGAGCCCCTGCTGGGAGAGGATGACGCCATCATCTCCGACGAGCTCAACCACGCCTCCATTATTGACGGCATCCGCCTCTGTAAAGCCAATCGCTTCAGGTACAAGCACAATGATATGGCCGACCTGGAACGTCAACTGCAAGCAGCAGCACCCGGAAGGCGCAAGTTGATCGCCACCGATGGCGTCTTTTCCATGGATGGCACCATTGCCCGCCTGGATGCCATCTGCGACCTTGCAGAAAAATACGACGCTATGGTGATGATTGACGAATGCCATGCAACTGGATTTATGGGTAAAACCGGACGTGGCACCCATGAATACCGCGGAGTTATGGATCGCATTGATATTGTTACGGGCACCCTGGGCAAAGCACTCGGCGGGGCTTCAGGGGGCTTCACAGCAGCAAAGAAGGAAATTGTGGATATCCTGCGCCAACGGTCGCGCCCTTACCTTTTCTCCAACACCGTTGCCCCGGCAATCGTTGGTGCATCCCTGAAGGTACTCGACTTGCTGACAAAAAGCACGGAACTGCGCGATAAACTGGAAAGTAATACCCGCTTTTTCCGCAAGGCGATATCAGAAGCAGGGTTCGATATCCTGCCCGGCGAGCATCCCATCGTGCCGATTATGCTCTATGACGCTCCTTTGGCCCAGGAATTTGCCGCCCGCTTATTGGATGAAGGCATCTATGTGGTTGGATTTTTCTTCCCGGTAGTACCGCGCGGAAAAGCGCGCATACGCGTCCAGATTTCAGCAGCACACGAGCAGGAACACCTCGAAAAGGCTGTAGAGGCATTCACCAAAGTGGGAGAAGAACTAAAAGTACTTTGAGGGTATGAACGTTTTCCTCCAAAAAATATGTACTGCAGCACAAAAACCTGCCCGCAGGATTATCGGCCTTATGTCCGGCACCTCCATGGATGGCCTGGATATTGCCCTGTGCAAATTTGAAGGCAGTGGCCTCCAAACCAAGGCCACCCTCGAAAACTTTGTAACCTATCCTTTCAGCGAAGCTGTTAAATCGGAAATCCGGAAAGTTTTCGCCCAAAGGCAAGTGGATTTTCAATTGTTGACCGTCCTTAACCCCTGGATTGCCGAACTGCACGGGCGCCTTGTGCTCCAAGCCCTTGCTGAATGGGGGATTGCCCCAGGGGAAATTGATGCTATCGCAAGTCATGGCCAGACGGTTTTTCACGCACCTGCCCATCAACATAATATGGTGCAGTATGGCAATGCAACCCTCCAGATTGGCGATGGCGACCACCTCGCAGTGACGACAGGCATCACCACCATAAGCGACTTCCGGCAGAAACATATAGCCGCAGGGGGCGAAGGTGCGCCCCTCGCGGTTTATGGGGATTTCCTGCTCTTTTCTCACCCCAGCGAACATCGGGTATTGCTCAATATCGGAGGAATCGCTAATTATACCTGGCTGCCGAAAGGAAAAATTCCAAGAGGTGTTTTTGTGACCGATACCGGACCGGGCAATACGATGCTCGACGCTGCCGTCCGGCATTTCTTCCCCGAACGCGCCTTCGATGAGGATGGCCGTATAGCTGCTGCCGGAAATATCCACTCCGGACTGCTCAATGCACTCAAATCCCATCCTTTCTTTGGATTTCCAGTGCCCAAGACTACCGGGCCCGAAGTTTTTAACCTGGATTACCTCTCACAAGCCTTGCATCAGGCTGGCGCTGAGGAGATTTCTCCGCAGGACCAGATAGCAACCCTTACCCGTTTCAGCGCCGAGACGATTGCGGACTCCATCCAAAATACCTTACCGGATTGGCTGGAGGCAGAATTCTATGTCAGTGGAGGGGGCGCACATAACCCTGTCCTCACCAAACACCTCTCCGATTTGCTACCCGGCATTGACCTGCTTCCGTTTGAATCCCTCGGCATTTCAGGGGATGCAAAAGAAGCCATCCTCTTCGCTGTGCTTGCGAATGAAACAATCGCAGGCGGGAACATCCGGTTTGAAGGCATACCCTCTGTGAGTATGGGGAAAATCAGCTTTCCAGGATAGTTCAGGTATGACCCCCGCCTTCGGCGGTGTGTAAAAAGTATTTTGCCGCCGCAGGCGGCAAAGACTTAGAATATTATCCTACATTCCCAACAGAACGATCTCCTTCCCATCCACCTGGTGTATCTCCTTTCGGATACGCTGCTCCCA
>JBMOJO010000381.1:0-2839 GCA_049315745.1 Saprospiraceae bacterium | reverse complement strand
AAAAGCTTTTTACGGCGCTTCGCGCCGAATTATGTTTTAAGAGACACGTCATTTTCACGATTTCGCTTCGCGAAATCGTGAAAACGACGTGCCGCTCAGAAGAATATTCTGCCGCCGTAGGCGGCAAAAGACTTTTTACACAACCCATTATTTCTCAGTACAGCTACCTGCCAAATAGTACAAATTTACTATTTTTGAAACAGGTTGCCAGGAGGCATACAAAATGGCTCCTGCAAGCAGGGACTTCCCCGGACAGTCCGCATATACCCGCTGCCGATGAATGTCGTAACACCAAAACACCATATAAGTTATGAAAAAAACAACGCTTCTCACCGCACTTTTGTTAACAGGGGCCATCGCGCTGCAGGCGCAGAAAAAGAAAGCCCCCGCCATTGACCCCCTTGAGCAGCGGCTCGCCACCCTGAAACAGGAAGTCGCCACGCGGGTGGACGGCAGGGCTAAGCTGGCGCAAGTGATGGTGGACAAAGTCTTCAGCTTTGCCGAGCTCGGGTTCCAGGAATCAGAGACCTCAAAATATCTGACCAATATCCTTAGGGAAAACGGCTTTGAGATCGAGTACGGCATCTCCGGGGTCCCTACTGCGTGGATGGCCCGCTGGGGCAACGGCAAACCCGTCATTGCCCTGGGCAGCGACCTGGATTGTATCCCGAAAGCTTCCCAGAAGCCGGGGGTAGCCTTTCACGACCCGATTGTCGAGGGCGCACCGGGACATGGCGAAGGCCATAATGCCGGAAACCCGCTCAATATCGTGGCCGCCCTCAGCGTAAAAGAAATCATGGAACGGGAGAAAATCCCCGGCACCCTGATCCTCTGGCCCGGCGTCGCCGAGGAACTGGTCGGCACAAAAGCATTTTTCACCCGGGACGGCTACTTCGATGAGATTGACCTCTGTATCTTCACCCACGTGAGCGATAACCTCAGCGTCTCTTACGGGCAAGCCCGCGGTACCGGACTGGTATCCGTGGAGTATGCGTTCGAGGGGGAGGCCGCTCATGCCGCCGGTGCGCCCTGGCGCGGCCGCAGCGCCCTGGACGCCGTCGAACTGATGAGTATCGCCTGGCAATATACCCGGGAACACCTCGATCCGCTCCAGCGCTCCCACCACGTCATCAAAAACGGAGGCGACCAGCCAAATGTCGTCCCCTCAAAAGCCTCGATCTGGTTCTACCTCCGCCATGTCACCTATCCCCAGATCATGGAACTCTACCAGAAAGCAAACCGTATCGCAGATGGCGCAGCGCTGATGACCGATACGAAAGTCTCCCAGAAAATCCTGGGCTCCGCCTGGCCCCAGCATTTTAATAAGGTCATCGCCGAAACGATGTACCAGAACATCCGGAAAATCGGCCTGCCCAAATGGAGCGATGCCGACCAATCCCTGGCTAAAGCCGTACAGAAAGAAGTCCGCGCACAACGCGATACCAATGGACTGGCCACCGTCCTCGATACCATCGGCCTGCCGGTCCAGACCTTCGTCAGCGGAGGTTCGGACGACATCGGGGATATCTCCTGGAAATTGCCGACCGTGACGCTGCGCTTCCCCTCCAACATCCCCGGACTGCCCGGGCACCACTGGGCAAATGCAATCGCCATGGCCACGCCAATTGCCCATAAAGGCGTTGTCGCGGGTGCCAAAGCCGAGGCCATGACCCTCCTCGACCTCTTCCTCAAACCCACACTGGTGGAAGATGCCTGGACCTACTTCCGTACCGAACAGGGCATGAAACAGCAGTATGTCCCCATGGTTAATCCCAGCGACAAACCCGCTGTGTATCTCAACCTCGATATTATGGGCGAATTCCGCCCAAAACTGGAAGCGTTTTACTACGATGAAACGAAATACGACAGCTACCTCCAGCAGCTCGGTATTTCCTACCCTACCCTGGAAAAAGGACGCAAATGATTCTACTTGAATCTACCCCCCAAAACCCGGTACGATATCGTTTTGTGAACCGGTGAATTTTCCCTTGCAGCTGCCGGCAAGACGCTTCAGGGGTGTGGAAAAGTCTTTTTTCGGCGCTTCGCGCCAAATAATCATTGAAAAGCGCGGTTGGTCCACTGATTTTGCTTCGCAAAATCAGTGGACCAACCGCGCTTTTCAATATAAAATTCTGCCGCCGAAAGCGGTGTTTTACTGTTGTGACAGCCTCCGAAATTCGGAGATATACCTATCTCAGGATTTCCCGGAGGGAAATTAATCATTCCTCGTGCCGGCAAAAACCAGCGCACCGCCTGCCAATGCAAGGTCTTTGAGCAAACTGGCTACAGCCGCGTGATCGCCCCCCATCGCACCTTTGAGATGGACGGTCAACACAAATACCAGCAATAAGGCAGCGAGGAGGACAGAAGCCAGTTTTGCCTTTTTGCCGGTAATAATTGCCACCGCTGCTGCAAGCAGGGCTAAGCCGGTAATGTACACCCAGATAACGCCCCCGGGAACAAAACCTGGTACCATTCCGGCCATTGCCGGTCCGTTCATCAGGTGGAAAATTCCGAAGATGGCCATGGGGGCAGCGAACAAGTACTTTCCTGATTTGATAAAAGTATCCATGTTGAATAGGTTTTAGGTTAAAAATGAACGCGTCTAATTTTTTTTAAAATTAACAAAAATTTCAACGAGTATAGAAAAAACGTATCTATTTGGCAGGTCGCTGACCTCTACAATATTGTTTGGGGTGTGTAAAAAGTATTTTGCCGCCTGCGGCGGCAGAATATTATTTTAAGAGACACGTCATTTTAACGATTTCGCTTCGCGAAATCGTTAAAATGACGTGTCTCTTAAAACATAATTCGGCGCGAAGCGCCGTAAAAAGCTTTT
>JBMOJO010000099.1:0-12729 GCA_049315745.1 Saprospiraceae bacterium | reverse complement strand
CCTCTTTTGAGATAACCCCTGCGATGAGCCCCTGATAGGCAATTTTTTCATTCAGATAGCGCGATAAAAAACCATCGCGCAGCATATCTGCCGTGCCTTCTCCTTTAACCTTCTCCTCAAAAATAAGCAGTCCGAGCCCTCTGGAGTGCATTCTTGCAAGACTTTGGAGCGCATGGGCCAGCTGCGGGACCGTATCTGCCAAATCCAGGTTGAGTCCAGAGAGGCCTTTTGCGCCGGCAACGATGTGTTTTTGCATCAGGTTCCGCAGTAAACGGTCTTGTTCGGCAGTATCCCGCCACGGAGCCCCGAGGTCGAAAGGGACAACGAGGTTAAGGCTTAGTGCTTCCGATTGTGCAATAAAAACGCGGTTGAGCTGCCCGGCGTGGGTTTTGCCCGGATTTGCGGCAATGGTGCCCGGGGAGGGAAAGGGGCTTAAATCAGAAAACTGGTTGTTATGTAAGACGGGGTTATCCGCAAAAAACAACGGGGGCAGTGGAGTATATCGTTTTAGCGCATCCGATTCCTGAAGATATTTTGCCAGCGTTAAGTCTTTCAACCAAAAGGCGCCCGGAAACGGGCCTGCTTCCTGTACCCCCTCGCGCACTCCTTTATCCGAAAGGAAACGCGGAGGCGTATAAATCATCAATTGTGCCAGAAGTTGATCTTGGCCAAGGCTGCGGGTCAGGGAATCCGGCCATTGGGTATCCCCCTTAAGATATGGAATGGGAGAGACGGCCGATGAGGTGCTAAACAGGAACCAGGAGCCCGTGGCAGCCAGCGTGAAAGAGGCCATCCAAATCGCCGCCTTTCGGGGTAAATTTTTTATAAGTGGCGTCATAAAGTGTTTTCGACATAGGATCAATCAGGTGGCCGGAGCAGCTCCCCAGCCAGTCGCCGCGCCTCCTGGTCGGGCTGCCTCCACCAGTTTACCGACCAAAGCTGCCGGATCTGAAAACCTTCTGCGGATATCATTTTTGCCTGGGCTGCTTCCCAGGAATAATCTGTCTGGTCAAGCGTTCCGACAAATCCATCCGCGAGCAATAACGTTGGAAGGACCTGCGAATCTTCCGGCAAGATTTGCAGGGCAGCCGTTCTCCCTTCATCGGCAGGTACATAGCACAGGGACTCCCCGGGAAAAAACGGTCGTATCCGTTCCTCCACCGCCTCCCAAAAAACCTCCTGCGATCGTCCGGTCTTGGGCTTGGGGCGAAGCGCCGCGAGCCTTGCCGCGCAATGCGGCCGCTCGTTTGCACCCGCTATCGCGAGAAAATTACCCAAAAAACCTTCGGGGGTATGCACATCGGACTCCTGCCAGAGCTGAAGTACAGCATCTGAAACGGAATGATAAAGGATGGTCTCGCGCCGCGACATCCCCAACAAACGCCGCATACGCTTTAAAAAATCGGTACCGGCTTGCGCACCCTGCGCAGAGAAGATCGCCGGCCAGGACGAAAAAACCACCGAAACCAGCACCAGGTCACTCTGGAGGCTTTCCAGTTCACCAAGCGCCAGTACCGACAACCCCCCGCGTTCCAATTGACGCACCCGCTCGGCTTCCGGGCCCTGTCCATATTTGAACCGCATCAGTGTAGCTGCGATGAAATCCCGTTGTGCAGGGGTAAATGCTACAACAGCAATAGCAGGCACCGCTGCCGTACCCTTAAAGCGATAAAGCAGATCGTCCACGATACACTCGCTTTCCACAAGGTTGATTTCCCGATGTGGATCGCATACCCCCTCCACCGCCCGGGCAGAAGTCTGAATATCCCTGGATTTACCGGCAGTGGCAAGTGGCGGCAGGAAGGGGTTGAGCGGATCGTTTCTGTGCGCGGCACCAAGGTGAAACATATTCCATCCCGGGGAAACGGCCTTCGCCGGATCCCCAAAATCTCCTGAAACCGAAAAACGCCGGCCTAAGCGCGCCAGCACGTCGTACCGCGACGCGTCCACTTCCTGGCCTTCCAGCAGGAATACGGTTTCGAAAAAGCCGGTGGGCGTTTCCCTGAAAAGCTCACTGGCAGCCTCCAGGGTTGCAAATGTTACCGGGAAAACCCCCGAGTAATAATCGCCAAACTGGCTGAAAAATACACCGGGAGCCGATTTTTCCGACCCTTTTTTACCTTTCCCGAGCAGCCAGTTGCCGAATGTACGATCAGACTTTACCATCTTTGTCACATACGTGCGCTGCGCCTCCCATCTCGCAATAATCTGGTCAGGCAGCTGCCGTTGTAAATCCTCGCTGAGGGCAGCAAAAGCCTCAAGGGGCTGTAATTCCTGCGGAAGCGCGAGGTCCTGGTGTTTCATAAGGGACTGGTCGAGGTACCAGCTGCGGAAAGCAGCAGACCATTCCTTCGGCTTGAGGATCGTCAGTGCACGGATCAGCTTTTTCGCGTTATCGGGCAAATCGAGCCAGAACCGCTGCCAGTCATAAAATTCCGAAAAATCCCGCATGCCCAGCCTGAGCGCCTCTAATTCCTGCAGCAGGTGCTCAAGATATTTTTCTCTTTTTGAAAGGGTCAGCAGGCGGTGTTCCAGCGTCCGTTGAAGCAAATGATCGGCATTCATCTCCTGTAGCAGGTCGTCCATCTCCGCTTCCAGGCCGGCAGGAAGCTCCGGCATAATAGCCGTTTCGTGCAATTGGGAAGCACTCATCCGGAGGGTTTCCGCCTGAACAAAATCCGGCAGTTCAAGTGCCCACTGTTTCAAGCGTTCCTGGAACTGCACCAGCCCATCCGCAACCTGAGCAAAAGGCCGTAAAGCGGACAGCGGTCCGCTATCCAGGCCAAACGCTTCCATTTCAGCAGCCTTCTCCCGAAGCGCCTGGTGCATATTCCGAATTTCCTCTCGGGCTGCAATCATATTTTTTCCGGATCGGGAAAAAAAACTGGAAAAATAAAGGTTGGTATCCCTGGCATTTTGGAAGGCATCCCCGTAGGTTAAGGAAAAATCCTGGATGAGGTCCACAGCAGCTTCCACTTGAAGGCCAAGCTTCCTGCAATGCCCCTCCAAAAATCCCCTTAGTGCGTCGGAATAGCCATTAATGGTCGAGATATAGCGGTGCAGCAGCTCAGAAACCCTCCTTTCATACGCAGGTATTTTATGTGCCGCCAACTGCATGGCTTCCTGTTTCGGGTACAACAAAAAAACATCCGGATGCAACCCGGAAAGGGGATGATCAATACCTTTTATACGTTGAAAAAGAGGGAACGCCGCTTCGACCGACTTCAGCAATGCGTCGAACTCCCCTTCCTCGAACTGATAATCCGCAGGGGCGAGGTGCGCTGCCAGCAACTCTTTACCCTGCAAGCTGCTGCTCTTGAGATATCCGCCTACAATATTGGTCCAACCGTCCACTCCAAGGATCGGGGTATGCGTGGCACGATAAGCCTTGTCCAGCTTCTCTTTCAGCCGATTCAACTTATCGGCCGCGATCCTAAAGGTTTTGTTGTCGAAATTTACCGCTGGGCGTTCCGAAAAAATTTCTGCCCGCATATAGTCGCGCAGCAGCGACAGGTCTTCGCGCGGGTCGCAAAACGTAAAACATAAGCGCCCAAGTCCCGCATCCGAAAGGGATTGCTGTATTTCCTGAAGCGGCGGCAGCGTATCTGCCAATACAAGACAGGAACCCCCGTTGGAGAGGGTGTTCGTCATCAGATTGCGGAACAGAAAAGTTTTTCCTGTTCCCGGCCCCCCGCTCACCATAGTCTTTTTCCAGTACCTTATACCTTCCGCGGCTACCGCTTGGTGAGGCTCTAGTGTCCCTAAGCCAAAAGTATGCCCCCGCCAGGCGCATGGGGTATTCTCACCCTGGTCATTGTCCAGGCTTGTTGTTGTGCCCCAACCTGCAGGTGGAAACAAGCCCACAACGCCGCAGGAGGCGATCCGGGGGCCTGGCGTATCAGCTCCGAGGGTTTCCAGGCCGGGACAGGGGTACAAGCTCAGCTTCCCTTCCCCTTCGAAGTCAAGGTCTGTTTCGTGTAGCGCTTTCGCAATTGCCGCCCAATCCGGGCGAGGCCCGAGTGCCTGCATCCTGCCCTGCCAGTCAGCTCCCGTCCGTTCCTGCAGCTGCCGGCAAAGTACCTCATTGACCATGACCGGCTTATTTTCCCTCAAACTCAAATACCACTTATGCGGGCCTACCGCTTCCGGCTCCAGGATTAGCGGCCAGATCAGCAACGGTGCAGCAATTGTCTGCTGCGGGGTATGCCACAATACAAAAGGAAATCCGAGCCCCATAGCAGAGACACCGTTCCTGCGGGCCAAATTGCGCGCGGAGTTGTACATGCTGATCAGGGCTTCCGTCTGCAGTCCGGGAGAAAAGGACAATACCCCCTGGCTGCCCGCAATCGCCTGCTCCAGCCAGTATTCTGCCTCCAGCCCCTCTTCCGCCCCGAATCCGGCAAGATCCGCGAAAAGGCCCCGATGATATGGCAGTACATCCAGCATATCTATCTGCGTAAACCCAAAATTCAACACGCTCCCTTTATCGTTCATATTTCGGTTTGGATAGTGCAATTTCTGCGTACTAAAACATAACAAAATCCCGAAGCAGCTGACGCATAAGTAGTTCGCCGCCAGCAGCGGCGGAATTTTCTCTTTAGAGGGGTTGTGTAGAAAGGTTTTCGCCGCCTGCGGCGGCGGAATATTCTTTGGACGAAGACATCTTTTTCCTGATTTTGTTAAGCAAAATCAGGAAAAAGATGTCTTCGTCCAAATTTAATTTGGCGCGAGGCGCCAGAAAAAACCTTTTTACACAACCCCTCTCAAAATACAATTTGGCGCGAAGCGCCACGAAAAGACATTTTACACAACCCCATATTCTTTGGTACAAGGCACCTCTGCGATCTTTGGCGACTTAGCGGGTCAGCAGGATATCCCCGGTAAATTTGGCAAAATCTTCTTCAAAATCATCTTTGTATTTAAAAGAAACATAATATAAAAACACACCCTGCGGCAGGCTGCTGCCCCGGTAAGCGCCGTCCCATGCACTTTCGGTATCGGTGGTCTCGAACACCAGGTTGCCCCAACGGTCAAAAACCCTGAAGATATAATCGGTGATTTCGATATCCGGGGGCATTAAGGGGCGGAAGGAGTCGTTGATCCCGTCTCCATTGGGGGAGAAAGCATTTGGAAGGAAGGCTTTAAAAACCGTGCAACGACGGTAGGATACAGATACGGTATCGCTCGCAGCACAGGGCCCTTCAAAAACACTGAGGATGTATTGCCCGGCAGTTTTGACTTCAAAGCGACTATCCGTACTGCCGTCCTGCCAGCGCAGGGATTGCGCGCCCACATCCGCCTGCAGGGTAAATACCGTATTTTCGCAGATCACCGTATCCTTCCCCAGATTTGGCTTTCGGGGTTGAAAAACCTCGACACGGAGCGAATCCGTCCAGGAGCAGCCATCCTTGACTGCGGTAGCGCGCAAGAGGCCTGCCTGCCTCGCGGTGAACGTCGCCTGGGACGATCCATCCTGCCAGCGGTAGCTGTCTGCAGGCGCTGCGACCCGGAGCAACAGCGCTGCGGGGGCGCACAACTGGGTATCGCGGCCGAGGTCAAAAACGGGAAGGGGACGTACATTCACCGTTACGGTATCCCTGATACTGCAGCGGCCAACACTTATCCGCACCTGATAGGCACCACTGGTGCCGACGCTCAACTGAGGCGATGTCGTACCATTTTGCCATAAATAGTTCGCACCGCTCACGGTGGCATCCAGCGTAGTCGTCTGGCCCTGGCAAAGCGTCCGGTCTGCGCCGAGACGGTTGGCCGGAAGCAAGGTAAAAGCCACCGACATACTGTCGCGGAAAATGCAGCCGTTCAGCGTAGCCTGAAGCCAAAAGAGCCCGGGCGTCGCAACCTGGAGCGCGTTGGATGTACTGCCGTTGCTCCACAGAACGGTTGCCCCGGGGAGATCCACGCGCAGCGGAAGGGTTTCGCCTTCGCACAAGATGGTATCCCTTCCCAGGGAAAAAACCGGAAGGGGTTTGAACCTTACCTCCACGGAATCTGCGCGGGCACAGCCGTTGAGGGTAGAGACGACCCGGAAGACCCCCGGGCCCCCCGTCTCGAGTTTGGCCGATGTGGTGCCATCCTGCCAACGGTAAACGGCCCCCGGGAAGGTTGCATCCAGGACGGCTTTTTCCCCCTGGCATTTTTCGATGGTGGGGCCCAGTTCCAACTGTGGCAAAGGCTTGAACGTTACGTTGCGTTCGCGTTCAAACCTGCAACCGTTCAGCAGGGCAGAAAGCCGGTAAACCCCCGTGGTGCGCACGGTAATCGCATCGCTTTGGGCGCCGGTGCTCCATAAATACGTTGACCCGGCAAGCGATTTTCCACTGATCAGCAATTCCTGTCCTTCGCACAGACTGGTGTCTGGCCCAAGGTCAAATCGTGGCAGGGGCTTCAGCGACACCTGGATGCTGTCGCGTTCGGAGCAGCCGTTGCGGGTAGCTTCCACCCAAAAAATCCCTGCCATATTTGCAACAAAATTATTTGCGGCAGAACCATTATGCCAGCGATAGCTAACATTGCCGCCCCCGCTGGTCAGAGGTGTCAACGTCAGATTGGAGCCTTCGCAGATGAGCGTATCGCGGCCCAGGCCGAGGGCCAGCGGCGCTTCATAGACCACCGCAACCGTGTCCCTTCCTGCGCACCTGCCGTTGAAAACCGTTGCGATATAATTGCCAGGCGCACTTGCTACAAGGGTCGGGCTGGTACTGCCATTCTGCCAGCGGTACGCCGTAGCACCCGGCAAGGCAGCATTCAGGATGGTTGTTTGCCCCGGGCACAGCCGCAGATCGGTGCCCAGGTTGACCGGTGGGGTCGGAACGTAGGCAACAGTAAGGGAATCAGAAGAAGTACAGCCGCTAAGTTCCAGGGTAACTTTGTATTTCCCAGGTTGCCGGACTATGAAACTGGACTTTGTAGAACTGTCCTGCCAGAGGTATTTCATGCCGAGGAGGTCAATTTCCGGCTCCAGGCGCAGGGTGTCGCCGGCACATAAGGAAGTATCAGCAGGAAGATTGGGGACAAAATTCTTGGATTCGAGCAAAACAATCGAGTCGCGCAGCACACAGTTGGCCCCATACCGAAGTTCCACCCAATACACCCCGGGCTGGTTTACGAGTAAGGTCGGGGTGATTGCCCCGGTACTCCAGCGATAGGTTTCCCCGGGGCTATAGGTCCTGCCGTCGAGTTCGATAGTAGTAGCTTTACACAGAACGATATCCTTGCCCAGGATTCCATCGTCCACGTAGTCTTCGGCCGAATCGAATATCCAGGCCATGTTGCTGTTTCCGATATTCGTGCTGTTTTTTCCGGCAAAAAACTTAGTTGTCCCTTCTGCAAGCTGATCGCGCATCTGCACAAAGTCTGCAGATACCGTCCCACCGTTCATAATCACTTTTGATTTTTGGCCGGCCACGGTGGAAGAAAGGCCGATCGAGAGGCAGTTGTTGCCGTTCATCTGAAGATATTCCCTGACCACCTGCGCCTTTGACGCATCGAGCTGATAGGATTTACCGGGAGAAAAAATCAGGGAGTCTATGGTGTGGCCACCAATAATAACGCCATTATTTCTAAATTCGAGGTGGTTGAAAGTTCCGGAAACATTACCAACGGCATCAATTTTACTTTGCTGTTCGACGCCGGAGAACAAGACGTTGTGAAATGCAAATGGGTGACCGGAATAAATCCTCGCCGTAGGGCTCGTAAACTCGACCAGTGAGGAATCTACCTGAAAAGTCACCGGCAGGTAAATATTCCAGCTTCCACGCCAGAGTTGGTCCCTCCCTTGCACTTTCCAGTGGCTTCCGCCCATGACCAGTACTTTTTTCGTTTCCCAGTACCCTGCCGTAAAATAATCTATATTGACCAGTTGGCCATTGGAGTGAAAAGTTCCATTACCTTGTGAAAGGGAATGGGCCTGGATGGAGTCTTGCAGGAAAAAGCTGCCCCCGCCCATGATATCAAGGAAATCTACCCTGCCTGCACTGCCGATTTTGATGTTATTATCCGTCGCTTCCGAGCGAAATACGAGGTTGAACAGGTAGGTTGCCTGCATCTCCGGCGTCATCTCCACAGAGCCAAAAATATGGAGATAGATTGCACGGAAGGCTGGAGAAAACCTTTGGTTGCGCCAAATCATACTTTTACAGTAATTGACGCGCAGATCCATATCCACTTGCTGGTTGGGGGAATTAAAAGAATTTTGATCGAAAATAACATCGTCAAGAGGGGTTGGTACGCATTCCCCACCGGGGCCGCCACTGGTGAGCGACCAGTGTTCGGTTTCGTGCCAGGCGCCCCTGCCTCCGACCCAAAAGAGGGTCCTCCCTTGGCTTTGGTTGATGACCCACCCGTCCGAGTTCCCCAGGTTAACGGAATTGGTGGCAGTGATCGTCCCTTGTCCGATACTGTGCATATCCTGTACGACAACCCGGTCGAGCGTAACCGGTGCCTTGTTGGCGATAAAAGCGCGTTTGTACCTGTGGCTGCTGCGAAATTCAATCATTGCGGTACACCCCCCAGAAGCGACGATATTATCCACCAGGAGGGTATCTGCTTCGTGCATCGTATAGACAACCCCTCTGGAAATCCGCCAGGTACCGACTTGTGTGCTGCTGGAAAAATAACCGCCCGCCCGCATTTCGAGTGTATCTATGATGTGGTTGAGTTTGTCGGTATCCGCATTCAGGCTCGCGCCGTAATTATAGATCAGCTTATGGTACTTAATCTGGGGCGTACCGAGATGCCTGAGGTCCCCGTGCCAGAAATATTCGATCGTAGAGGTACCGGCATCGAAGGTCAGGTTATCGGCGTTGAGCCACCAGTACAGATAATTATTATCCGGCGAACGCAGCTTGACATGGGATTTGCCGAGTTTTAAGCTCCTTGCCGTACTCGATTCCGAATTAAACCATTGACAGGCCATCACCTGGTCATTGGTACTAAGATTACCCTTTTTAAAAAAGAGCGAACGGGTAACGCTTAGGCTATCATTGAGGACCCAACTGCCCTGGCCGTCGAAATACACATTTTTCCTGTACTGTTTGCCGGAACTGGTGATCGAATTGCCTGCGGCATTGCTTTCAAAGTAAATGTCCCCCTCGAAATCGAGCCGCATGGCGGGGACGAAAGTCAGCGAACCAAAAACATGCAGGTTTTTCTCGGAGGTGCCCAAAAGAACAGGGTTGCCCGTGGCGCCGGTCCAGTTCATCGAGCGGCAATAGGCATTGTCTATATTGATTAACACGGCCGCCCCCGGAAAGGAGAACGAATTCTGATCAAAAAACACATCGTCGCCGGCAGTTGGCACACAACTGCCCCCAGGCCCGCCGCTGCTCAGGGCCCAATTGGCCGGATCGTTCCACATCCCGGAGCCTCCGACCCAATACAGCGCCGTATTGGCCTTCGGCGTGATGGTCCAGCCGCTGTTGTTGCCCAGGTCTGCGCTGTTGCCGGCGTTGAAGACTGCAACACCGGCACCCTGGATATCGCGCAGTGAGAGAAAAAAACCTGTAATCGCAGTTGCGGACGATCGGAGTGTCACGGCCCTTCCAGGCTCTGAACCGAACAACTGGATCGGCGCGGCACAGGTTCCCTGGGCGGTCAATTTCTGAAGCTCATAGGTATATCCCGAGTTCAATTTAAAGTTCTTTCCGGGGCCAAGGACCAGCTCTCCGAACTTCACCGGCCCTTTCAGCTCGGCATCGTTGCGCATCTCCAGTTTTTCGATCCGCAGGTTCATATTGTTCGGCGCATCCAATTGTAAAAGGCCCTTTCCCGTCGTACTGGAAAACAGCACCGTGCCCAGTCCGATAGTGCCCGAATTCCGGATCCTGAAAAACACATCCGGCGAATTGAAATCCAGCGTGGCATTTGACGCATTCAAACTCAGCTGCGGCTGGGATATAATATCGGCTACCGGCTCCTGGTCAGCCCACGGGAACGGGGCGTATGGCACCCCGGTAATCGTGACGCGGGAAGTATCCAGGTCAATCTGCAAATTACCGGACGGCTGGATGCGCAGCAGCTCGCAGGTTATGGCTTGCCCAGCCGATTTGAACGTGCCTGAGCTCAGGCGCAGGAGGCTGTCCACCCGGAAAGCCCCCTGGAGCGTCCATCCGCCACCATTACTGGAAAAAGTAGAGTTGCGCATGAGTTTATGCCCCGACAGGTTGATCTGGTTGCCCGTTCCGGTAGCGAAAAAGAGAACATCCCCCCGGAAATCAAATACCATATCGGGCGTCAGGATCAACGACCCGTGTACTTCAAGGACGAAACCGGCCGGAGCAACAAAGACCGGCCGTCCCGTCGCGCCGGTCCAGTTCATGTCCCTGCAGTAAATCGTGGGGTTGTTGACGGTGACCACCTGGTTCGGGCCCGTGAAAGAGCGGGCGTCAAAAAATACACGGTCGCTTGCCGTAGGGATCGTATTGTGCTGAACAGTGCCACCCGAGGTGGTGACCCAATGACTGATATCCGACCAGTTGCCCGGGCCACCAACCCAGTAGTAATCTGCAGCACTTAGCTCGTTGAAAGCGAACAGGCTGCACAATACAGCCAGTCGAAAAGATTTACCCGTCATCACCGGAGAATTTTAGTGTCTGTTTACGTTTTTCAAATATAGGCTATTTGAGCGCGATTTCACGCATGAAACGCAACATCCTTGTTGAAAATTTTACCGGAACGATGAGAAAGCCCCTATCTGTCAGGAATTCCTGAATGCCACTGCATGATAAGCCTTGACATGCTGCCCCAAAAATACCCGCGCATACACCCTTAGAACGGCAATTTCCATAAAAATAAAACTCAGGCCAATGACCAGCAACAAGGGAAACTGGTTGCTGTGGATGCGGCTCAGTACGATGTCCAGACCGACAAAAGTAGGGGAAACCGGAAAACCCGCTACTGCCAGTCCACAAAGTAAAAACAAAAGACCAAGCCCGGGATACTCATAGCTGTGCCCGTAGAAATTGGAAAGATCATAGGTGGATTCCTTCTTTTCTACCCAGCTCAACACAACGAAACCCGCGATGCCTGCCACGGTTACCCCGCTAAGGTACATGGTACTGGCAAAGGGGTCAAAGAAGGTATTGTAACCAATAGACAGGCCTGTAAATAAATGCGCAGACAAGATAAACAGCCAGGCCCGCTTAGCCGATTCACGCTCTGCGAAGGCAGCAAGTACAAGGGAAAGGGCAAGGAGCGCCATAAAAAAAGCAATGCCTCTGTGTAGCCAAGTAATCTCCCCGACACCGGCCATCAGGCCGATAATCCCGCCCAGCAATACCAGCCCCATCGCCATAATCGCAGGCGGGGCAGATAAAATCCCCAAACGGCGGCCCAACCATTTAAAGGGCGTCCAGAGAAAGTGAAACTGAAAACGGTCCAGGTTGAACTCCTTCACCGATAAAATGTACCAGGAAGCGCGCAGACGTCCTGACCACCCTTTCAGCAACTTGTCCTTCGGCGGCTCAAAGTGATAAAATTGCTCGTGGATGAGGTAATTCAATACACTTGGGGATACCAGTAATTGATAGGAGCGAAGCAAGGCATTACCCGCAAAATGCACCAAAACAAAAGTATGCCAACCAAGTGCAGCTTCAATAAACATTAGCCCGATCTGCGCGATGGAGGCGTAGGCAATCTGGGTTTTGACAGTGGGTTGTACATTCGCAATACTGCCTGCCACAAGGCTGGTCAGCGCCCCCATTGCAATAATCAACACCCGGATCGCCATATTGTCCATCCATAACGGTGCGGTGCGCAACATCAGAAACAAGCCGATGTGTACCGATAGCGAACCATAGAAAATCGCACTGGAGGTCGTCGGCCCTTCCATGGCCCGGGGAAGCCAGGAAGAAAAGGGAAATTGTCCCGATTTAACTGCGGCCACGAGCAAAAATACCAGCGGAATCAGAAAATGGTACACGGGGTTTTGAGCAAGCTCGCTGGCAATCATGGCTGACTGGTTCATTTCCTCAAACTGGATATTCCTACCGAACACGGCATGGCATAACCACAGCGCAACGAGGATCCCAATATCAGACAAGCGGTACAGCGAAACGACCTTAATCGAATTCTTAACAGGTAGATAACGCTCCCGATAAAAACCAATCAATAAAAATGAACTGATGCCCAAAACCTCCCAACCGAGAAACAGGGTTTCAAAGTTGCCCGAAAAAATGACGAGGTTCAAGCCCAGGAAGAAAAACATGATGTTGTTGAAAAAACGCTTATATCCCGGGTCGCGGTGCATATAATACCTGCTGAACAGGGCAACAAGGCTGCCCAAAAGGCCGGCCATAAACCCATATACCAGCGTGAACTTATCGAAGTACATATCGAAAGAAAATTCTGCATCCGCTCTCTTGTAATAAGTGAGAAATTTTTCGAAAAGCGGCCGGCCGCCATCCAGCCACCAAAGCACAGAAAAGGTCGTTAATCCAGCCCATTGCACTAAAAGCGTGAGGGTCGCGATCCAGAAAATAAGGGCCTCCTTTTTCCTTGCCGGGACAAGGCTGAGCAGCAAACCTGCAAGCGGAAGGAGGACGAAAAAATGCAATATCTTGTCCACGATTTTTCGTTTTTATCCGGAAAATCAGGTTGCAGAAGCAACCCCCCTTTTCCTGGAGGATTAAAAAATGTCGCAGTCAGCGACAGAATTTTTATTTTCGCCGCCTGCGGCGGCGAAATATTTTTTGGACGGAGACATCTTTTTCC
>JBMOJO010000098.1:0-12731 GCA_049315745.1 Saprospiraceae bacterium | reverse complement strand
TGCGTTCATTTTTTACGCGCGTCCGCGCGTAAAAAATGAACGCACGCCAAAAAAAAATCCTTCGCGGCGAAGCCGCGGAAACACATGGTAAATAGTTACGAAAATGACGTGTCTATCAAAATAAAATTCTGCAGCTGCTTTACTTTTCTACTTAAATAAGTAAATAAGTATTTACGGTCATAGGCAGTATGCCGGTTTAATTAAAGAAAACTTCATCCACAAAAAACCACCCCGGCGTACCCTTGCCGGGATGAAAATCCGGAAGCCGGGTAAGGTTGCGGACAACCAGTTTATAAGCGGGATAGTGGGCCGCCGCTTTAAACAGGAGTACCTTCCCTCTGGACTCCTGATCGGCGAGGTCCTGGAAGGTAAACGCATCAAAAGACGCATTGGCCAGCAGTTTCATTTCTTTGGGATTATTTCCTCCCCAGACTTCCATAGTAACCGGCGGGACGATATAGCTGCCGATATTTACGCCATAGCTCACCGCCACAGAGCGAAGTTCCGGCGTATTTTTTGGATCAAAATGGAAGGTCGCCTCCATGTGGCGATCTTTGTACCCCAGCCACTGACCACTTTTAAACTGCGTGATATTACCCAGCACAGCATTGACCAGAATATCTGCCGTTGTAGTGTACTCCGGATTTGGTGCGGTCCCTAATTCTATACGCTCCGGTTTTTTACCCTGTTTATAAATCGTCATTTCTGCAACATCGCTGGCCAGCCAGCCCTGTTTAAAGGCGCGGGCTTTTACCGTTACGATATCCTTAAAGGGAATCGGTGCCTGATAGATTTTGCCGCTTGCAGAATCCGGCATGGTTCCATCGAGGGTATAACGGATTACTGCACCGGGAATAGCGGTCTTTAGGTAAATACTATCGAGGGCCGCGAGTACGGGCCTGGCATTTTCAAACAACGGCGGGCTCAATGCCAGCACATCCTCCGGAGAGGGCATGAATCCATGGTTCCAGCGGATCCGGGGATATTTTTTCTGCAATTGCGCTACTTCTGCCGGCGTTACCCGGGTATTCCATAAGAAGACCTCCTTGAGTGCAGGGAAGCCGGCAAGCGCTTTGGCTGCCTTGACCGACACCTGAGTACCCGCAAGACCCAAAGACTCCAGTGCCGGTAATTTTTTCAAAGCTATTAATCCGGCATCACTTACCCCGGTGTAATTTAAGGTCAGAACCTCCAGCCGGCTAAACGGTAGCAGCGCCTGAAGGTCTTTATCCACTATAGGCATTTTGCTCAGGTTGAGCCGCACCAGTTGGTCTTTTACTTTTTCCAACGAGCCTATTTTTTTCGGGTCAAAGGCCTTTTGGATGAAAAATGCCGCTTCCAGTGCAGGAGAACCTACGGCAATTGGCTTAAGGGAACAGAATGCATCGTTCAGGCGCTCCACGGTAGCCATTGAAGCCGGTTTGAACTGATATTCCTTTTCCGCTGCAGAAAGATTTTTTTCTCTTCCTGCAAAGGAAAACAGCGAGTGCTCCAATCCGATATCTTCTAATGTAATTGCAGGATCCGCTCCCGCCCCAACCCAGGCATCAAGGAGTACCACCTCCTCCGGGGTCAGTGGATTTTTTCCCCTTGGGGGCATGTGCTTTTTATCCGTAACCGGCAAATGGATGCGTTGCAGCAGGATACTTCCCGCAATATCGCCGGCAATCCACGCCGGACCAGATTTGCCGCCTATCAGCGCCGAGGAAGCCTCCTCCAGTACAAGTTCTCCTTTAGACTTGCCTTTGCGGTGGCAGGAAACGCATTTTTCGGTCAAAATCGGCTGTATTTTGGCTGCATAAAAAGTGCCTGAACCAACTGCAGCAAGGGCGACTGGTGCAGATACCTCCGTTTCACTTTCCGGCCAGCCCAGAAAATCTAGACCATGCGTAAGCTGCCCACCCCAATGGCCGGTGAGGATCATTCCCGAAAATGCAAAAGCAAAAAGGGGATTCCACCAATTCGCTTTCCCTGGGAAAGCCTGGATCCCTGCGTAGAGGGCCCACGCCAGAAAGCCAAAAATCACGGCGCCCCACTGGTGGCGTAAAAGAATTGCAGTATCGTATCCCCCCTCCCTGGAAATAAAAAAACCGGTAATCGCCGTTAGCGGGATACTCAGGGCGCTGAGGGCCAGGGAAAGTTGTAGCGCCTGCTGACCTTGAATTTGTTTGCGGATGATCCAGAGCAAACAGGCAAAGGAAAAAAAGCCTATCGGCAAATGCAGCAAAAGCGGATGTAATCGCCCGCCCCAGGCAAGCAGCACGGGCAATTCGACTTTCTCGGCCAGAATAACCAAAAACAACAAAAATGCTTGCAGGGCCAGAATAACATTACCCGCCCATTTGTCGAGATACTTCATTCCAAATCGAGTTACAAGGTCAGGCGATGATTCCCGGCACCACCTTGCCGGCAATGTCGGTCAGGCGATACCGCCTGCCCAGGTGTTTATACACCAGTTTTTCGTGGTCCAGGCCCATCAGGTGCAGGACGGTGGCATGAAAATCGTGCACATGCACCGGGTTTTCGGTGATATTATACCCGAATTCATCCGTTTCTCCATAGCTGATACCGGGTTTAACCCCGCCGCCGGCCATCCAGATGGAGAAGCATCGGGGGTGATGGTCGCGGCCGTAGTTTTCCGCTGAAAAATTGCCTTGGCAGTAGTTGGTCCGTCCGAATTCCCCTCCCCAAATGACAAGGGTCTCATCGAGAAGACCGCGCTGTTTCAGGTCCTGTACCAGTGCTGCAGATGCCCGGTCCACATCCTTGGCCTGCCCCATAAACTCACCGATAAGATTACCGTGGTGGTCCCAGCCCTGGTGGTAGAGCTGGACAAAACGCACGCCGGATTCTGAAAGACGACGTGCCAGGAGACAATTTGCTGCATAGGTACCTGGCACGAGGCAATCAGGTCCATACATATTGATAATGTAATCCGGTTCTTTGCTGAGATCCATCATTTCCGGAACCGCAGTCTGCATCCGGTAGGCCATCTCGTACTGCTGGACGCGGGACTGGATTTCCGGATCGCCAAAATCTTTATAATTTTCATCATTGAGGGCAGCCAGTTGATCCAGCATCTGCCGGCGGGTCTGGTCATCCACCCCATTGGGATTCTCGAGGTAAAGGATGGGCTCATCACTATTGCTGAACTGTACCCCTTGGTGGATACTATCGAGGAAACCGTTGGTCCAGAGTTTGGAATAAACCCCCTGGCCATTTCCCTTGCCCCTTGAGAGGAGCACACAATACGCCGGCAGATTTTGGTTTTCGCTCCCCAGGCCGTAGCTCAACCACGCTCCCATACTCGGGCGGTTGCCCTGTTGGGCGCCTGTCTGGAAGAACGTCAGGGCGGGGTCGTGGTTTATGGCTTCGGTGTGCATGGATTTAACCACACAGATATCGTCCGCGATGCTTGCGATATTAGGAAAGAGCTCGCTGACCCAGGTTCCGTTTTTGCCATGTTGTTGAAACCCGAAACGGGACCCCACGAGCGGAAATCGCTCCTGGTTAGCAGTCATGCCGGTGAGGCGTTGCCCGCCGCGCACAGATTCCGGCAGATCCTGGCCAGACATTTTATTCAGCAGGGGTTTATAATCAAAACTTTCCAGTTGGGAAGGCGCCCCATTTTGAAAAAGGTAAATCACCCTTTTTGCTTTAGGGGCGAAATGCGGCAGACCGGCCATTATAGTCTCTTCGATACTTGCCTCCGGAGACCATAAGTCGCGGGTAAGCAGGGAGCCCAAAGCGGCGCTGCCCAGGCCAATACTTAGTTTGCCTAAAAAGTGCCTGCGCGTGAGGTGGAACTGTTGTTCCAAAAAAGGATTGGCCATAGCATCAGGATTTGGTAATGGATTCTTCCAGGTTATACATTGTCAGGATAGTCAGGGAAAGGGCGGCAGTTTTTGCAGGATCAAGCCCTTCCGGATGCGGGAATTCCCCTTGTTCCAGGATTTTTTTGGCCCTTTTCGAGTCAGCGCTCAGGGCTTTCTCCTGCAACGTATAAAAATTCCGCAGGCGGTTCAGCTCCTTATTGCTGATCTCCCTGCAGACAATGCTGCGAAACGCCAAACGAACGGCTTCCTCGGGCTGGAATTTTCTTGCCAGCAGGCGTTCTGCAAACACCCTTGCTGCCTCATTGACCATTGGATCATTTAAAAGGATCAGTGCCTGCAGGGGGGTATTGGTGCGCATTCGGCTGACTTCGCACTGGTCTCTGGTGGAGGCATCGAAAGTCAGCATGCCGGGTGGTGGTGCGGTGCGCTTGATAAAATTGTACAGCCCGCGGCGGTAAAGGGATTCCCCATGGTCTTGGAGGTAAGTGGCGAGCTGCCCGCGTCCGGAAGTAGTGGCTTCCCAGATCCCTTCGGGCTGATAGGGTTTAACACTTGGCCCTCCAATTTCCGGTACCAGCAGGCCGGAAGCAGACAGTACCAGGTCTTTGACCAGCTCTGCCGGCAGGCGCATGCGGGGGGCACGGGACAAAAAGATATTTTCAGGATCTTTTTTCAGGTGTTCAGGAAGGACTTTAGCCGACTGACGGTAAGTTGCAGAAGTTACGATTTGTCGGATCAGGCGCTTGATATCCCATCCGTTTTCCATAAAGTCCACCGCCAGCCAGTCCAACAACTCGGGATGCGAGGGAAGTTCCCCCTGGAAGCCAAAATCCCCGGAAGTTTTTACGAGCCCCCTGCCGAAGAAACTTTCCCAGACCCTGTTGACGAACACCCTCGCTGTGAGGGGGTTCTTCTCATCAAACAGCCAATTCGTAAGACCAGACCGATCTTTGGCAATACCTGTCTGGTCATATCGCATGATTGCAGCCGGCAACGCAGGAGAGACCTGCCGGTCGGGCTGATCATAAGCTCCTCTGCGCAGGATATGCGTTGGGCGCCCCGGCAGGGAATCTTTCATCACCATGACGCTCACCGGCATGGTATCCTTTAGGTTGATAAACCGAAGTTTATCCCTAACCTCCTGTGGGGCAATACGGATCAGGGGTGGATCGGCGAGCGATGCCAGGCTGATATCCCCTTGATATCCCTTTTCTGCGACCTGGTTAAAAAAGGCGAACGTGCTGAAGTACTCCTCCTGAGAAATCGGATCGTATTTGTGGTCATGGCATTTTGCACACTCAAACGTCAGTCCCAGAAAAGCTTTACCAAACGTATTGGTTCGGTCGGTAACATACTCAATCCGGTATTCTTCGTCAATCACTCCCCCCTCCTGGGTAATTTTGTGGTTGCGGTTGAATCCGGTCGCCAGGATTGCCTCTTTGTTTTCAGGGGCAAGGAAATCCCCGGCGAGCTGCCAGGAGACAAATTTTTTATAGGAATAATTCTGATTAAACGCATGGATGACCCAGTCCCGCCAGGGCCACATCGTGCGGAGGCCGTCATCCTGATAGCCGTGGCTATCGGCATACCTGGCCAGGTCCAGCCAGGCAATCGCCATTTTTTCACCGTAGTGCGGGGAAGCCAGGAGTTCCCGTACCAGGCGGGCATAGGCTTTATCGTTGGAATTTTCTAAAAAGCGGTCTTGGAGGGAAATATCCGGCGGCAAGCCTGTCAGATCCAGGGAAACCCTTTTGAGCAGCCGTTCAGGATCTGCGGGGGCGGAGGGTTCCAGTCCCTGCGCCTCCATTTTCGCAAGGACAAAATAATCAATTTCATTTTTGGGCCAATCGCGGTCCTTTACCTTGGGCAATGCCCGCTTCACGGGGGGAACAAAAGCCCAGTGTGGTTTATATGCTGCCCCCTGTTCGATCCATTTCCCGAGCCGGCCAATCTCTTCTTCAGTTAGGGTAATTTTAAACGAGGGCGGTGGCATGATCAGGTCTGGATCGGCAGAAGTAATCCGTTGCCAGATGGCGGACGTTTCTTTCTTGCCGGGTACGATCGCATGGAGGGTGGGATTTTCCCTCAGGGCAGCATAGGCGCTGTCGGCAATATCCAATCGCAGCCCGGCCTCCCGGGCCTTTGCATCAGGTCCGTGGCAGGCAAAGCATTTATCCGATAATATCGGGCGGATATGGAGGTTGTAATCCATGACCTCCGCTGTTGTATCGCCCGTAACAGAATTCCGCAGGTCAAGCCAGAGCCAGATTCCGCCCGCGATGGCAAACAGCAAAACAGAGAAGTAGGCTAAACGATTTTTCAGCATATCGAGATTGGGCATAAAAAAACTAAAAATAAAAAACACGCCCCATTTTTCGGCATTTGCTAAAAAAAAATTGTCCGGGCCGCTCAGTAACGCCGAAATCCGCAAGCCCCAAGCTGCTCAATTTAGTGCCAAATCGTAGAGGTTTACCACTTCAAACATCAAGTTTTACCGGTTTTACGGGGTGATGGGATCCAGCAGGTTCATTGCAATATATTATTCGGGGCACTGTTGCAGCAGGGGCCTGCTGATGATTCGTCCTCCGTCGAATTTCATAACCAGCCAGTAAAGACCATTGGGATATCGGCCTGCAGGAAGTTCGACTATCGGGGGCAAATGGTTCAGCCGAAATAGGGGTTTTCCGGATATATCGCGCACCATCATCTCGAGGCATTGTTCCCCTTCGGAATTTTCAATATTAAAAGTGCCGCAGCCGGGGTTGGGAAATACTTGCGGCATCAAATCGGATGGCTGGATGGCAGAAGAAGTGACCGTTTGACAAGCGGGCTGTTCAGTAAAATAATGACTCCCCAGATATTCGAGCAGGGAAACGGCCAGGGCATCGGCAAAAAATAAGAGGCCGGGCTCGCTGTCCCTTACACCCTGGTAATTGCACTCGATCTGAATCGCATCTATATTCCCGCTCTCCACCGATCCGTGCCGCGCGGTGCTGTATCCTCCGCTAAAATAGTCCTGGCCGCTTTTCGGCGCTGGATCCGCGTTGCTCGGTACGGAGGGATACCCTGATTTTTCCATAAGGGCACCCAGACTTGATGTGCCCCTGAGAAGTTCGGAATGGGACAATTGCTGTCGGTTGTCGGTCGTCAGTTTTCGGATACTGGAATTGTTGCGGACATCTACTGCGTTGAGGGAGGCATCTGATAGCCGAAGCGTGGTAGCGGACAACAGGTAGCCCAGTTCGAGCCGCTGAATGCTATGCCCATGCCCGTGCAGGTCAATGAACAGACCTCTCCGGAAGTTTCGGGTTGTGATTTGTTTGGCAGAGTCAATAAACCCGTGATAATCGCGCCATGCCTGCTCGGCATCCGGGTTGCCAAGCGCTGCCTCCCCGATTTCCCTGTTGGCATCCATTCGATTGCGCCTCAGCCGATTGATAATTACGTGGGGAAGGCAACCGGTACGCTTGAAAATCGCTTCGCGCACCATGCGCGCAAGTTCCTGTGTGTTGAGGTCTGTTGCGGTTACACAACCGGCACAAACGCGCACGGGAATATCACCCGGCGATAGGTCGCCACCGTGTGAGGCTGCAAAAATAAGGGGAAAGTTGCCGGGCAGGTATTCCGTATATCCTTTTAGTCCCTGATAAATGCTGTCTGTTCTGAAAGCCTGGGCTTTCAGTTTCAGTGGCAATATGGCGACGAGCAGCCCATATAACATCATCTTTTGGACAGACGAGCAGATAATTGCGGTGAATTTGGTCATGTCTATGTTGAGTTTGAAAAAAGCCAATCTGCCCTGGATGGAACCCCCTACGAGGGCTTATGCATGGTTTTGGACTTTTTCGGGACAATTTTTTAAAATAAATGGATATTTTGCCGAACTTTTTCGACAAATATGGCAAAGATTTTCTTATTGTTGCCAAATTTATGTGGCCAGTGGCTCATTTCCGGCCCGGTTTTTTACCTGCCAGAAGTTTTCATGGCAGTTGAAGGCTGGACCCGTTCAGTGCCAGTCGTAAAAAGGGCTGTAAAAACCCTTCAATGTCAATATATTTAATTACTACTAACAAAAAGCTATGGTAAAGAAATTCAACTTATTCATGTTTTTTTGCCTCTTTACGGGCTTAGGGGCCTGGGCACAGCGCTCGGTTTCGGGCACGGTGAAAGATAAATCAGGCGAGCCGCTGATTGGGGTGAATGTAATCGTACAGGGTTCTACTACGGGTTCTGTTACCGATCTGGACGGTAAATACAGCATCCAGGTCCCGAATGCGGAGGCGGTGCTGGAATTCACCTTTGTTGGCTATATCAGTGTTCGGGAAACCGTCGGAAACCGCACAACCATAGATGTTTCCCTGGAAGAAGATGCGGAGGTACTCGATGAGGTCGTAGTAAGCGCCCTGGGCTTTACGCAGAAAAAGGACCAGATGGGAGCGACTTACTCGACCGTCAACTCCCAGGATGTGGTGCGTTCGGGGGAAACAGGCGTGATTAACGGCCTGGGCGGAAAGGCCGCCGGGGTGCGGATTGCCAGGTCCAACGGCGATCCGGGTGCAGGCTCGGTGATCCAGATCAGGGGGGCAAATACTATTACAGGTTCTTCAGATCCGCTGATAATCGTGGATGGTGTTCCAATTAGTAACTCGACCATATACGGCAATGGCAACGGCGGCCAGGATGCCGGGGTGTCTCAACAAAGCCGTTTAAACGACCTTAATCCCAATGATATTGAGTCTATACAAATTCTAAAAGGTGCTTCTGCTGCCTCACTCTGGGGTTCGAGGGCCGCGAATGGGGTTATCGTAATTACGACGAAAAAAGGGAAATCGGGCAAACCCACCATTACCTATTCCTCTGCCTATTCCTTTGACCAGATCAACGTACGCCATCCCCTGCAGGATAAGTTTGGCCAGGGCCTTAATGGCATCTGGAACGCTACGGCCAGCCAGTCCTGGGGCGACAAAATCGCCGATCGGAGCGGGGCTGCCGATGAGGTGGTGACCAACCGCGACCGCTTCGTAGCGGCCAACGGGACGGTCTATTATCCGGTTACGAAGAAAAATTTGAAAGAAACCTTTAACGAGTCCAATTTTGATGCTGTTTTTAGGGACGGGAAGTTTTGGCAAAACGACTTGTCTATTAGTGGAGGAAGTGATAAATCTACCTTCTTTTTCAGTTTTGGCAATTTGAGCCAGGATGGGATTATCCGCGGCAGTGATTATAACCGCACTAATCTCAGGCTAAACAACCAAACCTTCCTGAGCAGCTGGCTGAGTATGTCCACTCGGGCGGCTTATACCCGCACAACTTCCAACCGGGTTCAGCAAAGTTCCAATATTGACGGCCTCTATCTTTCGCTATTGCGCAATGCTCCGGATTTTGATATCCGAGATTATATTGGTACCTATTATAATGTCGCCGGGCAGGCATTCCCCAATGCACATCGCGCGTACCGCCGCCACCTGGGCTATCCAAACCCGGCACATGGTAACCCGATTTGGATCACCGACGAACAAAAAAGTACTACAGAGGTGGACCGTTTTATCATGAATACGGAGCTCAATGTGGACCCTTTCTCCTGGCTGAAGTTTACACTCCGCGGCGGGGTGGATACATACACCGACCAGCGCGTTTATTTCTTTCCGATCCTCAGTGCAGGCGCCCCTAACGGCGAGCTTTTTCAGGATGATATTTCGGAACGCGAGATCAACTTTGATGCCATTGCCAAAGGCTCCTTCAAACTTGGCAGTGACATCAACCTCCTGGCCACGCTGGGCTGGAACTACAACGACCGCCAGCGGGACCTGGTCTATACGTCCATCGTAGGTTTCCAGGTGGACTACCGCCAGCCGATTACCGCTCTCAATGCCAGCAACGATGCTTCATCGGTGGAGCGCCTCAAACGCCTCATCCGCTCTAACCGCGGATACGGGGTATTGTCATTTGACCTTTTTCAGCAGCTGTTCGTAAACATGAGCGGAACAATGGAAGCAGCTTCCTCCGTAAATGGCAGCTTCTTCTATCCCTCCTTCGATGCAGCTTGGCAGTTTACCAAACTCCCGGGCCTTTCCGGCCAGAAAACCCTCAGCTTCGGAAAATTGAGGGCTTCCTGGGGACAGGTCGGCGTTCAGCCCGCCCCGCACCGCTTTCAGACCCTCGCAGAATCCGGTTTTTCCTATTCCTCCTACAGCGATCCCCTCAACAGCGCTCAATTTGGAGGAGGCTACCGGATCAACAACAACCAGGGCAATCCCAATCTGCGGCCCGAAATCAAGACAGAGTATGAGTTTGGTGCAGATCTGCGTTTCCTGAGCGATCGGATTGGCCTTACCGCTACTTATTATAAAAATGAGATTAATGACCTTCTCTTCGATGTAGCAACTGCCGCCTCTACCGGCTTTACCACCATATATACCAACGGGGGCAGAATGAAAAACCAAGGTATCGAGCTGGAACTCGACGCGGACATTATCAAGAAAAAGTCTTTCAACCTCAACCTGTATGCCAACTGGAACAATAACCGCAATGAGGTTCTAGATATCCTCGGCGTTCAATCTATTGACCTGACGACACAGTCTATCAGCTCCCGCGCAGTAAAAGGCCAACCCCTCGGGGCGCTTTGGGGCACCCAACTCAGGCGGAAAACCGATGGAAGTATTGATTTCGATGCGAATGGTTTTCCTCAGATAGCGAACACGCAGGGTGTGATTGGAAATCCTAACCCGGACTGGCGGGGCGGCTTGGGTACGCGTGCGAGCTGGAAAGGACTTACCCTAAATGTGCTTTTCGAGCATTCCCAAGGTGGGGATTATGCAGAGCGCACCAGGTTTATCCTTCGCAACTTTGGTACGCATGCCGATGTTGGCAACGAAGTTACCCTCACCCAACCTCTCAAAAACGTCACTGGGAAAGAATTCCCCACAGGAACCGTTATCCGGGGGAATATTTATGATTTCGGGGCAGGCCCTGTTTTGCTCGATCAGGCCTGGTACACCGGCAGAGGGGGAGGCCTCGGCGATGCCGTAATCAACGAACTTGCTATCGGGGATTTTACCTGGACCCGCCTGCGCGAAGTTTCCCTGAGCTATAACCTCAACAGCTCGGGATTCCGCAAAGCGACCAAACTTAATTCAGCCGTCTTTACCCTTACCGGCCGTAACCTCTGGCTGAAAACTGATATCCTGGGGATTGACCCGGACACCAACCAGTTTGGGGTGGATAACGGTTTCGGAATTGACTATTTCACTAACCCGGGTACCCGTTCCGTTTTGTTCACCCTCCAAATCACCTATTGATGAAGTTCCTTTTTATCCGTAACCTAAAAGGAATTTAAAAACAACATTTAAACATATCCTGATGAAATCATTCAAACTATTTTTTTATATACTGCTGGGTTTTTCTTTAGTGGCCTGTGAAAGCCTGGTTGAGGGCGTTAATGACGATCCTAACAATATTCCCATTGATGCAGTAGTGGCCAGTAATTTCCTTCGCGGAGCACAACTGGCGAATGTCCAGGTACAACTTGGCCATGAGCAGCGGATTACTTCTTCCTGGTCCGGACATTTTGTAGGATACCAAAACCTTTATAAGTCGTTGTACGAATACAACTTCACTTCCGCAGAGTCCAATGGTTTTTGGTCTTTTACCTATCAGGCCGTGGCCAATCAGGTACGGCATATCCAGAAAATTGCTCCGAACGACAAGTTGCTCGTTGGCATCAGCAAGGTAATCGAGGCAAATGCCATCGGAACGGTTGCTGCCGCCTACGGAGATGTGCCCTATTCTGAAGCCCTAAACCCTGAAATTTCGGACCCCAAATTCGATGGCCAACGCGCAGTGTTCAATGCGCTCCAGGGGTTGCTGGATGGAGCAATTGCAGATTTGGGAGCGGCCACCAGTAGAACGCTTCCCGAAGATATCTACTATGCAGGGGACAAACTCAAGTGGCTGGAAGCCGCACATACCCTCAAGGCAAGGTTTTTTACGCTTACCAAAGAATACGACAAGGCACTGACGGCTGCCCAGAAAGGGATTTCCAAAATTGAGAATACGATGTTTTTCCGACCGGTCAGCTCTACGAATACCAGCGACAAAAATCTGCTTTTCACCCTCTATTCCGGGAGCCGGACGGGCGACTTGGGCAATCGCACGAGCTACCTCATTGCTACTTTGATTAATCCGGCCGTGGCTACTTCCCGCAATAATGCCAAAACACAGGAAAATGCGAGAAGGGCCTATCTGCTGGTGGATGAGCGGGTAGGATCCGCAAATCAGGGCGTTGCGAATTCCCTGGAGCCAATGCCGCTTATTTCCTATGCAGAAAATCAACTCACTTTGGCGGAGTGTGCTGCCAGGACCCAGGGATTTGACGCCGGCCTTACCCAGCTTAATGCCTATCGCGCAGTACTTGCCTCCGGCAGGGCGTTCAAGAGGATTAATACCACAGATCCCCTCAAATACGATGCGTATGTAGCGGACGATTTTAACGCAGGCGGTATGGAAAACAAGGATAACCTCGCTCCTGTCCGGGCCTTGCTTCGTGAAATTGTTGAAGAACGTTATATTTCTTTCTTTAACCAATGGCTTGTTTTTAACGATGCCCGTCGCCTGCGTAAAAGCGACTCGGATATCGCGGTCAAATTCCCATTGAATACGGCAACAGCTAATCGCTATCCCGAACGCATCATTTATCCTCAAAACGAGTTGAATGCCAACTCAAACGCCAAAGAACCAACAGAAGGGATTTACTTTGTCGTGGAGGTAAACAGATAAGGGTTCAATAAGCGGCTGCCCTGGAGGTAAGACGCCGCCTTCGGCAGCACAATATTCTTTGGATGGGGGTTGTGTAAAAAGGTTTTTGCCGCCTTCGGCGGCAGAATATTCTTCTGAGAG
>JBMOJO010000380.1:0-2844 GCA_049315745.1 Saprospiraceae bacterium | reverse complement strand
CACAATCGCCACCCTGCTCCCCCGTGCAGCCCATCGTGAAGGTGCCGCCGCGTACGCGCACCATGTTGTACTGGCGCAGGTCGGCATCTGTGGAGGAAACCGCAGGCTCCGTCGGTGTCGTAGCGGGACGGGGCGGTTCCTGGTTTACCCGGACGGTGGTTTGCACGTTGGCCGATACAAACACGAAGCCGCCTGACTGATGGCCCGGTAATTCCCCTATGTGAGGTTTGGGGCTTACCCGGTCCATTTGTGCGAGCAAATCGGCATAGGTAAGCAACCCATCTCCGGTGGTATAGGCATTACGCAGCCCCCTGAGGATTGCCGTAGAAAAAGGGGAATTGATCGTCCCGTCAGGGGTCCTTTCTTTTCCCCCTGAGGTCAGCAACAGCCGACTGGGGTTGCGGAGTTGTTGCATCACGATGCCGTCGCGCTCAGCCGTGCCCCCTGCGCCAGGGCGCTTGAATTGCTCTCCCCTGAACGCTATTTCAACATCCAATGTACCTGAATAGCAGGCATCTATCGCCAGCAAGGTATGGTTACAGGGGATCCCGGACACCATATTCCCAATATCCGTGAGGTCCAGATAAGCAGAGAAATCGGGCTTGGTGCCGGGCTTTAAAAACGGCACGAAGTAGCCCTTTTTATTGAGCTCTTTAAACGTTCCATGGCCGGAAAAAAAGATGAACAACTGTGCATCCGGAGGAAGTTGTTTTGCTTTTTCCTGCCACTGTTCCATGACCTTTTCTATTGTTTCCCTGGTGGGGTTCTCGTAAACCATCGTCTCAAAACCGTAAATATCTTTGAGCTCCTTTTCGATATCCTTTGCATCTTTGATAGGATTTCGGAGGTTTCCGAAATAAGGCCCCGCATTTGAATAATCGCTAACCGCAAAAAACAGGGCATAATCCTTTCCAGGCCGGAAAGCAGGAACCGGCCCTGCCGTTTTCCTGGAGGTTCCGGACAGCAGCAGCAAAATAATGAGGAGTTGTAGGTACTTTTGCATACTTATAGGGTTAACATTTAACTTGTTGAGATGGGTAATCCCGGTGGGAAAATGAGCTATTTTTAACCCATTAGAAGTCCATCGCAACAAGTCTATTATCAGAAAAAGGTTAGAAAGTCCGTAGCAAGCGGAAACCGATGAAATAGCACCTTAAACTGGTGGTACCAGGAAAGTTATCATTTCGGACGGTTACGCGACAATTTTCATAACTGGTATTCCAACTCCCACCACGAAATGCCCGGCTCGAACCAGTAGAGGGGCCTCTAGGGTTACTAGAAGGGCTATTTGCATAGTAATCCGGGGCATACCAATCCAGGCACCACTCCATTACGTTTCCGCTCATATCGTATAATCCAAATTCGTTAGGGTTAAATGAGCCAACGGGCGAAGTAAACGGATAGCCATCATAATACGTCTCGTCAAAAACAAAATTTGGGAACCTGTTCCTCAATGATTTATCCGCGATATTACCACCTTGCTTTCCGATAGGTTCCCCGTTCCCCCAGCTATACGTCGTGTGTTTAGACCCATTGCCGGCTGCAAACTCCCATTCTGCCTCCGTTGGCAAGCGATAATTCCTGCCCGTTTTTTGGGATAGCCACTTACAGAATTCCATGGCATCATTCCAACTTACATGGATTACAGGATGGTTATAATCGCTATCGGGTCGCAAATTTCCCTGCGCATCATGACGCCAGTTGACCCCAGATTTTACTTCTACCCCACCAGCATCATTGAAAATCACGGACATCCCCTCCTTTTCCGCATCGGTTTTATACCTGCTGGCATCAATAAATTCTTTGAATTGGCGAACCGTGACCTCATATTTCCCTATATAGTAGCTGTTGAGCGTAACCGAATGGGCAGGACGTTCATCATCTGCCCAATTGCTGCCCATTAGAAAAGTGCTGCCGTAAATCGCTACCACATTGTCTGGTGAAAGAGGCAGTAAGTTCTTCCTGGCAGTTTCCGCCAGATCAAGATAGTCCCCGGAAGGCCAGACTTTGATATATTGTTCATACGATTCACGGGTATTGGCCGATTTCGCTCTTTGCCAATCGGCAGCATCTCGCTCCTTTTCCTCCAGGCCTTGAATATTTTTCGCTGCTAATTCACGAAATTCGCCCTGCGGAAAATTTCGCAGGTAATTGCGATAGGATTCCAGAGAATTTACTGTTTTTGCATCCGTCCAGGCCTTAGAATCTCCATCTGAAACTATTGGAGTGGAAGCCTGCGCATAAAAAAACAGGAAAGTTGAACTCGGATCATCATCACCAAAAACGCCCCCATGCGGCACAGGCTGGGCCTTTTGTACATAACCGGCAAACAATTCGCTGGACGTAATAAAACCATTGGGTGAAGGAGCAGAGCGAAAGCCCTCCAGCAATTTTCTGGCGAAACCCGATTTGTCCGGGGTCATATCCCCAACGGCATCAGAAGTGAAGAACAAGCGGGATCGGAACTTTTCGTGATTGGCAAGGATGCGCGCATTTTCATCGCCTTCACCAGGACGGCGGAAAGTAAAATCTGTCTTTTTATCGAAATTTTCGTCAAAATAGACACTGTAGCAGGCATCCACCGCCACCAGGATATGCCGGCACTTGATGGCATTGATCAATGGGCGTAAAATGACGTAAGGAAGAGCAGTTTCACGTAACCTTTTAGGGTCGGCACCACCAGGAAGAAAATATCCGTTTTCAAGATCTTCCACCCCATGACCTGAAAAAAAGATAAACAACTGCCCGTTTTCCGGGTAAAGCCCATTGAGGTTGCGGGCAAAACGATCCGAGTAGTCCTTCAGTTTTTCCTCGATCTGCGTCGCATTTGGATTTTCGAGCACT
>JBMOJO010000379.1:0-2848 GCA_049315745.1 Saprospiraceae bacterium | reverse complement strand
GCCTCAACGATTTCGCGAAGCGAAATCGTTGAGGCCATGTGTCTCTAAGAAGAATATTCTGCCGCTGCAGGCGGCAAAAACCTTTTTACACAACCCAATAATAATTTGTGGTTGTGCAAAAAGTCCTTTAGCGGCGCATCGCGCCAAATTTTATTTTGAGAGACACATGGCCTCAACGATTTCGCGAAGCGAAATCGTTGAGGCCATGTGTCTCTAAGAAGAATCTTCTGCCGCCGCAGGCGGCAAAAACAGACGATTGATACCACCTCCGCATAATATGCTGTTCCCTTCGGAAACAGCATTTTATGCGGAGGCCGGTAGGATTTCCACCTCCCAGGTGATTTTTGCAGTTTTTTCCAGGATGCGCGACACGGAGCAGTACTTGTCCATGGACAGTTGCACTGCCCGATGGGCTTTTTCCTGATCAATGTTGCCGTACAGGGAAAAAACGAGGTGGATGTCGGTAAAAAGGGCAGGCTGCTTGTCTTTTTCGCGTTCCGCATCAATCGAAATCCGGATATCCTCCAGGGGCTGCCGCTGTTTTTTCAGCAACATAATGACGTCAATTGCACTGCAGGCCCCAAGGCTGGATGCCAGCATCTCCATGGGGCGCATACCTTTGTTATGCCCGCCCAGGTCTGGGGAAGCGTCCGTCTCAACGGTATTTCCATTTTCGTTTTTTGCTTCGAGATGGTAGGCGTCGTCCAATCGCCGGATCTGAATTTTCATGATAATAGGTATTAAGGGCATTTATGCAGCCAGCTGTCTGCGGCGGCAAAATATTATTCTGATCGGGGTTGTGTAAAAAGTCCTTTTTCGGCGCTTCGCGCCAATAATCATTTGAACCCGCGCTTGAATCATTGATTTTGCGAAGCAAAATCAATGATTCAAGCGCGGGTTCAATATAAAATTTCGCCGCCGCAGGCGTCGTATCCCTTAGGCGGCGTAATCATTGATTAATAACAAAAACACAAAAATATTCAAAATTTGACCAAATTATTGCGGGCAGGTTTGGAAATTCCCATAAAGAATATAGATTTGCAATACAAATCACTGCTCACATAGGCGTGGTTTTATACCGAAGGGGGGAGAGAACGGGCTCTGCGAACCCCTGGCAACCGGATCTGCGGCGCGACACAGGTTAACGGTGCCAATTCCCGCCAAAACCTTTTTGGAAATATAAAATCAATACGCGATGAAAACTTCCAATTGCAGCGTTTTCTCCGTTTCGCTCCTACAGGGGCTTTCTGGTACAATTCCTCCTCCAGGCTGTTCAATGCCTTGCCTTTACCATTCCTGTTGTTGTTGCTGTTGTTGTTGTTGAAGTCCCGCCAGGGTCCGGTGTGTTTGCCTCAACCTGAATTCCGTAAACTGCAGTGCCGGTTTCGGGAACAGAAAACAGGTATTACAACGGACGGGGCCAGTATGCCCTAAGGCCGCTCCGATTTCTATTGATTGAACATACCTTAACATTTTATCACTTAAACTACTTAAACATCATGAGCCAAAAATTGCATTTCGAGACCCTGCAGTTGCATGCAGGTCAAGAGGAAGTGGAAGGCACCACGCGTGCACGCGCGGTGCCGATTTACCAAACGACCTCCTACACGTTCAAAGATTCGGAGCACGGGGCCAACTTGTTTGCCCTGAAGGAATTCGGCAATATTTATACCCGGATCATGAACCCCACCGCCGATGTTTTTGAAAAAAGGGTGGCTGCCCTGGAAGGTGGTGTCGCTGCCCTGGCAGTGGCTTCCGGCCAGGCGGCGCAGTTCCTTGCCTTGCACAACATCCTGGAGGCCGGCGATAATTTTGTGTCGAGCTCTAACCTCTACGGCGGTACCTACAACCAGTTCAAAGTGGCTTTCAAACGCCTCGGCATCGAGGCGCGCTTTGCCGCAGACGAAAACCCGTCGAGCTACGAAGCCTTGATAGATGGTAATACCAAAGCCATCTACTGCGAATCCATCAGCAACCCGGGCTTTCTGATCCCGGACTTTGACGGCCTTTCGGCGTTGGCCAGGAAACACGATATCCCCCTCATTGTGGACAATACCTTCGGCGCGGCCGGCTACCTCTTCCGGCCACTGGAACACGGCGCCAACGTCGTCGTAGAGTCGGCAACGAAATGGATCGGTGGCCATGGAACTTCCATCGGTGGGGTAATCGTGGACGGGGGCAACTTCAACTGGGGCAATGGCAAGTTCCGGCAGTTCTCCGAGCCTTCAGAGGGTTATCACGGACTGGTATTCTGGGATGTGTTTGGTTCTAATGGGCCTTTCGGCAATATCGCCTACATCATCCGCGCCCGCGTGGAAGGCCTGCGCGATATGGGCCCTGCCTTGAGCCCTTTCAACGCTTTTCTGTTGCTCCAGGGCCTCGAGACGCTCTCGCTCCGGGTGCAGCGTACGGTAGAGAATACCCTCGCCCTGGCACAATGGCTGCAATCCCACCCCGCAGTGGAGCAGGTGATTTACCCGGGCCTTCCGGGGCATCCCTCCCACGAGAACGCCAAAAAATACCTGCGCCACGGTTTTGGCGGTGTCCTTTCCTTTACGCTCAAAGGGGGCAAGGAACAGGCTACCCGATTGGTGGAAAACCTCAAACTGGTCAGCCACCTCGCCAATGTCGGGGATTCCAAGACGCTGATTATCCAGCCCTCCGCAACAACCCACCAGCAACTCAGCGAACGCGAACAGCAGGCCGCCGGGGTGCTGCCCAATATGCTCCGCGTATCCGTGGGTATCGAGCATATTGACGATATTAAAGCGGATTTTGAACAGGCGCTGTAAAGCGACCTTTGCGGCTTTCTGCGGCAGAAAATGCGCTTTTGAGAGACATCGTTTTG
>JBMOJO010000097.1:0-12800 GCA_049315745.1 Saprospiraceae bacterium | reverse complement strand
CTCCATCCAAATTTAATTTGGCGCGAAGCGCCAAGAAAAACCTTTTTACACAACCTCAAACGATCATTTGGCGCGAAGCGCCGAGAAAGGCTGTTAATTTGCCGCGTTCAAAGCAGCGAAATCGAACAGCAGGGAGAAGCGCAGCGTATTGTCGAGCGGGTTGCGCTGATTGGTCGTAGGGACGAGATAGGAGAAGTTGAGGCCGAAAATATTGTATTTCAGGCCGAGGCCTACGGAAAAGAATTTCCGGTTTCCCTTCTGCCGGTTTTCGTTGAAATAGCCTGCGCGTACGGCAAACTGGTCGTTGTACCAGTATTCTGTTCCGATAGAGTACATCAATTCCCTCAGCTCTTCGCTGAACCCTTCCGGTGCATCCGCCCAGGAGGAGAAAACGGCCCCGATCGGGGATTCATTTTTATAATCGGGCGTCCCGTCGCCGTCCTGGTCGCAGTCGAGCCCCTGGCAGGGTGTAGGGACGAGGAGTTTGTTGACATCCGAGGTAAAGGTAATTTTGTTGAAATCATCGAAGTTGATTGTCCATGCGGCGCCGAGCCCGAAATTTGCAGGCAGGAAGTCGCGTATGCGGTTATCGGTATAGGTGATTTTGGAACCTATATTCGAGAGGGCCAACCCCATGACGAGTTCGGAGCTTCCGCTGCGGAGCTGAATGGGGGCTTTATAGGTGAGGGAGAAATCTGCCGCACCTGCGACACCGGGGTTGATGGTTTCACCGTTGATGATCTGTCCGGCAGCGAGGTTGGAATAGATAAATTTTGCGGTTACGGCTGCCGAGAGGTTTTCTGCGAGTTTTCTCGAGTAGGCACCGGCCACTTCGAATTCATTAGGCCTTCCTGTGATAAGGGGTTGCCCGTTGGGGTCTGTAAACTGAATACTGCCGAGCGAAAAATATCGGAGGCCGACGCCAATGGTCTGGAAGTCGTCCAGTTTATAGAATCCGGTCAGATAGGCCAGATAGACGTCGTTCAGGCCGAGTGCGCGGAGCCAGGGCGTATAAGTTGCCGAGACCCCCATTTTTTCTTCTGCAAAAACGAGTTTGGAAGCGTTGAAGTGCATAGCGTTGGCATCGGGGGAGATGGCGATCCCTGCGTCGCCCATAGCACCGGAGCGGGCGTCGGAGACGATACGCAGAAAGGGTACTGCGGTCACGACCGTATTGGTACATGGCGTCCCGTCGAGGTTGTAATATTTGCCGTCTTGTCCCAGTGTACACTGTGCGTTTACCTCCACGGCTGCGAGCCCTGCGGCGATGATCATCGCTATCTGGAGTAATTGGTTCTTCATAGTACTGATCTTATATTTAAAATTTTTGCAAATATAGCAACTTAATGCAGAAACAGGCAGTGGGTTGCCCGTTTTGGGCAATGCGTCGGGGTTATCCGATCAGGTACGGGCGTTCGGTTTGGCCCTTGGCGGGGAGAAGTGATGGGGTTTGAAATTAGGGGGTGCATAATCTGTGCCAAATTCTTTTCTTTTACGAAAAAATGGGATTCTTATTTTAATAAAACCAATTTTTCGAACTTACTTTCTCCCTGGAGCGCTCCGTCGGGGGCGCCGGCGGCCCTTACCCTGATTTTATAGAGATAGACGCCGCGCGCGAGCGTATCCCCAAAATCATCGCGCCCGTCCCATTCGATGCAGTCATCGCGCCGCAGGGCGCCGTCCGAAAAAATAGTTTGGTCAATGGTTTTTACCAGCTTGCCGGATACGGTAAAAATTTGGATGAGCACGTCGAGTTCCTGATTGGCGAGGTTCAGGTCAAACTGGAAGCAGGTGCGGTCGGTGAATGGGTTGGGGTAATTGAGTACATGCTGGAGTGCGATTTTGCCGGAATTGGCGACGATAAATTCCGTGGATCCTTCTGCCGGGTTATTGGCAACGTCCCAGGCTTTGACGCGGATTTGATGAGGGCCTTCCGCAAGGTTTTTGAGGGGGAAACGCGCCTCCCCACTGCGGTGGTCATCGAGCGCAGCGGTAAAAAAATCATTTAGGGTGTAGGTTTGCCGGGTATCACCGTCCAGCGCTGCTTCGAGGTCATGGCCGATACTGTTGCCGACGACATTGATACCATTGTCGTCGCTGAGTTTTACGAGTAGCATGGGGTTGGGGTCGGTGAGGCTACCGGGGATGAAATCGAAGCTGTTCATAAAAACTTCCACTTTGGGGCCCTGGCGGTCGGCGAGCTGCTGGCTGGCTTCGCCACCGATGAGGAGGTCGGTGGCATAGCCTCCACCGGTCTGCATGGTGAGGGAATCTGCTGCGAAGAAGCTGAGCCTTCCGTTGCCGAAGGCATAATCAATATCTTTGGGTACTACAAAGGTAAATTTGAACCGGCCTTTTTCGATGCGGCTGCGCCCGCGGAAGAGTACGTTGCGCTGAACGAGATAAGGGAAGGCGTAGCTTCCGCGGTCCTGTCCGAGCGTACTGGTCTGGAGGTTTTTATCGAAAATCGTCGGATAGAGTGTGCCGCTGAAGTTGTCCAGCGGTTTTCCGTCCTGTCCGACGACTACACCCTCTACGGTGACTTGTTGGAGTGCACGCAGGGTATCCGGGGAGCCTGTGCCAACGGTTTTACTGTTTATGCGGGTTGCCTGGATCCGGTATTCGGGGATTGCGAGCTGGAGGGAGGGATCTGCGATGAGGGCAAATTTTCTCGAGTTGGTGACAATCCCCACGGTGGAAGCGCTGTTTTTGGCCAGGCGCATGGCCTCGCCAAGGGTAGGGTACCTTCCGTTGTCCTGGCGTTCGAAAAGGGACTCGAGGGATTTTTCGGTCAGGACGGCATTTTGATTGGCAAAGACTGCGCGGGTTGTCGTCATCAGCCCGATGGCCCCGCCTGTGGGGTTAAGGAGGGTTTCTTCTCCTGCGGAGGTGAATGTGGGATCGTCGTAATTGGTGAAAGAGCAGGTCGCGGTAAGGAATAGGGGTAGCCGGTCGAGGTTTCTCCAGCCGAGGATGTCGGGTATGTTCAGGATGCGTTCCTGTGCCCAACCGTTGGGCCCCCCATGGCCCAGGTAGGTCATGATGAGGATACCTTTGAAAATCGCCTGATTAATGGCCTCGGTGGCTGCCGGTACCCTTGCCCCGCCGGAAGTGGCTACTTGCGGGAAAGCGTCAATATATACTTTGTCAATATTTGCTGTGGGGTATTTGCGCTGGAAATCATCGGCGATAAGGTCTGCATCGGCGGTATGTTGCATGCCGTCTTCATCATCGCCGATAAAGACGACGCGGTTGCGCCAATCGGAAAGGGTTTGGGGGGCTTTGTCGTAATGGATGATTTTACGGATTACTTCTGCCGCTTCCCCCGGAGCGTTTACGGTGAGCCGTCCGACGGCGACCTGTAAGCGCCCGTTGAGCGGGTCGCCTCCTGGCTGGGCATCGAGGATGGCGAAATAATCATCGGCAGGGAACGCGAAAAGCGGGTTAAACGATTCATTCTGATAGGTTGGGACAAAGTCTTTTCCAAAGCCGTAAATATCCCGGGGGTCAAAAGTGCCGTCGCCCAGGAGGAGCAGGTACCTGAAATTCGGATCGCGCAGGAACAGCATCCGGGCCAGGTTGCGGATTGCAGAGGGATCCACCCGCCCGGAGGAGAATTCGTTGAAGATGGCCCCGGTCTCGACGGTTTCTACGACAAGGCCGCTGTGTTCGCGGCGGTGGGCGGCAAGCGCAGCAGCTTCTGATGCAAATGCTTTCGGGTAAACAATCAGGAGGTCTGCACGGCTGAGGGCGTGGAGGTTTTGATTAGCGACCTTGCCGGCATTTTTTGCGCTCAGGAGACCCTTTTGGGGGTTAAAAGCGACGAACGTGCGGAGGGTCTGGGTATTGGCCCCGAAGCGCAGGAGGCCTCCGTTGCGCTCGGCGCGTTGCAATTTTGGTGCCAGGGGGTCGCTGATATCCCAGATCAGGGTTTCGGCCGGGGCATTGCCCAGTTCGAACGACGCGCCCGGGTAAGCGAGGGTGGCTTTGTCCCGGAAGTGCATTTGGTCGCCGGCCATGAGGAGTTTTCGCCGAACGTTCAGGGTGATATAATCTACCCAGCCCTCGCTGCCGTCATTCGCCCCCCCGGGCCTGGGATAACGGGCGATGACTTCGACATTGTCGGTACTGAGTGCGACAGTGGCCTCCAGCAGGGCATTTTTCGCGTAATCGCGGATATTGTCGAATTCACCTTCCAGCTCTACGACACGGTCGGCAAGATTACTGCTGAGCGTCGTACCGTTGACGACAAGCGTGAACCTGGACTGTTGCAGGGCGCGCAGGGCCATCTCGGCTTTCAGGTAGGCGGGCGTCGAAGTTTCGAGATTGGGAAACTCAAAAAATTTATCGTAGCGGTATTCCCGGACGTTGAGGAAGTGGTCCCCGAACCAGCGCCGTCCGGAGCCTTTTGACTTGATCCATTGATGCATCAGGTTGACCTTGTCCTGTTCGAAGTGTGCGTAATCGTCAAAAGTCGTACTGGCAAAAGGTGTATTCGGGACCGTATTCTGTTCTTCCACCCTTTTGCCTGCAGTCCCGCTGATTTGGATGAAATAGAACTGCTGGTTGGAATAGCTATTTTTGACAAAGGCAAAGCGCTGGTTTTGCGGGTTAAATTGCCATTCGCCGGGGCCTTGGCCGTAAAAGAGGAGATAATCCTGTGGGTCGAAGCGGCCATCGGCTTCGCCGGCGATGCTGACGGGGATTTCCTGAAGGTCGTCGGGCCGCGGCTGGTCGTTCAGGATTGGCAGCATACCGTTTTTGTTGCCGAGCAGTTTAATCTGCCGGGGGTCGGTACGGTCAATATCTATTTTCAGGTCGTTTTTAAGAAAATCGTAGGTGAGCTTGTACATCCCGTCTGTTTCGACGGCAATTTTATACAGGGTCCCTTCGCGCAGGCGGGAAGCTGTTGCGAATTCGTTCGAGCGTGGGCGGGGTTCCTGTGAGGGTCGCCACTCGATTTCCAGCGAAAAGGAAGTCACCTGGGCGTAGCCCGCGCCAGATTTGAGGATAGGTACGAAGGCTATTTTTCCGTAGTACCGGTCGCGGTCTTTCTCTACGCGGGCATCGAACTGCAGCGTTTCCCGGAGTGTCTCGTCGCCGGGCATCGTACGCCGGGCGAAAGGGGCATAGTTCATCCGTACTACCCGCACTTCGAGCTCACCAGGCCCGGATACCGGGAATTCCCGGATATACCTTGGCTGGAAGGGGCTTATCCCGTCCACTAAAGCACCTTTAAACGACCAAAGCTCCAGTTGCTGGCCGGGAAAATCGAGGGTCTGGGGGGCTTTGTTCCAAAGGAGGGAATCTTCGACCAGAACAGGTGTATTGGCATGTACGGAACAGAATATTGTAACGAGAAAAAAAGTAAGGACAAAATTCTTCATAACTTTCAGTCGTTGTGGTTATATTGGCAGTTACCTGTCGTTGGTGATGACAAAAATACATAAAAAGGGGGCTTCAATGGGGATAAAACCGGTCTTGCTTATTTTATTGGTCTGTACCTGTATCCGTACAATGGCACAAGACCCTGTTTTCAGCCAGTTTTACGCCGCACCCCTTCAAATAAACCCGGCATTTGCAGGGGTTGCCGATGCGCCACGGATTTCGGTAAACTACCGGGACCAGTGGCCCTCCTGGCCGAACGCCTATCGCACCTATGCGATGGGTTTCGAGCAGCGCCTTCCGGATGGTGCAGGGGGCTTGGGCTTCCAGGTCCTTGCCGACGATGCGGGGGACGGGCTTTACCGGACGACGGCGTTCCATGGCGCCTACAGCTACCATTTGCAGGTCAACGCAGATTATTTCCTAAAGTTTGGTCTGGAAGCAGGGATGCTGCAATCGCGTCTGGATTGGGACCAGTTGGTCTTTGGGGATCAGCTCGACCCGGTTGACGGGAACGCGGGCGGGGGGCCGCTTTCCGAAGAAGACCGCCCTGCCGGGCTGACCGCCGCCGCAGTGGATATTGGCGCCGGGATCCTACTGCACACTTCCAAAGCTTTTCTCGGGATCTCCGCCCGGCATCTCAACCGCCCTGAGGAAAATTTTATTTCGGCCAACGAGGGGCTGAGGGTGGGCCGGCCTATGCGCCTTGCGGCCCACGCCGGGCTGCAATTTAGCTTTGCAGCGGGCAATAACGTGAAATATCCATCGTTCATATCTCCTAACGTGCTGCTTATCCGGCAGGCAGATTTCGTGCAGGTCAATGCAGGCACATATCTGAACTATCAGGCGGTATTTGGTGGGGTCTGGTATCGGCACAGCGGGGGGAACCCCGATGCCGCTATTGCGTTGATTGGCATACGGGAGGGTATATTTCGTTTTGGGTACAGCTATGACCTGACAATCTCCCCATTGGGCGCGCAGCGTACCGGTGGCGCCCACGAGATCAGTATGACCCTCAACTTCGAGGACAGCCAGGCCCGGCGAAAAAGACGTAAGTCCGCCCAATACAACGATTGTTTCAAAATGTTCCGCTAACCCTTTTCCACGCTTGCCGCCGGAAAAAACGGCCTCCGCGACTTTTGAAAGGATGTTGCGTAATAAGTTTATACTAAAAAATACTATTTTCGCCCCGGTTTCGTTAGCCATTAAACCGGTCGCGTTGAGGTGTGCGTCAAAGTGGCTTCAACAGGCGGCTGGATTACCATGACCATATTATTTGCTTATTAAATCAAAACTGTCAGATACTGATGAAAAAGCTTTTGATGTTCGGCGCTTGCCTGTCTCTTACCGCTGTTGTCCTCACTTCGTGTTCAAGCAGTGAGGTTTCCTCGACGACGGGCTGGGCGTATAACGACAAAAAATGGGGAGGGTTCGAGAAAAAAGAATACCCCGGCCAGCCCACCGGCCCTAACCTGGTGTTGATTGAAGGGGGTACCTTTACCATGGGGCAGGTCAACGAAGATGTAATGGGCGATTGGAATGCGGTACCAAGGCGGGTGACGGTCTCCTCCTTTTATATGGACGAGACGGAGGTATCCAACCTGGATTACCGGGAGTATCTTTACTGGCTTACCCGCGTGTTCGGGGAATCCTATCCCGAAGTTGTACAAAAATCACTCCCGGATACCCTCGTTTGGCTCGACGATTTGGTGTACAACGATCCCTTCGTAAATACCTACTTCCGCTTTCCTTCCTATAATGATTATCCTGTAGTCGGCGTCAGTTGGACCCAAGCCACCGCATACGCAAAATGGCGCACCGACAGGGTCAATGAGATGATGCTCATCGAAAAGGGGATTCTTAACCCCAATCCCGATCAGAAAGACAATCAAAATTTTACTACAGACGCCTATCTCGCCGGGCAGTATGAGGCCAATGTCCGCAGGGACCTGAAAGACCTCGGCACGGGGGAAGAGCGAAAAGTCCGCTTTGAAGACGGCATCCTGCTTCCGGATTACCGCCTTCCGACAGAGGCAGAATGGGAGTATGCGGCGCTTGCCCTTCGGGGTAAGCAGGCTTCCGAGGAAGATGAACTGTACACCGATCGGCGCATCTATCCCTGGGACGGCAACTCCACCCGATATCAGGTGCGCGACAAAAACCAGGGTACGATCCTCGCCAACTTCAAGCGTGGGAAGGGCGACTATATGGGGGTTGCCGGCAAGCTGAACGATAATGCCCATATCCCCGCAGAGGTACGGTCGTTCCTGCCTAATGATTTTGGTTTGTACAACATGGCCGGCAATGTCAGCGAATGGGTACTCGACGTCTATCGGCCAATGACTTCACTCAGTCTGCGCGATGCCGACAACCACGACCTCAATCCCTATCGCGGGGACGGATACCGGATCATGGAAAAAGATCAGGATGGGAATGCGGTAGAAAAGGACAGTATCGGCCGCCTGCGCTACCGCAAACTCACAGAGGAAGAACTGGCCAACCGTTCCAATATCCGGCGCAGTGAGCTGAACAATTATAACGATGGCGATACGTTGTCGGAGGCATTTTATGACCCTGAGCACTCCTTGATTACCGATCGTTCGCGGGTATATAAGGGCGGCTCCTGGGCCGACCGGGCCCACTGGCTTTCCCCGGGTACGCGCAGGTTCAAAGATGAGGATGATGCCGATCGGACGATTGGCTTCCGATGCGCAATGACCCGTCTGGGGGGCCCAACCGATAACGACACGCCTAGCGGTAACTTGTTCAAGACGAAAGGAAAAAAAGTAGATCGCCGATATAAGTAAATGGAGGTCAAAGAGCTTTATGAACTGTTTCGGGCTTCCCGAAAAGTATCAACGGATTCCCGGCACCCCGTGCCGGGATCCCTTTTTTTTGCACTGAAGGGCATTCATTTCGATGGAAATGATTATGCAGCCGACGCACTTTCCGCAGGTGCTGCTTATGCTGTAGTGGATAACCCTTCGGTCGTCAGGCCCGATATGCCGTTCATCCTGGTGGAGGATACCCTGTCCACACTCCAGCAACTTGCCCGCTTTCATCGCAGGCAGTTTCTGATACCCATTATTGCAATTACCGGCAGTAATGGCAAGACGACGACGAAAGAGCTGGTAAGCACAGTCCTCTCCGCACACTATCGCACCCACTTTACAAAGGGAAATCTGAATAATCACATCGGGATATGCCTCACTTTGCTGGGGATGCCCGATGACACCGAAGTTGCCGTCGTCGAGATGGGCGCCAATGCACAGGGGGAAATTGCGGCACTGTGTGCGATCGCGGAACCTACCCATGGGGTGGTTACCAATATTGGAAAGGCCCATTTAGAGGGTTTCGGCGGACTTGAAGGGGTCAAAAAAGGGAAATCAGAGCTGTATCGGTTTATGATCGGCCAAAAAGGCACCGTTTTTATAAATACCGGGGAGGACTTTCTCAGCGATTTATCGGAAGGGGTCCAAAAGCGGGTGTTCTATGGCCTTAGCGAATCCTTGTCGCCGGATAGCCCGAGGATGGAAGTGCGGCTCGCCGGCGAGCAACCTTTTCTGTCGGTGGAGTTCCTGAGTGAAAACGATACTTCGGTGACTATTCATTCCCAACTGATCGGGCGGTATAACCTGGGCAACCTGGTTACGGCCATTGCGCTGGGCAGGTATTTCAAAGTGCCGGCAGAAAAAATTAAAGGGGCTTTGGAGGCCTATGTGCCGGGCATGAACCGTTCCCAACTGCTGCAAAAGGGTACGAACACCTTTATACTGGATGCGTACAACGCCAATCCAAGCAGTATGGAACAGGCCCTGCGGAACTTTGCACGCGTTCCCGGGGAGAAGAAGATCGCGGTGCTGGGCGCGATGTTTGAGCTTGGTGCGGCATCCTCCGCAGAACACGACTATATTGCCAGGCTGGCCCTTGATCTGCGGTTTGGCCAGGTCATCCTCGCAGGGGCAGAATTTCAGGCAGCTGCCCGAAGCTTAGGGCTGCCGTTCTTTTCAAACAGCAGCGAACTGGCTTCCTGGTTTTCCTCCAATTCCTGGGACAACACCACTTTCCTGCTTAAGGGTTCCCGCGGGATGCAAATGGAGAAGATGCTCGCGCTTGTCTGACCGCGGGCCCACTCATCATCCGAAGCGTTTGAGTATGTTGAGGATGCGTTCCGGGAGTTCATCCTGCTGGCAGGCTGCGAGATAGTCGTTGTGTGAGCAGGGCACGAGGCGCTGTTGTACAGGACCCGCCTCAACAGACGGGGTACTTACCTGGACCCACCACCGGCCGGATCGGCGGCTTTTCCAGAATTTCAGCGGGGGGTCGTAGCCTTTCCGCTCGACGATGTACTCTGTGAGCCCGTCCAGGGAAGCCGGAAAGTCCCCTTTGCGCTGCAGCAATCCTTCAAGGAAGTACCAGATCATTTGAGCAGTCGTCTGGGCGGTTTGGCCCTGGCGGTCGAAATCCCCGCGGAACCCAAAAGTTCCGAACGCCTTTAACTTGTCGCTGAGCCCTGCATATCTGCAAATCTGGCAAGCCTCCTCCATCGTCAGCCCTCCCGGTGACGGGCATACCTGGCCGGGCGCTTCGGATTGTTTCAAAGCAGCCAGGTTAAAGCAGCATATATCCCCGTCCCGAATAATCGGTTCTATTTCCTGGAGGTTTGCGCGCACCTGCCCGAGCCGCACGCCGTCGAAAAGCCGGTCTGATGCAGTGTGAAGGGCATCAGGCTCGGTAAAATGCGATTGAAAGCCAATGATGCCAAGATGGGACAACTGGGCGCCTGGGTCGTGTACGAGCTGGTCGAACAGGCCGGCAGGTATTGAACCCATTTTCGGCCGAAAGCGCAAAGTTTCATCAACGGTAACAAGGTTGATCTGCCTGAGCAATTGCTGCGCCGCCTTGTACAAGGTTAGACTGAAATAAAAATCGTTGCCAATGACGATGGGCAGGATGCGGCTCTGGAGGAGCTCGGTCAGGGCAGGGACAATAAATGACAGGTTGTTTTTACGAAAATTCCCCAAATCGGCAACCTGGAATTTGCCCTGTGGGCATGCCAAAGGATACAACGCCTCCCGAACGGCATCGGCATCCTCCTGCCCGATGCCGATGATCGCTGCTTGGACATCCCTGAGGTCGGGAAATGCCCCGCCCGTATTTTTTCGGAGGTTGCTGCCCAACTGCCATGGCTGCTGCCCTTTTTCCATGGTCGGGTCGAGGGAAATTTCGCTGAGCCAGTTTTCTAACATCCGGATGGTATTTTTAAGGTTGCGGTTATATACTGGGTTTACCCGGGATAAAATTAGCAGTTTTCAGGCTAAAATACACCTTTATAACGCATGTTCGCGGTTTGAACTTATTGAAACGAGGCGATCTGGTAAGGCGCTTTTCGATGCTCCGCGCCAAAGAATATCTTATGCGGCAGCCCTTTTGTCCGCAAAAACAGACTTGTTGCGATGGGTAATCTTTGTGGGAAAATGCGCTAATTTTTGTCCACGCGAAGGCTTTTTGAGGGGGCATATCCTGGCTACGTGGCCGAGAAAAGGCGCAGTGTGGGCGAAAAAGGGCCTTTTTTACCCCATGAGAATCCACTCTTAACAAGTCTAATGATCAAATGCGCAACTTTAGCGCAAAAATTATCAATTGATAAGGTATTGGATATGATTTAAGTAGTAACTTTTCTGCTATATTTGCAACAAGTCTGAAACACTTTTTATAATCCCATTTCAAATTAACTTAAAAACTATGAAAAAACCAACAATTTTCATTGTAGGACTGATTCTTAGCGTTTGCACCTTACAGCCGCTTCTCGCACAAGTTCCTGCTCCCGCCAAGGGAGATAAGGAAGAAAAGGCGGAAAAACCCAAAGCCGCGACACCTAAAAACATGGTCGAGCTCGGGGTAAATGGGGGTCTCGGGCTCGTTGCCGGGGATATTGACCTGCTGCCTTCTTACGGCGTCGGAATCCATATCCGCAAGGCAGTGGATTATATTTTTTCGCTGCGGGGCGATTTCGTTTACAGCCTGCTGCGCGGCGCCGATGCCAGGCCTCCTTTTCGGGAATACGAAACCAAATGGCGATCGGGCACCGTATTTGGTGTCGCTACCCTGAACGCCCTGCGGTGGAACCGGGATGTGCGGGCGAGTAACCTTTATTTCATGGCAGGGGCGGGTATGAGCAACTATGATATGACGTTCAAACAGACCAAAGCGCCCCGCGAGGGTTTTCTCAACTCCGTTTATACCGCGCACGTTGCTGCAGGTATTGGCTTTTCTGTGCGCGTCGGGCCGCGAATCAATGTTGGCCTCGAGCAGCAGGGTTTCCTCCTTTTTGGAAAAAATGCAGACTTCGTTGACGGCTTCGATACGCGTATCGGCAATACGGACAACGTGAGCTTTTCCAATGTCAGTATAAATTTCAACCTTGGCAACAAATCAAATACCAGCGAGCCCCTCTACTGGATCAACCCGCTCGAAACGGTACTCTCCGATATCAACGAACTCAAAAACAGGCCTGAGGTCAAATTAGATGACTCCGACCAGGACGGGGTACTCGATGTGCTCGATATGGAGCCTGAAACCCCTCCAGGTGCTGTCGTGGATACCAAAGGCCGTACCCTCGATTCCGACCGGGACGGCGTGCCGGATTACCTGGACCGCGAGCCCTTCTACACTCCGGCAGAGGGCGAGCAGGTCAATGAAGAAGGGGTCGTGATCAACCCACGGTTTGACCGCCCCCAGGGCGTATCGGAAGACCGCGTCCGCGAATTGATCGAAGAAGCCTTTAAGAGTAATGGTACGATTGATGATATTCGGAATTATCCAACCGAGTGGTTCCTCCCGATGATCCATTTCAACTCGGATAAGATGGAGATCAAGTACACCGACTACGGTACTTTATCCAGTATCGCGAGGATTCTGCGCGTGAACACCAGCCTGCGCCTGGTGGTCACCGGATATGCGGATGGTACCGGTGCTGAACAATACAACAACAGGCTCTCCTATAACCGTGCCAAGGCAGTTGTTGATCATTTGGTTACAACGCACAACATCGGCCGCGGCCGCCTGGTCTTGCAATGGAAAGGCTCCAGTGAGGTGCTGGTACCCACAAAGGACAGCTACATGAACCGCAGGGTCGAGTTCCGGATCGCCGGTGCCGGTGATGTCGAAATGGACCCACCCGGAACGAAAGGGGGGTACTAGACGAAAATCCGGCCGGAAAGGATTTTATTTGGGGTGACGTACAAAGTCTTGGGGTTGTGTAAAAAGGTTTTTGCCGCCTGCGGCGGCAGAATATTCTTCTGATAGACACGTCATTTTCACGATTTCGCGAAGCGAAATCGTGAAAATGACGTGTCTATCAAAACATAATTTGGCGCGAAGCGCCGTAAAAAACCTTTTTACACAACCTCGAT